>NZ_SCOL01000002.1:0-307041 GCF_005503015.1 Bacillus sp. E(2018) | reverse complement strand
TCACGCCTGAAGTCGCTCTGCTCCACGTCTCGAAGGCAATCCTTCTTTTTAGCAGATCATCCTGTGAATGAGGAACTATAAAAGACGGGTGTATGCGCTGCCCTTGACCTCTAACATGCTGTACCACGCTAACCTTATCTTGATTCTCAGCGCTATCCATCATATCGAATAAGGAACTGATCGTAGATAATGTGCCAGCAAAATAAGGATCTGTCGTAACATCTGTCACACGACCGTTCAGCCACACAGAACGAGCATCTTTTAAGCTATGAATATAGTGTTCACCATATTTACTCATGAGGCTTGTACACCTGCCCGATCCCGAGTGGAGGAGAATAGATATGAAGAGTCACCGTACCAGAAAATGAAGGATTGTACATCGCGTGCGTCGTATCACCCTCCACAGAAAACAGCTCACCTTTTTGGTAGTATTCATTTTTCTCATAACTGACACCATCTTTTCCCTTCGCATACACAAGGTTCAATACAGAACCCTCCACGACATAAATCCACCCCGAAGAGAATCCATGATCATGCACCAGTGTTTTTGAGAAAGGAGGTAAAAAGACTAATAGCACCTCTACTCGTTCATTCTTAAAAAGAACATTCCTTCCGTATTCCAAATCTTGTGGCTTTAATAAATGTTTTTCTACATCCTGAAAAGTAGGAGAGAGCTGTAGCATGATATCTTCTACATTTGTTACATGCAGATTTGAAACCGTGCGAAACACACGCTCTATTTTTTGTATAAAATCCAACTTCCATTTCCCCTTTGCTACCTTTGACGACATTGTTGATAAACGAAGTCGCCTTTATATAAGGTATGAGACTGGAGGGACAAGCGTAACGGCAACGCATAATAAATGGACGGATCATGGAATAAATTGAACGGTTAACCATAGAGTGATAGAGATGGGAGGGGGAGGGTTATGAAAATCTCGAGCAAAGGGGAGTATGCGCTTCGAGCGTTGATCGTGTTAGGTGCACAATACCCGCAACTTGTTCAAACAAAGGATATTGCAAGAGAGACCCTTGTACCTTCTAATTACTTAGAACAGATTTTGTTACTTTTAAAAAACTTAGGCTATGTAAAAAGTAAAAGAGGAGCAAGTGGAGGCTATACGCTAAAAAGAGAGCCTTCACAGATCTGTATTGGAGAAGTTGTTCGTGATATAGAAGGACCGCTCGCACCGATGAGCTGTGTGAGCGTTACCGCGTATGAATATTGTCCGCTGGAAGATAAAGCTTGTCTGTTACAGCCTTTATGGCGTCTCATTCGAGATGTTGTTGCCAATCTGCTTGATCACACTACTTTAGAAAATTTGCTGACCGGAAATCTTCCATCAAAATCAAAATAAAAAACCTGGAGCATCCTCCAGGTTTCACTTACAAGCCTATTTCGCCCTCGCCACAATTCCGTTATGAACCTTAATGTAACCGTGTTGTAGAATTTCCAGACCATTTTCATGCAAATAGAGTCCCATCTGCTCTAACGTCATAAGCTCCCGATACGTATGGTTCATCACATCTGCCATGATCTCGTAATACAGTTTGGAACGCATTTGTGCTCGTGGCGTTGTCATCACGATATAGCCACTCGATTTCAAGAATTTTCGATGCCACTCAACGACTTCAGCTTTCATAGCGTCTGGAAAATGCTCTAACAACCCGACGCTGAGCACGATATCGAACTCTTTGCCATAGGGCAGATTGCGAATATCATCCACGACATACGAGATATTGAAGTCGTTTTTATAATAAACCTTCTCTCCGCCCGTTCGTGAATTTTTCCCTAAAAACGGATAAGACTCAGGGAACTCTGCGAACCGAGCATCTCGGCAGAACGGATCATAATCCACCATCACTACCTCACCGTCAGGATACATCGCACTTAGCTGCATCGCTTCATAACCTTCAGCTGCACCCAAAAATAGAATGCGAGGTTTCAGAACGTCCAGTCCCTCGAACAAAGCTCTCTTTCCGCGCGGATCCCAGATGCCGTCTTGAATGCGGTGCACATAATTCCAGAGGTGAATCCGCACGTAATCACCAAGTGCCGTCTTTACTTCACTCGGTTTGAAGCTTGTTAAACTTTTAAAAAAAGTGCTCTTTTTATCCCCGATCTCAGCAGGTACATCCTTAGAGAACCACTCGTGAAAAGACTGGTTGAACATCGTCCAGGATGTATGGACCGGAAGCATCTCACCATGCGTTTTTTCCCACTCTGTTTTTTCTTTTGAAAAAGAAGTAACCTCATATGGTTTTCCAATATCTTTCCACGTCACAGTGGTCCAATCGTTCACCGTATTTACTTTTACAAACTTTTCGTATTCTTTTCTGTCTCTATAATGTCGCAAATCCACTCGGTATGACGGTGTCATTTCTGTTTGGCCTAACGTTTTCGGTTGCTGAACCGCTGTTTCAAGCATGGAACGCCCTCCTTAAAAAAGGATTTTTTATAGATATTCAAAGAAAGAATGTAAAATCCTCTAAAACCTAACATTTCACTTCAACATGATAAAATAGAATAAAGAAAACAGGGAGGGAAATAGATTGAAGATTATTTTTATCGGTGACAGCATCACAGCTTCAAATAAAAACACAGATTCAGATCGACTGGGAGACGGGTACGTTCGCATGATTAAAGAAGTATTACCAAAAGAAGTAACAGTGATCAATAAAGGTGTGAACGGACATCGCGTAACAGATCTTGCTTTCCGGTGGCAACGAGATGTAATCGATCTTGAACCTGATCTGCTATCTGTTTCTATCGGAATCAATGATGTGTGGAGACAGCTCGATAGCCCTCAATTGGAGCAGGTGGATGTTTCTCAGTTTGAAGAGGTTTACCGCGGCCTGTTATCTCAACTTTCACCAAAAACAAAACTTGTTTTAATGGAACCGACGATCATAAAAGAAAACACAGGATCTCAAGGAAATCAGCTGTTGATTCCTTATGTGGAAGTGGTCCGAAGGTTAGCAAAAGAATTTGATGCCGTGCTCGTGCCTACACATGAAATTTTTATGAACCATCTAAACAAAAAGCCAGATGTGTCCTTAACGACAGACGGCGTACATATGAGAAGAAAAGGAAACGAACTGATGGCAAAAACGTGGCTTGATGCTGCAGAGTCACTCGTCACCCAATAAACTAAAAACAGGAGTTACAAAGATGGCAAACACATCACTAACATTCTTTCACGAGATACATCGAGAAGCGTTAAACGCGTTCTATTTACCTCAGGAGCAAGAAAAATTCACGGCTATGCCGAATGAGGCTTTAAAAAAATGCGAAGAAGACCCAGGACGTCATCCTGTGGTGATTGAAGCACACAGCAAAACAGTCGGTTTTGTGGTTTTGCATAAGGGTGAGAACATTGGAGATTTTACTGCAAACCCAAACGCGATGGTGATTCGTGCACTATCCATTAATCATCCTGAGCAAGGAAAAGGGTACGCAAAAGTTGCGATGCTGCAGCTGCCTGCGTTTGTTACCAAACACTTTCCTGAAGTGAACGAACTCATCCTTGCCGTAAACTTTAAGAACGGTCTAGCAAAAAAGCTTTACGAAAAAGTAGGTTTTGTAGATCGCGGTCAGATCAAACCTGGTCCAGTCGGGCCGCAATATGTGCTGCATTATGATCTATAATTATTAAGCCAATATAAAGGTGATTTTAGAATTGTAAAGTGTTGGTTATGACTTGGTAAATTGCGTCTTTTCGGGTTTTTTTCATGATATATTCTGAACAGGGACAAAAGAAATCCCATACTCATGCAAAATCATAATGAAAATCCGAAGGGAGCAATTGAACAATGAGCAAAACGTTTTTGGCTAAAATCGGAGCATCTCTTTTGGCAATTATGTTAATCACTGCATGTAACAACGCGGAAGACACGAACACTGAGGAAGAAACGAACACGGAAGAAACAGAGACTCAAGACGAAGAAACAACTACGGATGAAGAAGGTTCTACAGAAGAAGAAACTTCAACAGATGAGGAATCAACGGAAGAGTCAGCTGAATAAGATAAAAGAAGTGCCGGGCCTCTACCTTCCAGAGAGGACCCGGTTTTTATTTTGGGCTTTATGTGAGATGTTGATCTCCGTTCCAGGTTGCTCGCTTTCCACGGGGCAGGCGGTGAGCCACATTCGAACGTTTCACGTTTAAGTGTCTCACCTGTCTAATTGCAGCGGCTAGCCCCTCGAGGTCAAAAGTTAAATGGCCCACAAGGCAAAGTGCGCCTTGATAGCCCATTCACCTTTTGCTAGTCGGGGCTGAACGAGCCTCTTCCACTTTTCAAACTGCCTACCTGTCCCGTAGGAGTCTCGCACCTTTTACTCCAATCAACTGTCAAAGGTGATAAGGAAATAAAAGCGATCAATCATGTAAGGAAGAAATTTAATCCCCGGCCATACTCTGCACAATTTCTCCTAATACCCCCATTATCTGAAAACATGAAAATATACCCATTTAAGAAAGACTTTATCAGCCGAACGACTCATTTCCAAGTAAAGAAAACATGGCATAATAAAAGGAATGAAAGCGTTATCTTAAAAGCGTTTGTGCAAACGCTTTCGCTAATTTGCATACCATTAAAAGGGGGAAATGAAGTGAGGAAAATGAAATCTCGCAACAGAGTTTCTTGGTTACTGCTTTTTACGCTAATTTTGCAAACGTTTGCATCTGCATTACTCATACAACCATCTTCAACAAAAGCTGTGGAGCGCACCGTAACGCTTGTTGGAGATCTGCAATCTGAACTTGGCGGTTCTAGTGACTGGAACCCTGCAGACACTGCTACAAAAATGGAACTTCAACCGAACGGGAAGTACAAGCTTACTGGAAAACTCCCTGCCGGCACCTATGAATACAAGGTGGCGATCAATGGTTCATGGGATGAGAACTATGGAGTGGATGGAAAACAAGGTGGGGACAACTACAAGCTGACGATCGACACGGAAAAAGACGTGACATTTATCTATGATGACACAACTCACAAACTAACGATTCCAGAACCACTTCCTGCTGAGAAAACACCACGTATCGTAGGTGACATTCAGCCGGATATCGGAGCAGGCGGCGAGTGGACGCCTGGTGAATCAACGGCACTTTTACAAGATGAAGACGGTGACAACATCTACACGTACACCACGCAAGTGCCAAAAGGAAAGCACGAATTTAAAATAGTGCTCGGCAATAATTGGGATGCCCCAAATTACCCGGCAGACAACATAAAATTGAATGTGCTGAAAGACGCAGAAATCACGTTTTTTTACAACCATGACACAAAAGAAGTGTACACGAACTATGATGCGGGTCTTCCCGACGGTAGCGTGAACACAGGCAAGCTTCACCATGATACTTGGAACGAAGCATTTCGTGCACCGTTTGGAGCGATTAAAGCTGGACAAGACGTAACACTCCGCCTTCAAACGAAAAAGGGCGATCTGACTGGCGCAAAGCTATATCTTCGTAACTATAACTCTGGCAATACGACGGTTAAAGATATGGTGAACGCTGGCTGGACGACTGCAAACGGCGAAGACATCGAGCTGTGGGAAGCTACGGTTACACCTGAAGAAAAAGGGGTGTACGGCTATAAATTCACAGCGCGCGATGGAGATGCTGTAAAAGAATATGGTGAAGATACAGGTGAAGGCGGCAAAGGAACTGCTGCGGATACGAACGCCGCTCTATTCCAGATGACGGTATACGATCCGTCTTACAAAACACCAGACTGGATGAAAGAATCAGTTGTGTATCAGATTTTCCCGGACCGTTTTTATAACGGAAACAAAAAGAACGACAAAGCAAAAACAACAGCACGCGGCACTGAACCGATCGAGCACCGAGATTGGAATGAGCTGCCGGACAACCCTCGTCAAGCAGAAACAGAAGGCTATGATGGAGACGAGATCTGGTCGAACGACTTTTTTGGCGGCGATATTGCTGGGATTCAAAAGAAATTAGACTATATCGAGTCACTTGGCGTTAATACACTTTACCTAAATCCGGTCGCACATGCAGCATCCAACCATAAATATGATGCGACAGATTATAAAGCGATGGATCCGATGTTTGGGTCACCAGAAGAATTTAAGGCTTTTACAAAAGAACTGAAAAAACGGAAGATGCACTTAATCCTTGATGGGGTATTCAACCATGTTGGAGACGATTCGATCTATTTTGACCGTTACGGAAAATACAAAACGGTCGGGGCATATGAATATTGGGCAAGCATCTATGACCTGATGAGTTCGAAAGGCACAACAGAAACAGAAGCGAAAAAACAAACAGAAGCAAAGTTTAAGAAAGAAGGCCAAGAGTTTAGTCCGTACGGTTTTCATAATTGGTTTAATATCGAGAACGAAAAAGTGAACGGTGTTTATAAATACCAAGCTTGGTGGGGCTTTGACTCACTTCCTGAGATTAAATCAATTCCAGGTGAAGCGGTAGACTATGATTCTGAGTTGAACAACAAGCCGTTCGTTGACTATATCATGTACGACAAAGATTCAGCTGCAAAATCGTGGCTAGATCGTGGTGCATCAGGCTGGCGATTGGATGTTGCGAACGAAGTAGATACAGAGTTTTGGAGAGAGTTCCGAAAAGAGCTGAAGGAAGGCAAGAAAGATGATCCACTAATCCTAGGTGAGATCTGGGATGATGCGTCTGAATACTTCCTTGGCGATTTGTATGATTCGGTAATGAACTACCGTTTCCGAGGGGCGATGATCGACTACTTGAAAAACGGTAACGCAGAAGGCGCCGAGAACCAGATGAACGCTGTGTTTGAAGATTACCCACAAGAAGCGTTTTATGCGCTGATGAACTTAATGGGATCTCATGACACACCTCGTGCAGCGTTTATCCTTGGAAACGGAACAGATTCTTACGAGCGTGCTGAGCTGGATCCGAAGTACGATCATGAGCTAGGTGTGAAACGACTAAAGCTTGCGGCAATCTTACAGATGGGTTATGCAGGTGCACCGACTCTTTATTATGGAGATGAAGCGGGCGTTACAGGCTCTAAAGATCCGGATGACCGCAGAACGTATCCATGGGGTTCTGAAGACAAGGATCTTGTAAAGCATTATCAAAACATTGGAAAAGTGCGTAGTGATTACCACGATTTATTCAGTTATGGTGAACTCCACCACCTATACGCTGAAAAAGATGTGCTTGCTTATGCTCGTACAGATAAGAAGAATGCAGCGCTTGTTATTACAAACCGCGGCACTGAAGCAAAGACCGTTGAACTAGATGTGAAGAAGCTGATCGTGAACAACGTGAAGCTAACAGATCAGCTGAACAAAAAGTACAAAACAGCTGTAAAGGATGGAAAGTTATCAGTAACCGTTCCAGCAATGAGTGGTCGTATGCTCGTTTCCGATAAACACCAGAATCTGAAGGCACCAAAAGCGGTGAAAGGTGTAAAAGCGTCAGAAAGCAGTCACTCAGTTTCGCTTTACTGGAAAGGTGATGCAAAACGTTACGCAATCTATCAAACTACGATCTCTGGTGCTTTTTATGAAAAGGTAGCAGAAACGAAAGGAAACTCAATCAAGATCAACGACCTTGATAATGGTCGTAAATATTATTTTGCCGTTGTTGCGATCGATAAAAATAACAACGAATCTCTAAAAACAGAATCAAAAGCCGCGATTCCTCATGTGGCGTTAAAGAACGGTAACTATAACATTTCCAATGTAACATTATTAAAGAATGGCGTAATCGATCTATCTAAACCACAAACGGTTTCAGCTGATATCAAAATCACAGGTGAAACAGAGACCGATTTAGCAGAAGGCTTACAGAGTGAGCTGCAAGTAAAAGAGCCAGGCAAGACGAACTGGACATCTCATACAGGTACGTACACCGCACAAAACGGAGAATATAACATGTTTAGCGCAGATTTCTTACCTTTTAAAGAGGGAGAGTATCAATATCGTTATGCGTTCTCAACCGATTTAGGCAGAACGTGGGTCACTAGTGAAACGAAGACAGTTACGTTCACAAAAGGGGATGACACGACCGCTCCTGCAACATCAGTAACATTAGAAGAACCAGCGCAAGAATCAGGACAAGTGAATCTGAAATGGTCTGTAGAAGGCGCAAACGAGCCTTATCTGTTCACGATCGTTCGTGATGGAGAAGTCATCGACCAAGTACTTGATACAAGTGCCGCAACGTACAAAGATCTGAACGTAACAAACGGAAAAGTGTATACGTACGAAGTGCACATCTACGACAAAGCGGGTAACAGCGTGAAGTCGAACGCCGTTCAGGTTACGCCTGACCTTGTTATGGTAAAAGTCACAATGAAAGTAAACGCACCAGCTTATACACCACAAGGCGTCGATGTGACGATGCCAGGCAGCAAGAACGGCTGGAACACAGGTGCGTGGAAGATGACGCGTGGCGGAGCTGTAACGAACGATTATGAATATACGTTTGAAGCGCAAGAAGGTGAAGTAATTACCTATAAATACGCAAAGAACAGCTCATGGGATCAAGAAGGTCTTGCTGATCACACACCGGGTAATCCGAATGATGATGACGTAAGCTACTACGGATACGGTGCAACAGGAACAGATCTGAGTTTTGTTGTCACGAACCAAGGCGGCAATGCGATGGTTGTTCAAGATAAAATTTTACGATGGATCGACATGCCGGTTGTCGTTACCTCTCATACAGATGGCCAGACAGTAACTTCTGACACGATCACCCTAAAAGGGAACGCCATCAAAGAGGGTGTGATGACGATCAACGGTCAGCCGGTTACCATCAACGATGACATGACGTTCTCACACACGGAGAATTTAAATGTAGGAGAGAACAAGCTGAACATTCATATCGAA
Source organism: Bacillus sp. E(2018) (assembly GCF_005503015.1). NCBI lineage: Bacteria > Bacillati > Bacillota > Bacilli > Caryophanales > Bacillaceae > Bacillus > Bacillus sp. E(2018). The sequence goes on along the minus strand of NZ_SCOL01000002.1, from coordinate 298,179 downwards.
CCGTCAGAAGAGAATAAAACGACTATTTTCAAAAATGACGGCGGAGCGATTGGAAAGAACACGAAGGATATCGTGATGACGATTAATAAGAATTAGTTTGGTAGGATGCTGCTTCTCTCGGGAAGCGGCATCTTTTTCCTTACATTACATTTTCTTTACTGTTTTAGTTTTGGAGATTTACTCAAGAAAAAATATGCTATATTCATATATGATTTTACAGGGGGGTAAGAATATGAAGTATTTTGCGAGTTTACTTGCTGCAGGTCTGTTATTCTTAGGAATTACTAGAACAGACGTTTCTGCAGAATCATTTAATGTTAAAATCGGAAACAATAGTGTCATTTTTCCAGATGAAAAACCTATCGTGCAAAACAATAGATTGCTAGTTCCGCTCAGACCGGTTTTTGAATCTATGAATGCTGAAGTGAAATGGAATTCGGAAACAAACATGGTTACCTCACAGCTTTCGAAATATGGAACAACAGCTAAGCTTGCACTCAATATTCAATCATCATTTTTAGAAAAACAATATAATAACAAATTTTATATTCAGCAATCTGATATTAAACCAGCGATTATTAATAATCGTACATACATACCTCTTCGTTTGGTTGGGGAAGCATTCGGATATGATGTAACGTGGGATGGAAGTTCAAATACGGCAACCTATAAAGAAACTGGGTCACTTCATCTAGCAGATCCAACGTATAAAACGCATCTATCCACTGGAACAATCAGTAAGCAAAATATTTATGAACTTGAAACGTTTTTTTCTGTAAATAAAAACCGTTTAAATAACGGCAAGAAAGAGTTAGCGTTAAATCCTACATTAAGCAATGTTGCAAGAGAAAAATCTCGGGATATGCTTGTTAAGAACTATTTTGACCATACGTCTCCAACATATGGATCACCGTTTGATATGATGAAGCAGTTCGGGATTACGTACACATCTGCAGGAGAAAATATTGCTGCCGGTTACACGACAACAAGTGCTGTTATGACAGGTTGGATGAATAGCCCCGGTCACAAAGCGAACATTTTAAGTGATAACTTTACACAGATTGGTGTGGGTTACATTAAAGGTACAACAGGATACAAGACATATTGGACACAGATGTTTATTCGTCCTTAAAAAAAAGGGGTGCCTCATGCTGAGGCATCCTTTTTTAGTGGAGATTGGGGAATGACCCATAGAATGGCAGTTTTGGCTCATAGAGCTTAGTTTTTGACTCATAGAAATATGCAGGACTCATTGAACATCTACTTTGACTCATAGGATGCCGAGTTTGACCCATAGAATCCTAGTTTAGACTCATAGGAATGAGAGTTTGACCCATAGAGCAAAAAACCACCATATATTTGGCAGCTCTTACATCATTTATACCTATCAAATATCGCCTCAGTAACTGATTTCACATCTTTATTACTTCTCTTCGCCTCAGCATACCTCTCATAATCCTCAACTGAAACCTCCAACAAGAAGCTTTTCGGAAAAATATAAGGTTTTCCTTTGTCTTGTTCGTCAAGATTGTTTACCACTTCTAGCTCGTCTTCGTTTTCCTTGTTGCATTCAGGATCATATACAAACATCTTCCCATACTCTTCTTCTACACTTTTATTCACATTGATAAAATACTTCATATAAACCACACTCCTCATTTAATTCATGTAAATGGTATTCCCTAGGTGCGCGGTAATCAGTCATGATGGATTATAAAAATTATATATAAAACTCAAAGGTTGTTATGAAAGCCCTTTATCGATAGAATAGTAGTATATAAAAATTAAATAGTCATTACCACTAGGGGTGCCTTTGTTAAGGCTGAGATTAGAGTGAACTTTAAGACCCTTGGAACCTGATTTGGTTAGAACCAGCGTAGGGAAGTGGTGTGTGGATCAGATACTTCGCTATGAATTCTTAAAACTGTGAAACCACCTCTTTGCTGCATAAAGGAGGTGGTTTTTTATTGTGGAAAAACAGCTACATATCATTTCTACGGGTAGGCAGAGTGATGAAGTGTTGGGGAGGATCGCAAGTCTCATTCATCCGTATGTAACGTCGCTTCACATACGGGAAAAAACTAAGTCAGCGAAGGAACTTAGTCATCTGGTCGAACGTCTGCAGAAAGCAGGAATGCCTTCCTCTAAAATCATCGTAAACGACAGGGTGGATGTCGCACTTTGCAAAGGCGTAAAAGGTGTTCAGCTGACACATCACAGTCTAGATGTGTCAGCTGTGCGAAGAGCTCTGCCTGAAATGATGATCGGCAGCTCTGTCCATTCTGTTTCAGAAGCACAGTATGCTGAACAAAACGGCGCCAACTTCATCATATATGGTCATATTTTTAAGACAGATTCCAAACGTGATGCAGAGCCGAGAGGGTTAGATCAGCTTCAACATGTAGTAGATCAAACCACAATTCCGGTTATCGCGATTGGGGGCATCACACCAGAAAACGTACGGAATGTTATCGAAACGGGTGCAACTGGAATCGCCGTGATGTCAGGCATTTTAGAAGCAAAATCACCACTACAAGCTGTAAAACTGTACAAACAACAACTGGAGGTGTGTGATGCGCACAACGTATGATGCCATCATTATAGGAGGCGGCGTGATCGGCTGTTCCATCGCCTACGAGCTTTCTAAACGAAACAAGCGTGTGCTGCTTCTTGAAAAGGAGACGGTAGGAAGCAAGGCGTCCAGTGCTGCAGCTGGCATGCTTGGTGCAGAGATGGAGTTTCAGACCAATCATCCACTCTACTCCTTGGCAAAAGAAAGTCGGAATGCCTTCAGCTCATTATCACAGGAACTTTTCGACGTTTGTGGGATTGATATTGAACACATTCAAAAGGGAATTTATGAACTTGCGTTTACAGAGGAAGAAGAGACTGATCTACAAAGGGAAGCGGCCGAACGTCAAAATCATGAAGAAGAAGTTTTCTGGCTGTCTGCTGAAGAACTGCTCATAAAAGAACCCGCCTTATCACCACTTGTAAAGGGAGCTCTCTATTTTGCAAAAGATGCTCAAGTGTCACCTGTTAAACTCACTCAGGCTTTATATCAATCTGCAAAAACTCTTGGTGCTGAGATTAAAGAGCATACCGAAGTGGTTCAGCTTCTCCAAACCAACAACAAAGTGACAGGTGTTGTAACAACAGAGGAAACGTTCCATGCTGATTCCGTCATAGTAGCTTGTGGGGTGTGGAGCTCAGATATCGAGCCTTCACTAAAAATGGTGCCTGTAAAAGGGGAATGTCTTTCCTTCAAAACGAAGCGTCCACTACTCACAGGTACTGTAAAATACAAAAATTGTTACCTCGTTCCAAAGCGAGAAGATCGAATTTTTGTTGGCGCGACAAGTACACCACACGTCTTTAATGAAGAGGTTACATTTTCAGGTCTATTTGAATTGATGGAGAAGGCAAAACAAATCGTTCCTGAACTAAGTGGTGCTCATTTTGAAAAAGCATGGGGAGGCATCCGGCCCCAAACGCTATCTGGTCAACCCTATATTGGTCCTTCTCCACATAAAGAGGGGCTCATTCTTGCAACGGGACACTATCGAAACGGCATTCTGCTTTCTGCTATAACTGGAAAAAGGATTGCCGACCATATTGAAAGCGAGGTATATCATTCGTGAAACTTATGATAAATGGAGAAGAGGTCATGGTGCCAAACTCTTTGCAGTCGATCACAGATCTGCTGAAGCACCTTAACTTACATGACCAAGTGGTGATTGCAGAAGTAAACGAAGAGATCATCAATAATCAAAAACAAAGTGAAACTCAAATAAAAGAAAACGACAAGATCGAACTTGTTCGATTTGTTGGCGGAGGTTGATGGTATGTTAAACATTGGACACTATTCCTTTTCATCTCGATTACTTTTAGGTACAGGCAAATACCCGGACTTCAAAACACAAAAAGAAGCGGTAGAAGCTTCTGGTTCTGAGATTTTGACGTTTGCAGTTCGTAGAATGAACATCTTTGAAGAAAGCCAACCAAACTTTTTAGAGATGCTTGATCTGAAAAAATACACATTGTTACCGAACACAGCAGGTGCGAAAACGGCAGCAGAAGCAGTACGCATTGCAAAACTGGCGAAAGCATCAGGATTATGTGATATGGTAAAAGTAGAAGTCATCGGATGCGACAAAACGCTGTTGCCGGATCCAGTGGAAACGTTAAAAGCAACGGAAGAATTATTGAAAGAAGGGTTCATCGTGCTTCCTTATACGTCAGATGATGTGGTCCTCGCTAGACGATTAGAAGAACTCGGTTCACATGCCATCATGCCTGCCGCTTCTCCAATCGGTTCCGGGCAAGGAATTATTAACCCGCTTTATCTAAAATTTATTATTGAGCAAACGAAGGTTCCGGTTATAGTTGATGCAGGGATTGGAAGTGCGAGTGACGCGATGATCGCGATGGAACTCGGAGCAGACGGTGTGCTGTTAAACACAGCGGTTGCGGGTGCGAAGGATCCTGTGAAGATGGCCCTTGCAATGAAAATGGCGGTAGAAGCTGGAAAGTTAGGGTATGAAGCGGGAAGAATCCCGAGAAAAGAAACGGCAACAGCGAGCAGTCCTTTAGAAGGGTTGAGTGTGAAGTGAATGGACGTTATTCAAGACAGGAATTATTTAGTCCGATTGGTATAGATGGGCAAACGAAAATTCGAACAAAAAGCGTGTTGATCGTTGGTGCAGGCGCTCTTGGTGCAGGAAACGCTGAAGCTCTTACGCGTGCAGGCTTAAAACGGATCGTACTCGTCGATCGCGATTATGTGGACTGGACGAACCTTCAGCGTCAGCAGCTTTATTCTGAAGAAGATGCGAGAAAACAGCTGCCAAAAGTAGTCGCTGCAAAAAATAGATTGAAACAGATTAATTCAGAAGTAGAAATTGAAGCACATGTAATGGACATGGGGATCGAGGAAGCAGAAGTATTGATTTCGGGCATCGATTTGATTATGGACGCGACCGATAATTTTGAAACACGATTGTTGATCAACGACCTGGCTCAGAAATATGAGATTCCGTGGATTTACGGGGCGTGTGTTGGAAGCTATGGCATCTCTTACACGATCTTACCTGGAGATGGACCGTGTTTGAACTGTTTGCTCGATAAGATTCCGGCAAACGGCCAAACATGCGATACGGCAGGTATTATCTCTCCAGCTGTTCAGATGGTCACCGCTTATCAGACAGCCGAGGCGTTAAAGATTTTAGTAGAAGACTATGCATCTATCAGGAAAAAAATCGTAACATTTGATACGTGGACCAACCAGCACGTTCAATTAGGGATGGGAAAAGCGAAGAAGGTAGATTGTCCATCTTGCGGAGCTAACCCAACATATCCATATTTAGAAAAAGGCGCTGCTTTAAAAACAGCTGTTCTTTGCGGTCGGGATACCGTTCAGATCCGTCCCGCTCATACGGTTGAAATTGATTTAGAAGAGATGGAGAAACGCTTGCTGCCTCATGGGGAGGTTCGCTGTAATCCATACCTACTTGAGCTTCAGCGTGGCAGTCACCGCCTTGTTCTTTTTAAAGACGGACGCGCGCTTGTTCATGGAACGAAGAATATGGCAGAAGCGAAATCTCTGTATCATAGATATATAGGGTAACCATTTTGTATAATGAATAATAGGAGGTGATTTGATTTATGGAGTTTTTTGATCTAATCTATCAAACGGACGCATTAGTTTTATCGATAAGTATCGCACTAACTTTCATTATAGCTAAGCAGCTTTCGGTCGTTCATCGGTCTCTTGTTCATAGATCAAATCACCATGTGAAACAGGACAGGCTAAGTGCTGAAAAGAGAATGACTGATTCTCACCTCGTTCAAAACTATTGCTTCATTCGAGACGAGATCGCACGAACCATGTTTAGAAAAGAAACACCTGATGATAAAGAAGGACACGCTTCCTCCTTGTTTGCTTAGATTTCTTAAAAAACAAGGAGGAACAAAGATTGAAGAAATATGTATCCATTGCTTCATTGCTAGCTATTTTTCTATTATCCGGGTGCAATAACACACCGATTACAGCAGAAAGTCCGGGTGTGTGGAACCATTTTTTCATCTACCCGTTTTCAAAGCTTATTCAATATGTGGCGTATCTGTTCAACGATAGCTATGGGATTGCAATCATCCTCTTAACGATTGTGATACGATTCCTGATCATGCCGTTAACGCTAAAACAAACAAAGAATCAGGAAAAGATGAAAGAAATCCAGCCTGAGATCCAACAGCTTCGTGAAAAACACACAGGCAAAGATCGAGAATCTCAAATGAAATTACAGAATGAACTGATGGCTGTTTATAAAAAACATGAAGTCAACCCGTTATCGATGGGTTGTTTACCGCTATTGATTCAGATGCCGATTTTGTTTGCATTCTACTATGCGATCATCAAAACGAAAGAGATTGCTCTGCACAATTTTCTTTGGTTTAACCTTGGAACCGCAGATCCTCTGCATCTGCTGCCAGTGTTAGCGGCTTTAACAACGTTCATCCAATATAAAATGAGTACAACAGAGCTCGCTGCTTCAAATCCGCAAATCAAAATGATGGGTTACGTGATGCCTATCATTATCCTATTTTCTGCATGGAAGCTAGCCGCGGTTCTGCCTCTTTATTGGATGGTCGGGAATGTATTTTTGACGATTCAAAATGTGGTGCTGCAGAAACGGAAGAAGAAAGAAGCGTCTGCTAGCTTATAATAAGAAAACGACCAGATTTTATTGATCTCTGGTCGTTTTTTATGTTCGTATGATGCTCCCTTTATGCCGCATGTTTTTTGCGCATTCTTTTGTTCCGTATCTCCTCAACTGCACCAGAGCCTAAGAGAACACCAGTGATAATGAGCAGAAATCCGAAAACATGCTGAAACAAGATCTGTTCACCTAAAAAGAGATATGCACCAACTAGAGCGAAAAATGGATTTAGGTTAATAAAGATTGAAGCTTCTGATGCTCCAATTTTACCGATCGCCTCATTATAGAGCATATGACCCACCGCCGTAGCAATACAAGCTGAAGCAAAATAGATCAGCCATAGCGAAACGGTCGAATTCTCAACCACACCTGCAAATCCTTGTGGCTCTTCGATTAATCCGATCACGATCAGGAACAGTGAACCGATCACCATCATATAGCCGGTCATGAGTCGAGGATCTAACGTGTGCGCCACGCGCTTGATGAGGATAAAGCTTACAGCTTGCGTGAGTACAGATAATAAAATGTATCCATCACCGAACGAGATCCCTGCTACCTGACTGTTTCCTTCTAAAACGATAAACGCAACGCCTGAGAACCCAAGCAGAAGTCCGATCGATTTTAAGAGAGTAAGAGGCGTTCCTAAAAACGAGATAGCGAGAATGGTCGTGAGAAGCGGCGACATTCCCATGATTAACCCGCCGTTCGTGGCTGTCGTTTCGGTTAAACCAATCGAAAGGAAATAGTGATGCGCGACAACGTTAAAGATAGATGCCAGAAAGACATACCAAAACTCCTTTTTCGTCAGCCACCGCACTTTTTTTATAATAGAGAGAAGCAGAAATACGGTTAATCCCGCCGTTAGAACACGAATTCCAGTGATTGTAACAGGCAAAAAGTTCGTAACCAGAATTTTCGTCGCTGTTACGTTTAACCCCCACACCACCATCACCAGGAATAAAATCACATACGTCCGATACGCTTTCATTATGTCATCTTCTTTCTTCTGCTTTTTACTTCATAAAGTAAAGTATTTCAATGATTTTAATTTCCATTGTACAGCATTCAAAGTGGATTTACAGGAAAAAAGCTTACAAATTTTAGATTGAGGCGAAATGACCATATCTACTTTAAAAGGTAGTCTGCTATAGTGGGAGAAAATGATTTTTGAAGTTGCTGATTAGGAGCAGGCGATGTTTTATGTTCAGGTTTGTCGAATGGCCTTTATTTTTGATTTTTGACTTAATTGGTCGCTGTTTTGACTTAATGCGTGGCTGATTAGACTTAATCTACTCTAGAAACGACCTTATTGAAGCTCAAAACGACTTAATCTCAAAAAAAGAGGTGATTCACATCATGCAAAGAGTTAACCCGTATGTACTACTAGTGGTCGCAAACTTAATCTGGGGTGGGAATTTTGTGATTGGACGTGCAATAGCGAGCAGTTTACCGCCAGTAACACTCTCTTTTATGCGATGGTGCACGGCATTTCTCATTTTTCTTCCGTTTGCGGTACCATTTTTACGAAAAGAATGGCAGATGCTAAAAAAATACTGGCAAGTCGTCCTCATCTTATCGATCACTGGCATCACGGGGTTTAATACGCTTCTGTACATTGCCCTGCACTATACGACGTCCATTAATGCATCCATCGTTAACACATCAACGCCGATTTTGCTTTTCCTATTGTCGTTTGTTTTTCTCAAAGAGAAGCTTAACACGCAACAGATGGCAGGAGCCCTGCTTTCACTCATTGGACTGCTATTTATTATTTCAAAAGGCTCAATCACCGTCTTACTTCAGCTGTCGTTTAATAAAGGAGACTTAATCGTAATCGGAGCTGTTATCTGCTGGAGCATCTATTCGCTTCTTATTCGAAGATATGCGGGAATTCTTCCTACATACAGCACGTTCATTGTAACCGCGTTTCTTGGAATACTCATCTTGCTGCCATTTTCCATACGCGAGATGCAAACAGAAGAAATCGTATGGTCAATCGCTACTATCTCAACCATTCTATACACGGGAATCTTTGCATCGATCGTTGCGTTCATGTCCTGGAATACAGCGGTTGAGCGGGTCGGGCCGAGTAAAGCTGGAGTCTTTTTGAACCTAATTCCTGTGTTTGCTGCGATCTTTGCCGTTCTATTTATCAACGAAACGCTCGCATGGTATCAAGGAGCTGGAGGTGTGCTCGTCATACTAGGCGTTTTTATCTCAACACGGCTTACAAAAAGAGAAAAACATATACAAAAAGCAAGCAGAAGCGTTAAAGTGATAAGTAAATAATTTACAAAAATTACGAAACTTTTCATATGACTCACTCGTATTAGAATGTGAAAAGAGAGAGTTATGATAGGAGGAATTGGGGAGCGCATGACAACACATACGTTAGAACTTAAGAACTTAACGAAAAAGATCAAAGGCAAGACCATTGTAGATGATCTTTCGTTCTCGGTAAGAGAAGGTGAGATTTTCGGTCTGCTTGGTCCAAACGGAGCGGGTAAGACGACAACGATTCGAATGATTGTTGGACTAATCTCTATTACGGACGGAGACGTTTTAATTAACGGTGACAACCTGCGAGGTAACTTTGAGAAAGCAATGGAACGCGTTGGTGCTATCGTTGAAAATCCGCAGCTTTACGATTATATGACAGGCTATAAAAACCTCATGCAATATGCGAGGATCATGCCAGATGTGACGAAGGAAAGAATTGACGAAGTGATTGAACTCGTTGATCTGAAGTACGCGATTAACGACAAGGTAAAAACATATTCGCTTGGTATGAGACAGCGACTGGGTGTAGCTCAGGCACTTTTACATAGACCGAACGTGTTAATCCTGGATGAACCAACAAACGGACTCGATCCACAAGGAATCTATGATCTTCGTAACTATTTACGCCTGCTCGCAAACAACGGTACCTCTGTGATCGTTTCTTCACATATGCTGGCTGAGATGCAGATGATGTGTGACCGCGTTGCCATTATTCAAAACGGAAAACTTGTGCGTATCGACGAGATTCTGAACCAGGAAGATGAAGCAGACGTGAAGGTTCACTTCCAAATCGAAGGAGACGTTTCGCAGGCAAAACAAGTCCTTCTTAACTTAAATGAAGATCTGAGCGTAACCGAGTCAGGTCAAGAACTGATCGTCCAAACAGCAGACGTTCGATTCGTAGCTGAAATGAACAAACAACTTGTTCTTGCTGGCGTGCTCGTTGTGGGTATCCAACGCAAAACGAAGACACTAGAAGAACGATTCTTAGAGATGACAAAGAAAGGGGGAGATCTGAATGAAATGGCTATCCCTGTTAACGAATGAATGGATTAAAATCTTTAGCCGTACACGCACATGGATCTTCCTTGCCATTCCAATCGTAATCATTATTGGTATCGCTGTTTATGACAAAGTAACAACAGATGTTGAAGTGAATGAAAATTGGAAGCAAGAGCTGACGCAAACGATTAAGGATGACCAAAAAGCATTGGATGATGCAAAAAAGAATGGTGACAACGCCATATATATTGATACGCTTGAATCGGCTATTAAACAAAATGAGTATGCCATTGCTAACGATATCTCTCCATATGAAACAACAGCGTGGCAGTTCATGAAAGACATGGCGTGGATCTCTTCCTTTATCGGGTTATTTGTGATCGTTGTGGCAAGTGACATCGTTTCTAATGAGTTTGCCAAAGGAACGATTAAGATGCTTCTGATCCGACCTTACAGCAGATGGAAGATTCTTTTATCCAAATTTGTTGCAACACTAGCTTTTGCATTTGTTATGTGGCTCGTTGTTATTATAGCAACGTGGCTAGTAGGTGGTCTTGCTTATGGATTCGGTGGAATGGACCAATCCTACTTAATCACAGCAGAAGATGGCCAAGTGAAAGAAAGACTGATCGTGGAGTACGTTTTTGCTAACATTGGAGTTGAATTTATTGAATTAACAGCACTCGTAGCGATGTCATTCATGATCTCAACGCTGTTCATGAGTAACTCGGTAGCGATTGGTGTTGCCATGTTTACGTTGTTTGCAGGTAACACGATCGTGATGTTACTCGCAACAAAAGATTGGGTGATCTACACGTTGTTCGCTAACATGGATCTTAGTGTATTGATTGATGGACAGAACCAAATGGTTAAGGACTTAACGCTTCCGTTCTCCATTAGCGTTCTAGCCGTATACACGGCAATCATGCTGGCCATAACGTTTACAGTCTTTCAAAAGCGTGATGTGAAAGCTTAATAGAACGAGTAAGAGGCTGACTTTCGGATCAGCCTCTTTTCTTTACTTTTTTAGCAATACAGGCTGCTTTTCCATAAAAACAAAGATGGTTTCTTCAAAGTCTAATTTATGGGTTTTAAACGCTTTGTAGCCTAGCTTTTCGTAAAAAGAAATATTCTTCACGCTCTTGCTGCCAGTGTATAACTCATAACGGCAACCGGCAAACAACTGCTCCATCTGCTGTACTAACTTTCTTCCGATACCTCTGTTTTGAAAGTCAGGGTGGACCATGAGTTTACCAATAAAACACGTTCCTCCTGTTTCATGGGCTTTGACGGAGCCTATGATTTTACCGTTAAGAAGATACTTTAATACGTGGCTGGTTCGTATGCTTTCTTCCACATCAGCAACCGATTGTGTAAGAGGTTGAATCTCATAATTTCCGTAAAGCTCAGCCTCACTCACATAAGCCATTTTTTGTAGCGCAAGTATCTCAGCAGCATCAAAAACAGTAGCGGTTTTAATGTTTTCCATAAGATGACCCCTGACATTGTTAATTTTAGATATAATATTCCGTATGAAGTCACTTTATCCTTCACGGAAAACATGAGTGCAGAAAAGACATACATCAAAAGGGAGACTGACATTGGAAACACAACCAAAACAAAAAGAAGATCTGAAAGGTTTAGGTGGATGGCTGTTATTAGTAGGAGCGGGACTACTTTTAGCTTTGCCGTTTAAACTAAATGCTGTACAAGTTGGATTTGATGCGATTCAAGGTTATAAATTTAATTCGTTATTATTAAAATACGTCGTATATGGAGAACTCATCTTTAATATTGGATTGATCGGATTGAATATCTTTCTTCTCTATTTATTTTTCACGAAGAAAAAAGCTTTCGTAAAAACGTGGATCTTTTTGCTGCAGATCACTTTAATCTTTGCGGTTTTAACAGATATTCTGGTTCTTTTCGTAGACGAAGTAAGTACGGGAACACCTTTTGTAAATTCAGCCTCTGCTTTATTAGCGTTTTTCATCTGGTCAACATATGCAAAGAAATCATGGCGTGTTCACAATACGTTTGTAAATTAAAAGCTAAAAAAGGACAGGGGCATCTGCACCTGTCCTTTCTCTATTTATCTCCTATCCATTAACTCTATCTCTACGCTTTTTGTGATTGAAATTGGTCTTCTTCTGTAGATCCTTTTAGAGCGGTTGTAGAAGCAGTACCACCCGAAACGAGCTGTGTTACTTCATCAAAGTAACCTGTTCCTACTTCACGCTGGTGGCGAGTTGCTGTATAGCCATCGATCTCACTATCAAACTCTCTTTGCTGCAGCTCAGAATAAGCACCCATGCCTCTCGCTTTATAGCCCTTTGCTAGCTCAAACATGCTATGGTTAAGGGCGTGGAAACCAGCCAACGTTACGAACTGGAACTTGTAGCCCATCGCGGCAAGCTGCTGCTGGAACGTTTCAATCGTTGCGTCATCCAGCTTCTTTTTCCAGTTAAAAGAAGGAGAACAGTTGTAAGCTAATAGTTTACCAGGAAACTGCTCGTGGATCGCATCCGCGAAACGCTGCGCTTGTTCTAAGTTTGGTTCACTCGTTTCGCACCAGATTAAATCCGCGTAAGGAGCATAAGCAAGACCACGTGCGATTGCTTGATCCAGTCCAGCATTCGTACGGTAAAAGCCTTCAGCTGTACGCTCACCTGTAATAAAAGCGCGATCGACTGGGTCGATGTCACTCGTGATCAAGTCAGCAGCATCAGCATCCGTACGTGCAATTAGTATCGTAGGTGTTCCCATCACATCTGCCGCAAGACGAGCAGAGATCAAGTTGCGTACAGCTGTCATCGTTGGCAACAGTACTTTTCCACCTAGATGTCCGCACTTTTTCTCAGAAGATAACTGATCTTCAAAGTGAACAGCCGACGCTCCAGATTCAATCATACCTTTCATCAGTTCGAACACGTTCAGTTGTCCGCCAAAACCAGCTTCTGCGTCTGCAACGATCGGAAGGAAGTAATCTACTTCGTTACCGCCTTCCATGTGCTGAATCTGATCGGCGCGCTGTAGAGCAGAATTGATGCGTTTTACCACGTGTGGCACAGAGTTTGCCGGATACAAACTTTGGTCAGGATACATGTTTCCAGAAAGGTTGGCATCTGCTGCGACCTGCCAACCGCTTAAGTATACGGCTTTCAGACCTGCCTTTGCTTGCTGAACAGCCTGATTACCCGTTAGTGCTCCTAAAGCGTTTACATATGTTTCGTTCTGAAGCAAATCCCAAAATTTTTCGGCACCGCGTTTTGCAAGTGTATGCTCGATATCGATAGATCCGCGTAAGCGAATAACCTCTTCTGCTGTATAGGGGCGCTGAACTTCTGACCAGCGCTCTTCGTTTTGCCACATATCCTGTAATTTCTCCACACGTGATTGATTCATTTAACTCTCTCCTTAAGGTTTAATAGTTTTTTGTGAGTTGATGTTTTCATTAAAAGCACTTGAATGGATAGCTAAAATTTCTTTCGTTTTTGTATTGTCCTTCTTTGGATTAGTTGATTGGAGCGGAAGGTTGCCGACTCCTGCGGGACAAGCGGTCAGGTGAGACCCTTAAAGGCGCAAAGCGGCAAGGGGCTCACCGCCTGCCCCGCGGAAAGCGAGCAACCTGGAGCGGAAATCAACCACTCTCAACAGCAACAAGAAATTACAAAAAGAGCTTTTATAAAACCTCATAACCACGATTGGTCAAGAAATCTTGAAACTCATCATTGCGAATCAGCTCATCAAACAACGCAACTGCTTCCATAAAACGGCCAGAATTGAATGACTCCTCATTCATTCCTTGTCTCAACTTTTGAACTTCCTGCAACTTTAGTTCCTCTACCAGCTCGAATGTCACTTTGCGGCCGTCACGTAAAATACCTTTAGGGTGTCTAATCCATTGCCATACTTGGGCACGTGAGATTTCTGCCGTAGCTGCATCCTCCATGAGATGGTTAATTGGTGCAGCTCCTTTACCTCTCAGCCAAGAAGCGATGTATTGGATGCCTATGCTAATGTTGACGCGCAAACCTTCTTCTGTGATTTCGCCTTCTGGTACAGCCACTAAATCATCTGCCGTTACGACTACATCTTCACGTTTTCGATTGATCTGATTAGGTGTTGGCATGATGCGGTCGAATACTTCCAAAGCAACAGGCACGAGTCCCGGATGGGCAACCCATGTCCCGTCATGACCGTCAGAAGCCTCGCGCTCTTTGTCAGCACGCACTTTTTCAAAAGCAGCGGCATTCGCAGCTTCATCGTTTTTAATTGGAATCTGAGCAGCCATACCACCGATTGCAGGAGCGTTTCGTTTATGGCACGTTTTTATCGCCAAGAGAGAATAGGATCTCATGAACGGAACAGTCATCGTAACGAGCGAACGATCAGGAAGAATGACGTGTGGCTGATTACGAAACTTCTTAATATAGCTGAATATATAATCCCATCTGCCACAGTTAACGCCTGCGGAATGTTCACGAAGTTCATATAAAATTTCGTCCATCTCAAAGGCCGCAACAATGGTCTCGATTAGTACAGTTGCTTTAACTGTACCTCTTGGAATACCAAGCTGTTCTTGCGCGTAAATAAACACATCATTCCAAAGGCGAGCTTCTTTATGACTTTCCATTTTGGGAAGATAGAAATACGGTCCAGACCCATTTTCGATCAGTGTCTTTGCATTGTGGTAAAAATAAAGGCCAAAATCTACTAAGCTACCAGACATCGGTTCGTTGTCGACGACAATATGTTTTTCTTCAAGATGCCAGCCACGAGGACGTACGATGAGTGTGGCGGTTTTTTCGTTCAATGTATACGTTTTTCCGTTTCCATTATCAAAAGAAATGGAGCGGTTAACGGCATCCTTTAAGTTGATCTGGCCATCTATCGTGTTCTCCCAAGTAGGAGAGTTGGAATCTTCAAGATCGGCCATAAAAAGCTTAGCTCCTGAGTTCAGCGCGTTGATCACCATCTTGCGGTCAACAGGACCTGTGATCTCTACTCGTCGGTCTTGAAGATCTTGGGGAAGCGGTGAGATGGTCCAATCACTGTTACGGATATGTTCGGTTTCCGGTAAAAAAGTGGGCATGATCCCAGCATCAATTTCACGTTGCCGGGCGTTACGTTGTTTCAGAAGTTCTTTACGGGTGTTGTTAAAGTGAAGATGCAATGATTTTAAGAAAAGAAGGCTACCTGGTGTTAATATTTTTTCATACGCTGGGGATATGTCTCCTAACACTTGTAGATTAGTAGTTTCAATCGTCACTTATGACACAGTCCTTTCTAAACA
This sequence comes from Bacillus sp. E(2018), assembly GCF_005503015.1. Lineage (NCBI taxonomy): Bacteria > Bacillati > Bacillota > Bacilli > Caryophanales > Bacillaceae > Bacillus > Bacillus sp. E(2018). Next base: position 282,882 of record NZ_SCOL01000002.1, on the reverse strand, counting down.
TGTTATTAAACAGATGTGTTTAAAATATTATTGTTATATAACAGAAGAGGTAAAAAAATTTACCTCTCGTGTTTTCCCATGCAGCGCTCGCACTCATAAAGATAGGATTCATGTTGTTCCTCGATTACACATCCACATTCCGAACACGTCTTCTTAGGGATATTACGGTGAAGCTCCAAGTAATTTTTCATTTTAAATTTCCTCCTGTTTTGTTATTGATTTGATTATAATGCATTGTATTATAACAGAATATATTTTGCAACACCTGTTTTATAACATTTTATTGTTTTTTATAAAATTGAGTCATCTGTCCAACTGTTTATCCTTGGTATGACTGGGTTTGTAGGAATGTGTTAAAAAATTTAAAACTGTTGTAATACAGATTTGTTTGGGTGTGATTATTTGAATTTTTAGAAAATAAAACATACAATGAATGCATTCTATTAAGGCACCTTAACTTCCCAAAACGAAAGGTGAGAATCATGAATCAAACGATACAGGATACGAAACAGAAACTTCAGTACAATGCCCTTCACAACCCTTATCATTCAGATCGGATGAGCGTTTTTTCGAAAAAAGGGATGATTGCGACAAGTCAGCCGCTCGCCGCACAAGCGGGGCTTGATATGTTAAAAAAGGGTGGGAATGCAGTTGACGCAGCCATTGCTACCGCAGCTTGCTTAACGGTTGTTGAGCCCACATCGAATGGGATCGGTGGGGATGCGTTCGCCCTCGTCTGGATGAATGGTGAATTGCATGGCTTGAATTCGAGTGGTCCTGCACCAAGAAGCATCTCGATCGAAGAAGTAAAAAAAGCGGGACATGATATCATGCCAAAGTTCGGCTGGCTGCCTGTTACGGTGCCAGGTGCGCCTGCTGCTTGGGCGGAATTGTCCAACCGATTTGGTAAGCTTCCGTTTAAAGAAGTGCTGCAACCAGCGATTTCTTACGCAGAAGAAGGCTACCCATTGACTCCTATTCTCGGTAAGTACTGGCGCAAAGCATATGAAACGTACAAGCGTGAATTAAAGGGCGAGGAGTTCGAGAACTGGTTTCAAACCTTTGCTCCAGACGGACGTGCGCCAGAAGTAGGCGAGGTTTGGCGTTCACCCCACCATGCAAGCACATTACGGGATATCGCAGAAACGAAATCGGAATCTTTTTATAGAGGAGCACTCGCACAAAAAATTAGCGAGGCTTCAGAAACGCACGGCGGATTTCTCAGAAGTGAGGATCTCGCTACCTTTTATCCAGAGTGGGTGAAACCGATCAGCGTGAACTACAGAGGATACGAAGTTTGGGAAATTCCACCGAACGGTCAAGGAATCGTTGCACTAATGGCACTCAACACGTTAAAAGGGTATGATTTTACCGAAAAAGAATCAGCGGAAAGTTATCATAAACAGATCGAAGCCATCAAACTAGCCTTTGTCGATGCGAAAAAATATGTAACAGACTACTCAAGGATGAATGTATCTGTTGAAGGATTGTTGTCAGAGAGCTATGCTGCAAAACGAAGAGACCTGATCGGTAGTGAAGCTCTTCAGCCAGAACCCGGAACACCGCCAAGTGGTGGAACGGTATATCTTGCAACGGCAGATGAAGAAGGCAATATGGTCTCGTTCATTCAGAGCAACTACATGGGATTCGGTTCTGGCGTGGTCGTTCCTGAGACGGGAATCGGCCTGCAGAATAGAGGACATGATTTTTCGCTAGATCCAGATCATGATAATGCGCTCGCTCCAGGCAAAAGGACGTATCACACGATCATTCCTGGATTCTTAACGAAGAACGGAAAAGCTGTAGGACCTTTCGGTGTGATGGGAGGCTACATGCAGCCTCAAGGTCACTTACAGGTTGTGATGAACACGGTTGATTTTCATTTGAACCCGCAAGCCGCACTAGATGCGCCACGCTGGCAGTGGATGAAGGACAAGAAAGTTCTAGTCGAACGCTCACTTCCACCGCATATTGTTGATGACCTAGCGAGAAGAGGTCATAACGTTCAAGTGGCGGCAGATTCAGGGAACTTTGGTCGAGGGCAGATCATTTGGAGAGACCCAGAGACTGGCGTTCTAGCAGGTGGAACGGAAGGAAGAACAGATGGCTCGATCGCTGCATGGTAAAATACTAAACTCAACTAAGAATAAAGGACTGATCATATGACGTATCTCAACTTGTTTCTTGCCTTTTTTCGGTCGGGCATGCTGGGGTATGGGGGAGGTCCTTCTTCCATCCCTTTGGTTCATAAGGAAGTGGTCGGAAAATACAAATGGATGAACGACGAAGAATTTGGAGATGTGTTGGCACTAGGAAACACACTGCCCGGACCTATTGCGACAAAAATGGCAGGTTATATCGGGTACCGAGTGGCAGGCATTATGGGTCTCTTGATTGCTTTATTAGCAACCATCCTCCCGACCATATTTCTCATGATTCTGCTCTTAACCTCGCTCCGAGAATTTAAGAATCAACCATGGGTACAAGGCATGACAAAAGGCGTCATTCCCGTTGTAGCCGTGATGCTCGCTGTTCTCACGTGGCAGTTCTTTGATAGCTCCAAAAAAGGATTAGGTTTAAAGCTTAGCCTTCTTCACATTTTTGCGGGCATTGTCCTTCTTCAATTTCTCGGTGTTCACCCTGGAATCATCATTGGTGCACTATTGGCTTTCGCTCTCTTTGGACCATTGAAGGGAAAGGATAAAAAGAAAGTAATCGTGCGGGAAGGAGAGGGGACAGGATGACGTTTTGGCATATCTTTCTCGCCTTTTTCATACCTGGAATATTAGGATACGGCGGTGGCCCAGCGTCGATTCCCTTGATTGAAAACGAAGTCGTTGACCGCTATGAATGGCTATCTGTTAATGAATTTACAGAAGTGTTGGCGCTCGGCAATGCGCTTCCTGGTCCGATCGCAACCAAGATGGCAGGCTACATCGGATACCAAGAGGGAGGCTGGTTTGGGGCGTTTGTTGGCGTGTTTGCAACCGTTGCGCCTTCCCTTTTATTGATGGTCGCGTTTCTTGGTCTTGTTTATAAATTTAAAGACTCACCGAGAGTAAAGAACATGAGCGCATATGTAAAGCCGACAATCGCTGTGCTTCTTGGCATCATGGCTTATCAGTTTTTTGCCGAATCGTATATAAGTGTTGGATGGATGCACACGCTGTTTTTAGCTGCTGCCAGTTTCTTGTTAATGGAGAAGCTGAAAGTGTCCCCGGTGTTTGTCATTATTGGATCACTCGGGTATGGAGCGGTGTTTTTAGCTTGAGGGGAAGAGGGTTAAGTCTCTATTAAAAAAAGCACTGTGATTCTTCACAGTGCTTTTCAATGTGTATTTTAATTTAATGTTATCTTTATTTTTTAGCATGAATTGATGGTCGTTGACTGAATCCTTTTAAATCTTACTGCTTCCAAACCTTACTCCCATACCCAACAGCTACACAAGCAGCGATACTTCCTACCAAAATTAGAACTCCAACCATAATCGTCGTCCTCCTTTTTAGTATAGAAATCATATTTGTACCAGTATACCATTTCATATCATTTCTTGCTGTGTGCAGCAAACCTTCCTACAATTCTATTAATGATTACACCAAAAAAGAGATTTTAAAAATAGATTCAAAACATAAAAAAGCAATTCATACATTTATGGAGAGTCTTCCCAAATCTGTACAACCATATGGTAAGATAATAAAAAAAGATAAGCATGTTGGACAAGGCAGATGCATACTTTTTAAAAGGGAAACGGAGGACTTAACATGAGACCGATATGGCTTGGGATCGCGGCAGCCTTCTTCTTTGGCGTCACGTTCATATTGAATCGTTCCATGGACTTATCAGGCGGAAGCTGGCATTGGAGTGCAGCCCTTCGCTTTTTTTACATGGTTCCGTTATTGTGGATCATCGTTTGGATGCGGGGCAACGTGCGTCCGGTTTTTCAAGAACTTAGATCACGATTTGGCACGTGGTTTCTATGGAGTTCGGTAGGATTTGTGCTCTTTTATGCACCGATTACATATGCAGCAGGTTTTGGAGAGGCATGGTTAGTGGCAGCAACTTGGCAGATTACGATTGTTGCGGGCTCTCTTCTCGTGCCCTTTTTTTATGAAGGAGACAAGGTAAAAGCGGAAGGAGCAACACGCCAAAAGATTCCTTTTAAGGGATTAGGTTTTTCGCTGATCATACTAGCAGGTGTCGCACTCGTTCAAGTGCAGGAAGCAAGTGGTGTGAACGGATCCGCTTGGTTGAACGTTGTGTTGCCTGTTTTGATTGCGGCAATCGCTTATCCGCTCGGCAACCGAAAAATGATGGTTGTTACGAACAAACGGCTCGATGCTTTTCAACGAGCGTTCGGCATGACGATCGCTTCACTTCCATGGTGGATTGTTCTCGCCGGAATCGGATGGGTGGAGAGCGGACCTCCAACGAACGATCAGTTGTGGCAGACATTTTTAGTTGCGATCTCATCAGGGGTTATCGCAACGGTTCTCTTTTTCCAAGCGACTGATCTTTGTGCGAACAATCCTGTGAAGCTGGCAGGTGTAGAAGCGACGCAATCGGCTGAGATTATTTTTGTATTAGCCGGCGAGATGTGGCTGTTATCGATCGCAAGCCCAACGTTACTCTCTATGATGGGCGTTCTCGTCATCATGCTGGGCATGTTTTTACACAGTTATTATGGAAAAACAGAAGTCGTGCAAAAAAAATCTATGAAACTTGCAAAATGATGAATAAAAATATGTGAGCTGGGAATAGTAGTACTACCCCCCCTTTTTAAATAGTAATTTGAAACAACCGTTGCCCGTAGCAGCGGTTGTTTTTTTGTGCGATAAAGATGCCAAATCCGTTAAACTGTATACAGAGATTGTCGGGTGTCATCATCTTCCCCTTGTTATTCTTATTTTGAAAGGAGGCGTTGTCGATGGATTCGCTTAAGAGTATGAACGACGCGTTAGAGTATATAGAGGAGCATCTTCAGGATGAGATCGACTTTACGGAAGTAGCGAAACGTGCGTATTGTTCAGAGTATCATTTTAAAAGGATGTTTTCCTTTTTGGCAGGAATTCCACTTTCAGAATACGTTCGCCGCAGACGGCTGACTCTGGCAGCTTTTGAATTGCAGAACAGCGACATAAAAGTGATTGATGTGGCAGTGAAATTTGGCTACTCTTCACCCGATTCTTTTACAAAAGCATTTCAGCAGATGCACGGCATTACACCATCAGAAGCACGTAAAAACGGTCATTCACTCAAAGCCTTTCCGCGCATGTCCTTTCAATTATCGGTAAAAGGAGGAAGTGAAATGAACTATCGTATCGTTGAAAAAGAAGCTTTTTCTATAGTAGGTCTTAAGAAACGAGTACCGCTCGTATTTGAAGGAGTAAATCCGGAGATCGCCGCGATGTGGCAGAGCCTTACACCTAAATTGATTAGTGAACTGAAAAAGTTATCGAATATAGAGCCAAGAGGTATGATTAGTGCTTCAACGAACTTTTCGGAGAGGACAACTGAAAACAGTGAGCTTGATCATTATATTGGGGCAGCCACAACAGAGAAATGTCCAGAAGACATGACTGAGCTAAAGGTGGAATCATCCACTTGGGCTGTCTTTGAAGCAGTCGGTCCATTTCCAGAAACGCTGCAGAACGTATGGGGACGCATCTATTCAGAATGGTTTCCATCATCGTCGTACGAACAAACAGAAGGGCCAGAGATTCTTTGGAACGCGGATAAAGATACGTCGTCACCTACATTTAGAAGTGAGATTTGGGTGCCTGTTAAGAAGAAATGAAATAGCCATTTGTGAAGCATCGGCTAAGTGGCCGGTGCTTTTTTCATGGGGAAAAGAGTTCTAATATATTTTTTTAATAATACCTTGCATTATTAGGTATTATATTTTATATTCATTATGGAGGTGGTTATAAATGGAAGTTAACAAAGAGGTTCTAAAAGGCCACATTGACACGTTGATTTTATCGTTATTAGTAAAAAGAGATATGTACGGATATGAGCTGGCAAAGCTTGTTCGCGAAAAAAGCGAAGATCAGTTTGAGTTAAAAGAAGGAACGCTTTATTTATCACTAAAGCGATTAGAGAAAAATGAATGGATTGAATCTTACTGGGGAGATGAGCACGGACCAGGAGGAAGACGGAAGTATTATAGATTGACTGAGCAAGGTAAGGATGGGTTTGAACAAAAGCGAAGAGAATGGCAGTTTGTAAAACAGATTATTGATCAGTTTATTGAAGGAGGAGAATAGGTTGAAGCAGATCGATAAATACATTCAATCCATCTATAAAGATGTCGTAGGTTCTAGAAACGAAGTGGAAGAGCTAAAAAGAGAGATGCGTGCTCATCTTATTGAAGCCGTTGAAGAATTAAAGGCAGAAGGAAAATCCGAAGAAGAAGCAATCCGTATAGCGATTAACAATTTTGGCGGAAGAAATCAAATGGTCAAAGGACTTTCAGAATTTTTTACGGTTCAGAAAAGCTTTACGAACTATATCCTAACGTTGTCGGTTCTCTTTCTCGTACTAAGCGCTATCTTCTTCATCACGTCTTATACAAAAGCAAATGATTATAAAGAGGAAGTAGATCAGCTTAAAGTAGTGGAAGAGGAAAAGGAAATCATCATGAACGATGTGTTTGATGTACTAGATACATCAAATGAAGTAGGAGACAAAGAAAGATATGATCTGCTAGATGTCTTTAACAAGTATGATGACAAGTTGAATCTAGTTGCTGTGTTCGCTGCTAAGGACGTAGAGAGCTGGTTGCAAGACAAACAAAACCAAGCTGTAAAGGAAGAACCTGATTCTCATTTTCCGATCGACTATACAAAGGCCAGCATCGTTATTGGCAACAATAAAGTAATAGAGAATACAGACAAAATCGTGCCGAGTGACTATGATAAAGGAACGGTAATCATGGCGAAAAATAATTGGGTCGTTCAGTACGAATACAAAACTTCTTATGAAAAGACGGTTGAAAAACATCTGCAGTATACTAACTATGGACCGAGTATATGGAGTTTCTATCAAATTCCGATTCTGTTTGCTTCATTATTTATTGCATTTGGTGGGGTATGGCTGTTTTTGAATAGGCAGAATAAGAAGTTGTCGGCGGTAATAGATTAACTCATTATAAAAGCAGCATCTGCATAAATTAGCGGATGCTGCTTCTCCTTAAATATTCTTCACTTTTTCCCTTTGATAACGCCACATAAACAATAGCGAAGTAAGAATAAGAATTGTGATAAAAGAAATAGGTACGAGATAAGGATTTAAATAGATTGTAGTAAGGTCTTGAACAAGATAGGTAGTACCTGTACCAAATAGCAAGAATGCTAGCGGAACATGCAGACCTACACTCGTCATATAATTGGGAGCGATGCTCGATATCCAAGCTCCGACCAATACCAACGCGATTCCTAACAGATAGACACAAATAACAGTGAGAACAATATATTGAAAAAAGGTTAGGTCATACCATGAAACAAAGGAATTAAATATAGAGTTGATCGAAAGTGGAAAGAACATACTCGTGTCATTGCCTCTATACATAAAAAAGAAAAAAGCGAGCTGGGCGGTAATAATGATTAAGGATGCAGTTAAGCCAGAAAGGAGCTTACTTGAAAAAAGGTTGCGTCCTGTTTTTGATGTATACTGTAGAAGCTGGACGTGATTTCGCTTGTCCCGAATGTATAGTGGCATAAGGACAATCATGATGTTTAGCAAGATGAGAATGGCTACATATTTTATCAAAACATTGTAGTTTTCAAACACCACATTCGTAAATATTGCCTTTGTTGATCCATTTTCAACCAGTTCATCCATGCGTGCATTTTGTTTTGGAGTTAGTTCATGCTCGATAAAGTGTTCAGGATGCTCATATCTGTCAATAATCTCTTCACGTGCCTGGATTTCCCAAAAAACATCTACATAGTCTTCAAAAATGATCTTGCTGTACAGTGCATCTAGCTTTTCGTTTTCTAGATCCATGTTGCTAAATTTTTCATATGTATCAATGCCGGCAGCGACCATTTCCTTCTGTGACTTAAGATACTCTGTCGCTTCTGCTATTCGTTGTTCTTTAATCTCTTTAAAAGCTTGGAATTCCTCATTATCCATAAATTCGCCATAATCTTTTAGCATTTTTTGTGTAGCCCGGAAACCATCTAACTGTGGTCTACCGTTAGGGAAATGCTCAAATTCAAACATAATAAACAGTTGATACACGATGAAGCTGACTAAAAGCAACAGGCAGATTATTTTTACCGAAAATAGCTTTCTTATCTCATTGAATAAGATTCTCATAAGTTCGCGTCCTATCTATATATTTTCTCTGGCAAAACGTTTGATGAACAGCCACGCTGTCAGCAGTGAAGCAACTAACCACCCTGTTACCGTGATGATTTCATAATATTTGAACGTCGTAAAAACCCCGTTTTCCATCCACCATTTCTTCACATTCATCACGAGAATAAAAGGAGAGAAGTGCGTGTATAAAAGCATCGTGCTGTCCTTGGGCATGAGGCTCGGGATATAAAGACCTGCCATAAAGAGAACACCAAAAAGAGTGAAAACGATATAACTGTTCCGTATCAGCATGGAGAGACAAAATGTAATAAGCACAAATAGTATTTGGCAGTTTACGACTAAACCACATGACATTAATAGATATTGGATAAACGTGACGTCCCACCAGCTAATAAAAGGTATATTGTTTAGTTCGATTAAGAACCCTGTACTAATCGGTACGTTCCAAAGACCAGAATAATCAAACATTATAAAATAAACAGAAAGTGTTATAGCGAGAAGAGCGACAGTTACAAGTGTTGATGCGAAGATGGACACAAGAAGCTTATCCCACATCAATCTTCTGCCACGTTTTGTTGCATAAGTGACTAAAGCTGTTTTATGTTCAAACTCATAATTCACAATAAAAGCAGTGAACAGAACGATTAAGATCATTCCCTGAAAAAGCATAAACCCAAATAACGTTTTAAAAAGAAAAGAATGTGTTCCAAACATTTTTCCATGAAAGAAAAGATGAAGGTGTTCTTTATTTTGGATAAGCTCATCTACACGTGGTTTTAAAGCTTTGTGTTGTTCACGAACTGTTTTAGCAGCTGCACCTTTCAATCCAAAAAGGCGGATGCCTTCTTCTGCATTTTCCATGACATTTAAAGTGCTGTACTTCGTTTCAATATCCTTGATAGAGTTTTGATACGTTTCTTTTATGGCTAGATTGTTGATGTCTTGCAATTCTTTTTCTGAATAAATGTTTGATTCAATCAAACTATTGTAGAGCTCTGATTTATAAAAGTCCGCTGCGTTTTGATAGGTGTCTCCAGTTTTACTTTGTGAGAGCTGATTCCAAGAATTTAAATCTTCTTCATGAGAGGTTTGCAGCTTTTCACGTCCCTCTTTATCCATTAATGTTCCCGTTTCTTGTACGATTGGCTGAAGTGATTTCATATCACTGCGCAGAGTTGACTGCTGATAGATAAGAAAACAGTTGAACAAAAGAAACAGTACAAATAATCCTAGAATAATAGGTGATGAGATGATTTTTTTAAATTCAAGCCGTTTGATCATCAGAAAGTACTCCATCTTGATAGATATACAAAAAGACATCTTCTAAGTTAGGGTGTACCGATTTCCATTCTGGTTTCGCTGTGTCTTCTGTTAAAAACCGCATGTACATGCTTCCGTTTTCTTGTTTTTCAGACAAGCTAAGGTAAGTCGTACGAAATTGTTCTGTTTGTTCATAACTCACTTCAGTCTCGTAAACAAGCCCGTCAATTTTGCGGCAGATGTTAGAAACGGTATCTTTGTATAACACTTCTTGATTTTTAATCATGATGATTTCGTTTGCGATCGATTCTACATCTGAAACGATATGCGTGGATAAAATAACGATGCGATCGCGAGCAAGGTTCGTAAGCAGGTTACGAAAACGAACTCTTTCTTTAGGATCTAAGCCAGCTGTGGGTTCATCTAGAATAAGAATTTTCGGGTCGTTCAGCATGGCCTGAGCGATCCCTACACGCTGAATCATCCCTCCGGAAAACTTCTTCATCTTTTTGTTTGCCACATGATCCAGTGCTACGGTTTTAAGCAGTTCTTCAACACGAGTAATCGCCGTTTTTCGGTTTATTCCTTTTAACGCCGCCAAGTAAAGCAGATAGGAGGTAGGCGAATAATTTTTGTAATAACCAAACTCCTGCGGAAGATAACCGATCATCTCCCGGTATCTTTCATCCATCTTGATAATGTCCTCTCCTTCATAACGGATGCTTCCGCTCGTCGGAAACAAAAGGGTTGTGAGCATTTTAATCAGTGTTGTTTTACCTGCTCCGTTCGGCGCCAACAATCCATACACACCGTTATGAAACTCTAGGTTAATATTTCTTAGTGCATGAAACTGACCGAAATTTTTTGTAACATCTTCAACAATTAACATTTATAAAACTCCTTCTGCACCTCTAAATGCAATTAGTTTTTTTAGCGTTTTTACATAGAGCACGATGCTGATGATGAGTACGACTCCGTATACATATGTAGGTACATGACTTAAAAACATGCTGTACATGTTCTGATTTAAGGTGGCCGGCAGAACATTCACTAACAGCCAGCTTGCCATCATGAGATAAGTGGCGAACGGCCCTTTTGCATGGCGTAAGGCGTACAGGTAAAGGACCGAAAATAGGCTTAACGAGCTGCATGATAACAGCAGTGCATCCAGGATTTGAATCGATTGAAACAAGAACGATAGAACGATAATCAATGCGATATTTATGAGCATCGTTAGCAGACTGAAAATTAACATACGAAAAGCTGCTAGCTGAAACACATGGTACTTACAGGTCATCTCTACTGAGAAAGTGTCTTTCATTAAAGCACGTACTAAAAATAGAGAGGATAGAGCAAAGAAAAAAATAGGAGACAACGTAAAGATGAAAGAATACAAATCTTGCATGTCTAAAGATGATTTCAGTGAAAATATGCCGTATAGCATTACAGCTAGCGCTAAACAGGTCGTAAACAGAATTTCAGTAGCATCTCGAAATAAATAGCGAAAACCAAGCTGCTGGAACATTTCAAGTAGATAAGATAGAAACGATTTGGGTTTTATTAGACCGGCAGATACGATAGATGAAATCTGGTTTTTTCTTTCAAGATCCGTTGGATATTCGATGTGGAATTTTTGCTTCTCCATTTATTCAGCCTCCATTCGTTGCTTCACTTTTTTTATCGCAGCATAATACTTTGTTTTAATAGATGACTCAGGCATATCAAGAGAGCTGGCAATTTCGATGAACGTTTGCTCACCGAACAATTTAAGGCGCAGAATCTGCTGGTCGATAATAGAGAACGTGTTTATAAGTCCTGCCGCCTTTTCGATGTCTTCTCTCCATTCCAACTCGAGCGTGAAATCTGAAGGTGTAGCGACATCAACACCTTCCATCGAGTCTGTAGATCGATCATATGTATAGTTTTTAGATCTGAAATAATCAACGAGCTTGTAGGTTGCGATTCGGTACAGCCACGTTTTAAAAGATGCTTTTTTCTCATCAAACTGTTGAATAGATTGAAGCATGCTAATAAAAATGTCTTGTGTTAGATCGAGTGATAGTTCTTTGTTCAACGTTTGTTTATAAACATAGGCATAAATAGATTGATAGTAATGAGAGATCAGCTCGTTTGCGGCATGTTGATCGCCTTTTTTTTGAACAGAGCGGATCCATCTTTTCTGCTTCATCATGATTTTGTCTTCACTTCCAGACTAAAAAGGTTGTCTTGCTCATATATTCGTAAAGGAAAGATAAATAGTTTTACTTTTTATAAAAATATTTCCATTTTTATTATAGGTTCTTAAAGAGGGTTAAAGGAGAATTATATAGTAATAGCAAATAATAGAAGGTTGAAAGAAAAGTGGCTCTGTTTACATAGCAATTTTTAATAGAAAGCTAGGTGAATATATGTTTAATTTTGATCTAGATTACTTGGTGTACTTTGCAGTGGTGATATTATTGTTCTTTGTCGGAGTGGCGATTGCAGCAGTGAAGTCAAAAACTGCTTATGATGAGAAGGGGGAAGAGAAGATGTTTAGGCATTTGTACATTTACTTAGTGTTGTTTACGACCCTTTCGCTAACAATAGGAGGAAGTATCAGCATTTTTATGAGCGTCGCCGATATTGTGAGTCCCAATAACTATCAAGCTAGTTTTGCAGAATACAAGCTCGGTTTAGCCGAAGTAGTATATGATGAAAACGGAAAGCCATTGCCTAATAAGAAAACGGATGAAGAGATGCGGAAAGACTATGAGATGATGATTGAAAACGAGAAGTTGCAGGAGAAAAGGAATGCAATGAATAAGATCGTAAAAAGTTCGGGGTTTATCCTTATACCACTTCCGGTCTTTCTGTACTTCAATCGTCAGTTGCGTAAAAAAGAAGTTCAATAGCAGAAGAAAACGAGCGAAGTGATCCGCTCGTTTTTTTTGTGCTTTTCTATTCTATTATTGCTCTACAATCTCCTTAAGCTTACTCTGCCATTTGTCGTCGTCCAAAATGATCTGAAACGAGATGCGGCGGTTTTTTTGTAAGGCGTCAGAAGAGTTGCCTTCTGCAATCGGCTTATATTCACTATATCCGGTTGCAGCAAGGTACTGTGCGTACTCTTTTTTAGCGAGTTTCGGATTTGCTTTTCCAAGATAATCGACGACCGCGACCGCACGCTGAGTGGAGAGCGACCAGTTGTCGTACGGAACGGAATCGGTATGGCCTTCGATCAGGATGATGTACAGATACTGACTCATGTCTTTTTCCTCGATAATTGCTGCGAGTGCGTCAGCGAGCGGGTCGAGCACTTGCTTACCTTTAGCTGAAATATCTGCGCTTCCCGTATCAAAAAGGATGTTGCCTTCTACAGAGATCGTGTTGTTGGGTCCACGGATGATTTTATCTTTTCCAACGTTTTCTTCAAGTTGTTTTTGAATGAGGTCAGAAATATGCTTCTTCACCTCTGCCACCTGACCAAGTTCACGCTTAATCTGTGCCTGGTCGTACGCGTTATAGATGCTCTGCACATAAGCGAGGATTGCGATAAAAATCATAACGAGCACCATCATACTCATCATATCGGTAAAACTTGGCCAGAAAATTTCTTGAGTTTCTTGGCTGTCGTCGTTGTAGTAAGATTTTCGCGCTTTCATACCGATCACCGTCTCCTAAAGTTTTGCGGCGAGACTTCTGGCATGCGTTCATCTTCAACGTATTCTGGTGCACGAGGACTGCGTGTTTCATAGATCACTTGGTTGGATGATTGGTTCATGGCAGCTTGGTAGATCCGCTGCATGAGGTGATACATGTCAGAGAGTGTACGATTGTTGTCGGTGATGCTTCGCGTTAAACCATGGTGCAAGTTTTCAAGCGTTCGAGCGAGCTCACGCATGTCGTCATCCCGGCTGTTTTGATTTTGAACGTTGTTTAGGGTAGAAGCGAGCTGTCGGCTTTGACTGTCCATAATGTTGCGAACTTGATCGGTAAAATCGCGCTTGATATGTTCGACCGCAGCGTAAAAGCCTTTTTCGAGTTGGCTGACGCTTGAAGCAAAGTCAGCTGCCGCCCGGCCGTATTCTCCTTGTTTTTCAGCATAGCGGTAATGCCATTCGTCTTGCTTTTGTGCAAGACGGTTCTCGAGTGCGTCATGCTGATTTTGGTAGTGCTGAAGCTGTTCCTGCATGCCGCGGAGCATCGATTGGGCATGCTCTTCAGACCGGCGCTGTGCTTCTTGCAGCATTTTATCTGAGCGCTGAATGAGCTGTTCGAACTTTTGCTGACCCTGTGTGTGGCGGTCGTTACTCGTTTTGAGCTGTTGCTCGAAAGAGGAGATGTTCTTAGCGAGTGCGTTAATACTCGTGTCGACTGTTTTTTGGATGGTTCCAAGTTCTTTTGTTGTCTCGTTGAACCGCTGTCCGAACTGATCAAGCTGTGTAGCTGATGCGCCGAACTTCTCTGCATGTTCGCGCTGCGCTTCGAATATTCCGTTAACATCTTCCATCGCTTTTTGAAGACCTGCCGTAAAATTAACCATCTGTGATGCGAACTCACCGAGTGTTTTATCGAACGACGACTCGACTCGTGAGGCTAGTCGATCGAGAAGGCGCTCGACAGAATCTTGCGGTTTATCGTTGATCAGGTCGCTGTTGATGTTGTGATCCAGATACACTTCACAATCAGCTAAAAGTTTGTTCTGCATATAAGAAAGAGAGGTTCCTTGAGAGAAAAAACCTGACTGTATAGAGTTGAGCAGGAGTGCGGCTCCAATGCCGGCAATACTCGTATAAAAGGCGACACTCATCCCTTCAAACGGCGCGGTGAGGGAGGAGATGATCGAATTAAGCGTAAGGTTTGAATCAGCAGGCTGCGTACCAAGCGTCATGAGTGTATCTTGCATGGATAAAAGGGAGAGTGTTAGTCCGACGAACGTTCCGAGTACACCAAGAATAATGGTGAAGGACGGAAGCTGGTTGAGCAGCTTTTGGATATTGCCGACCGGTACCCGTAAGATGCCAAGAAGCGGGATGCGTTCGTTATATAGGTGTTTTTCGATCAGCGCTTGCGTGTTGAGCTGCGGAACACCTGCTAGATGAAACTGTTTGTAATCCGCTGTAACGCGTTGCAGCCAATGCGAATACGGCTGTTGCTCTTTATTGGTCTCGAGCTGCTGCAGTTCTTTGTTCCATTTCCGAAAGTGATAAGCGGTTTGTGTGTGCCCCACAATCCCCATAAACACGAGAAACCCAATGACCCCGACAACGATTAAAGTAAGTTGATCCATCATGCCACCCCTTAGATGTCTTGTCTAACTGTCCTATATTGATAGATATGTCCTAGTGTCGGGAAATATTTTAGGAAATGGGGTCTGACCCCAAACAAATACAAAACCCCCTGGAATGTCCATTTAAGATAGACATTTCAGGGGGAAACTTTTTGGGTCATTTCTAGGTATATTGGCATAGAATAGTGGTGTTGTTAGGCAACACCGAATGTAGTTGGAAGATCTAAATTCTAAATGAAATGGGGATTACATCTATGCCAATCATTAAACCGTACTTCAATGTGAACGCGAGCAGATTCGCTTCAACCATCGCAAGTGGTACTGGAACGGGTGCGACATTTGAAATTGCAGCTACTGCTTTTACAGACGACACAGGTGCACCTGCTACAGCCTTCCCTACGACATATTCTTACTATAACTTATACATTAACGGCATGATTCAGACGGACGATACATCAACTGTAACGACAGCTGAGATTACCATTCCGAACGGTGATACACTTGCTGGTCAGACACCCGTAATTATAGAATTTGTGACGACTTAATCAAGAACAATCAAAGTGAATCAGCAGCGGTGCAAGGTGAGGTGTAGGCTACCAGAGCTAGCCGTGATAGGGGGAGTTTGCGTTGTTCCATAAACCAAATCATATGTATGGTAAAAGAAAAACCTTGTTTGACCGCTGCTACTCACAACATCAAACGAACAAAACGCTTTTCCCGAACAAGTTTTGTCGTTCGTCAGCATCCTATTGTACTTGTTGCGACTGTTCATCATGTGAAGCAGACGATTATTATTATTTCTCATGTCCTGCACCTGTCCCGTTTCCACCATTTCCGCCTGTACCACCATCACCAAGGCTACTCCGTGTAGAGACATATCAATACACGACCGTTTCAGATGGGATCAAAAGAATATATACAAACGATGATCGATATCTTGAGTATGAAAGCACAGAGATTTTGAATCCAAATACCGTCTCCTATATAAACCTATTTGTCAACGGCATGCTGCAGCCGTCTTCTTTTTATGAAGTGGAAGAAGGGAGACTGACTCTTCTCCCATCAGCGGGTCCTGTTCCAGACCAAGGCATTCCGCTCATCCTTCAGTTCATAAAAATTATAAACAGCGGCTAACAGCTAGACAATTTCAACTTGGACAACCGTATCTGCAATCGTGCTAATAATGGCCGTGGAAACCTTTAAAGATAGTGTGTCTCCAGCCTCATAGGTCAACGAAACGTCATCATTGATCGCAGAATTTTGTAAACCATTCATAGAAGCAGTCAGTCCCGTGTCAGCGCCATTTTTTCGGACTGTCCAGCTTACAGTTGTACCTATGCCAGGGCTTACGAGTGAGCGAATGTTTAACGTTTTTACGATGCATCTTTGGCTGATTCTTATGACAACCTCTGTACCCGTGAGAGACGCTGTTCCCGGACGGTAAAAGCTAGTGCCGAGACCGATTACACCAGGTTGGGCCCAAAAGAAGATAGAAGGTTGCCCGAAAGTTGAAAAACCAAGGCTGTTTGCTGTTGAATTGATCAATTGTGTACTTCCGATCGTTAACGTACCAGCACTTTGCGAGATATCAGATGTTCCTCCTTCAAGTGTGCATCCGATCAGATTGAGTATTGACCCCGTTCGGTTTACTTCTGCAGCAATATAAGAACCTGATCCGCCGCTATTAACACTCTGAATCACAGTGTTTTGGCAATTTAACGTTTGTGGATTAGAGTCGACGAGTATGCCTCTTTTATTTCCTAGCCCTGCAGATCGGACCGTTACACGCGAGTTCATAAGATTGCTTGTTCCAATAGTCGGATTTCCTGTTCCGAATGAATGAACCCCATATACGTTTGAAGTGCCGCCCGTACCCGCTGCCGCGTTATTGACTTGGACCGTTATATTCTTTGCAGAAGCAGATTGTGCAGTGGTACCTGGAAAAGCGATACCAGTTAAGTCCACATGAACAGAAGAAGTGAGTTGAAGGGTAACATCCTCTAAAGCGGTATTATTCCCCATCGTAAGTAGGGTTGTGCTAGAGGAGACGTCTTTTGAAAGGATGACGGTTGAAGCACTTATTCCCTTAAGAGAGTTACCATCTGGCAAAGTAACGACCTCATCATATGTACCTGGATAAACTAATATTGTGATTCCTTGAGAATTTGAAGTTAAAATGGCAGAGATGGCTCCGTTTATCGTTTGAAAAGGATTCCCGCCGATTGAGGCCGTACTGTCGTTTCCTGATTTCGTTACGGTCGCCGTATTTGCCCGTGCCAAAAGAACCTCAATAATCCCCATGCAAAATTCCCCCCCTTTTAAAGCCAATCCTTATAAACTATGTGGGGGAAGATTTTTTCATGAAAAAGAAGTAAAAAACCTCGAAGCCAAAGCCGCGAGGTAATAAAATACTTATTCTGCTTGATACTCGTTAGCGCGATCGTTGTAAAACGCAGCATACGAAGCGCTCATGTAAGGAGCCAGCCAGAAGAAACCAATACCGAGTGATAAAACACAAAGAATCCCCCAGCCTAGAAAGCTTAATTGTAAAACGAAAAATTTCCATTTGTAGCCGTCCATCAACTGCCGGCTTTTCTTAATCGCAGCGTTGATCCCGATACCAGGATGATCTTTTAGAACAAAGTACGTTTGCGAATAACTGAACGCTTTAATGATTCCAGGGACCAAAAGGAGAAGAGACCACAGAATCAAGTACACCATCATCACGAGATAGGCACCTAGTATTTTTACATACGTACTAATCTCAGAAAACGCTTGGAATAGGCTTGAAATGTTGATTCTCTCACCTGTTCGAATCACTGATAAAAAAGTCCACAAATATCCAATATATAATGGCAATAAAACAAGTGTAATGATGAACGTGCTGGACGTCGGTCCGTTAAGTTCGTCTGCGGGTTGGTTCAACCATGCGCTCCAACCACCACTTAAATTTATTTCAATAATTAGCGGGATGAAGTAATAGACGCTCGAGAACAACAACGTAAAAAACGCGGCAGTGCCCCATTGTCCTTTTAGCTGAAGACGAGCTTGTTGTTTGATATCTTTATTATTCATGATGTATCACCTTTCTGAAGTTGTCCTATGATTATACTACGGTTTAAAAGACGGAAAGATGCGTTTTCTTGAAAAATAATAGTAGACTAGAGGAAAGCGTTTGTTAGAGGAGGTCTGAGCGTGAAAAGTGCTGAAGATGTCATTCAGGCTGTGCTTCTTTTTGATGGAGTATGTAATCTTTGTAATGGAAGCGTGCAATTTATATTGAAACATGAAAAAAGTGAGAAGTTAAAGTTCGCAGCTATACAATCAGAAGCCGGACGAGCATTATTATCGCAGTACAACATAGATCCTGAACGAACAAATTCCGTTATTTTGGTCATTGACGGAGTGGTATATACAGAATCAGATGCTGTAGCAAAAGTAGCGGAGTTTTTAAGATTTCCATACAACCTAGGAAGGTATATGAAAGTTGTACCTCGGCAGATTCGTAATGTTTTCTATAAAAAAGTCGCGAGTAATCGGTATAAATGGTTCGGACAAAAAGAGAGTTGTATGATTCCAACACCTGACCTTCGAAATAGGTTTCTGCAATAGTTTTTACCAGCAAACTTCATAAGTGTGTAGTCTAACTAATAGGATAGAACAAATGCCTAAAAAGGGGAACTGCACGATGGGACAAAAAGTTCTGTTCTTTGGTGACGCTGGAATCGACGATACAATTGCTTTAGCTTATGCATTTTTTAGCAATGAGATAGATATTGTTGGTGTTGTGGCGGACTATGGCAACGTATCGCGAGAACAAACGGTATCGAATGTGAAATTTATTGCTAAAACCTTTAACTTTCCGGAAAATGTTAGAGTGATTGGCGGAGCAGAAGTGCCGATGACAGGAGAAAAACCAATGTTTTATCCAGACGTGCACGGTGTTTACGGATTGGGTCCGATCGATCCAGGTATATCTGAAGGATTTATAGAAAACTTTTTTGAAATTGTAAATCTGATCGAACAGTATCAAGATGAACTGATTATCGTGAATGCTGGCAGGCTGACTTCTCTTGCTACGATGTTTATTTTGTTTCAGTCGCTTATGAAAAAAGTAAAAGCCTACTATATTATGGGCGGAGCATTCTGGGTGCCAGGAAACGTAACACCAGTGTCTGAAGCGAATTTTTATGGAGACCCCATCGCGGTTAGAATCGTGTTAACGTACGCCAAAAACGTGACTATCATTCCGTTGAATGTTACCGATCGGGCCGTTGTTACTCCTGAGATGGTGAATTATATTGATTACAAAGGTAAAATGCCCATCTTAAAACCGATGCTCGACTTTTATTACAACTTTTACAAAAGCAGAAACCCTGATATCCTCGGAAGTCCTGTTCATGATGCGATTACGTTGATGGCTTGCATAAGAGAAGATATGTTCACCTATAAGTCGCTACCCGTACATATCGTGCTACAAGACGGCAATACGGCGAGAGGTCAGAGCATTACAGATGTTCGGCCGTATGCACAGTTTGACGACGAAGAAAAAAGACATCGCATCGCGTTTGATTTTGATTATGGGTATTTTTTCAGAGATTTTATGAGCATCATGACAGGGGAGAACTTTTCGTAGTTTGGTTTTTCATTATAAAATGGATAATAGATTTCGTACGAGAATGAAAATAATAGAGAAGCAATAGCCTAATAAAAAACCGGCAGTCCATATAACGTAAGGACCCCGGTTTAAATTTTAATAGTAGTTTGTGAGATTAAGCGCAATTTTTAATTTGGTCAAGTTTGTTTAGTTTTTCGTCTAATATCTGGCTTAGTTGAACAAGAAGCGGATCTGCAAGACTATTAACCTTTTTACTTACCTCATACATGGTCGTGCGAATGGCGTCTATCTCTGTAGTTAAGACAAGAGCATTGCTTCGGCTCATGGTCCATTCCCCCTCTAATATAATAACCACTTCTGCACCATTAATATCGGTAAATCTTGTAAATATTATATACCATATTTTGTGTCAAGTCTATTATTTTTTTACACATATAGGGGGACAGACCCCCTACAATTACACTTTTGCGTGTTTTGTACTACTCAAAAAGACAAGTTCTGCTCTAATTCTGTAAAACTTTGTAGCTTTCTGTCGATATACTTTTTGCTATCTAGTAAAAAGTAACTGCAGGAGGAACAAATGATTAAAAAAAGTCTACAGAGGCAAATTCTTGTGCCTTTTATATTGCTCATTGTTATGACAGGAGTCGTAGTGAGTGGAGTTAGTTATCTCTTCAGCAAGAAGACTACCATTGAAAATTCATCAGAGAATACGTCTGAACGGATGCATGATTTAGATGAGACGCTCAATGGATTTTTGAGAGATAACGCAAATTTTGTATCGGCTTATGCAGATTCCGCTACAATCAAGCTTCATGCAAAGGGAGATAGCCCGGATTATATTATTTCTAAGTTTGAAGACTATCATCTAGCAAACGAAGCGATCATGAACAGCTATTTTATTTCAGATGATAAGGAAGTAATCATGTATCCGATGCCTGCATCACCGGTTGAGGACATGACATTAACACCGTGGTATCAACAGGCTAAAAAGGATCCAACTAAAGTATTCTGGACAGATCCTTTCATCGATGAAGCGACAGATCGTCCGGTTGTAAAAGCTGTACAAGCCGTTGAGTACAGCGGAAAAGTCGTGGGTGTAACGGCGATTGACATCGCTGTAAATGACATCTTAACGCTCATGCAGGATGTGAAAATCGGGGATACCGGTTATGCTCTTCTCATCGATAACTCGGGGAATTTTATGGTTCATCCTGATGCAAAGATGCTGGGGAAAAGCGCAACAAAAGAATCGTTTTATAAAAATATTACGAAAAAAGATGGAACGTTAACTACAAAGATCAACGGTGAAGAGAGAGTAGTCAGCTATACGAAAAACGATACAACCGGTTGGAAACTAGCCGGAACTGTCGCACTTAGTGAATTTGAGGAAAAGGCTTATGTGATTCTTTTACCGATCGGAATTGCTTTACTCGTCACTCTTTTCGTGGCAGCTATTATCTCTGTGTTTGTTTCAAGGAGAATCACAGTACCGGTAAACCAACTGAAGAACGCGATGCACGAAATCAGAAATGGAAATCTACAGGCAAGCGTCTCTATACAAAGAAAAGATGAGATTGGTGAACTGGCTTCAAGCTTTGATGATATGTCTAACCAGATGCGAACGTTAATCAGAGAGATGGCTCAGATTACCGATCATGTGACGGATGCGTCTCAAACGGTTGTTGCGAGTGCAGAAGAAAATTCAGCATCTGCACAAGAAGTTTCAACAACGATGCAACAGATTGCAGCCGGCTCTTCTCATCAAGCAGAATTGATGGATCAGAACGCAAAAGCGGCCAATGTACTGGCTGAGCGTATCGGTACCGTCCATGCACATGGCGAAAGAATCGAAAAAGCAACAAAACAAATGAATCAAGAATCGTTGAACGGTGTAAAAAAGGTAAGTGTGCTTAAAGAGAAGTCTCTGATGACAACAGAAATGACGAAAGAGATGATTTCTTCAATTAAAAAACTTGATGAAACATCTGGAAGCGTTCAACAGATCGTTCTAACGATCAGCGATATCGCCAACCAAACAAATTTATTAGCATTAAACGCAGCAATCGAGGCAGCTAGAGCGGGAGAATCCGGAAGAGGCTTTGCGGTCGTTGCGGATGAAGTAAGAAAACTGGCAGAGCAGACTGAGCATTCCTTAAAAGATATCAGTACATTGATTACGGATATGCAGCAAGTAACTGAAAACACTGTTGGACAAGTTCAAGAAGCTGCAGCTCTCATACTTTTACAAAGCGAAGCAGTGGAAGAGACAGAACAGAGCTTTACTGCGATCTCTACTGCAGTTAAAGGGAATGCAGAAGCATTAAAAGACGTGATTCAGTCCGTTGACGAAATGACGATGCAAAAGGATGTTCTCCTTGAGAATGCGTCGCATATCTTGGCGATCACGCAAGAAACAGCGGCTGGAACAGAGGAAGTATCCGCATCGGCAGAACAGCAATCAGCATCGATGGAGCAGTTGAATCATCTAGCCGATCAGCTCGAAGAGTACGCTGAACAAATGCGCAACCACGTCCAGCGGTTCACATTCTAGGGGTCTGACCCCATACAATTACATCTATGCCGTATTTGTCTTTTCCAAAAAGACAAATACGGCTTTTTCTTTGCTAGTACTGACTTTTTAAAAAAGGAAGAGTGTACTTATACATGCAGTTTAATAGGGTTTAAAGCTCTACTACAGGGGTGATTTTGCTTTCTACATAATCTCGGTATTGAGATTTCGAATGGTTAAACTGTTCAAGAAGGGTTGAGGTGTTTACGAAAGGGCACACCGATGGGGTTACATAATAGCGGTAACTGCTCCATTGATATTCTAGAGGATACATGACCAGATCGGCAGAAACAGGATTCAAATGAATATAGCGGCTAGTGTCTAACAAATGTGACCGATCTTCGATCAATTCTGCTCCATAACGACCTTGAAACACATGACCAGTCAGTTCATATTTCTTGTTGAAATACATTGCGTACGTTTCATTTAGTTCTTTCATGAAATCTCCAGGTGGGGACTTGCTGCACAAAATTTGTAAATGGGTGTGGTTCGTCATGAGGCAATATGAGAAGAGCTCAACAGCATGCTTTTTAACACAGTGACTTAGAATCTTTAAATAGCGATGGAAATCCAAGTGGGAATAAAAAAGAGGTTCCCTGCGGTTTCCGCGGGTAGTCACGTGATAAACAGCATCAGGATACCAAATGCGAGGAGATCTAGGAATGTTTTTCACCTCCTTTCAATCGTATCTTTATTATAAAGGTTGAAAGTGAATCTGGGAAATGGGGACTGACCCCAAAAAATTTATTTCCCGCCTTGTTTTCAAGCAAAACCTCTATAGCGTTTCTAAAATGCAAACGGTTCGAAACTTTTCTTTTTAGAAAGCTATCTGTTTTTAGCGAATAGCCCTTCTGAAAGAATGTCGAACTTCGTCTCTTCATCAGGCTATCTATCATATTTCCTCGGAAATGATAAAAAAATGCGAATAGAGTACGCCTTTCTACATACAATAACCCCGTATTTTATAAATCGGAGGTAAGTATGATGAATCAAGATTCAAATCAACAAAATATGAATCCTCAATCTGGGAATAACAATCCTGAGTTTAACCATGTAAACATGCAGACTGGACAAGTGCCTGCCCAAATGAATCATGGTGGACATGAAATGTTTGATGTTCATGAGATGCTAAGTGGCATCGTAGGAACATTGAACCTATATACACTTTGTAAAGGGCATGTTCAGGATCCTGAGCTCAAAACGATGCTCAATCGTCATTATCAGCACATTACAAAAGAATACAACGCATGTGTCCAAGCCTTTCAGACAGGAAAAGATCCAGCTATGCGTACAGAGTCTTACAAGATGGCTCAAGATAATGATTTTGTATATGGCTTGAAACCTGCTCAACCCGTAAAACCTATTCAGAGCGTTACCGAATTAAACGATCAATCGGTATCGACTTTAATTCTAGGAACATTAAAATCGAATGCTTCATTAAGAGGGATGGCGACACTAGAAGTTACAAACCCAGTGCTCAGACGCGTGTTAGCGGATGGAATTCCAAACTGGATCGAGATGGCTTATGAACTGTCGATCTGGCAGAATAAAAATCATTATTATCAGGTTCCTCAGCTGAATCAACAAGATATGACGAGCATGCTTGGTGCATACGCTCCTTCCACTCAAACACAACCACCTCTTCAATAAAACATGACTTAAACGAGTACCTATAATGGTGCTCGTTTTTACTTTTTCACATACTGAAACAGGTATATCATGAGAAGAAATAGAAAATTTCATAAACGTCGAAAGAACTCGACAACAAGAATTGAATTTGCCATAGTTATGAGTGGACTTATATTTTGTACTGAAACTCCAGGGGGTTAAGGAAATGAAAAAGGGAACAGACTGGCGGTATCGAGTATCGAATAGAGAAGCGATCATGGGTACAGTGCTTGCCATTTTGAACTTTATCTGGTGGTATGCGTTCGCATATGGCCTAGGCGGACGTCCTATTAAAGAATACACATACATACTTGGATTTCCAGCATGGTTTTTTTATAGCTGCATTATGGGATTTGTTGTTTTTACCATTTTAGTTTGGATTATGGTGAAGTTTTTCTTTAAAGAGGTTCCATTCGAGCTAGATGAAATGAGCGAGAAAGAGGAGGGAGATGCACGATGAATTGGGATGTGATTCTTCCTTTAGCTTTCTTTTTGATTTTAGTTTTTTTAGTAGGTATTTATACATCTCGGCACATTAAAAGTGGAGATTCGTTTTTACAAGATTACTTTTTAGCAGGCAGAGAACTGGGAGGTTTTGTGCTTGCGATGACAATGGTCGCAACATATGGAAGTGCGTCGAGCTTTATCGGTGGACCTGGTGCAGCCTATCAATTGGGTCTTGGTTGGGTACTGCTCGCCATGGCGCAGCTTGTGACAGGATACTTCACATTAGCTGTACTTGGTAAAAAGTTTGCCATCGTTGCACGGAAAATCAACGCCGTAACATTGATTGATTTTCTAAAAGCCCGTTATGAAAGCAAGTGGGTTGTTATTCTATCAGCACTAAGCATTGTCGTTTTCCTATTCTCTGCGATGGCCGCTCAATGGGTCGGCGGAGGACGATTGATTGAATCGTTTACCGGTGTATCGTATACAACCGCACTTTTCATCTTTTCAGCTTCTGTCCTCGTGTATGTTATTGCAGGCGGCTTCCGAGCAGTTGTCATTACAGATGCGATACAAGGAGTCGTTATGGTGATCGGAACTGTCATCATATTGGCCGGTACGATTATTGCTGGTGGAGGCATCGAGAACATCATGAGCGAATTAAGAGCCGAGAACCCGAACCTGATCACGCCTTATGGGTCAGATCAATCGCTAACACCGCTTTACGTATCTTCATTTTGGATATTGGTCGGTGTTGGAGTAGTAGGATTGCCGCAAATTTCGGTCAGGGCGATGAGCTATCGAAATGCAAAAGCGATGCATCGAGCCATGATCATCGGAACATTCGTTGTAGGATTCATCATGTTAGGTATGCATCTGGCTGGGGTGTTCGGAAGAGTAGTGCTACCGGGAATCGAAGTGCCGGATAAAGTAATGCCACTCTTAGCGCTCGAAGTACTGCCAGGCTGGCTAGCCGGTATCGTGCTGGCCGCGCCATTAGCCGCCGTCATGTCGACCGTTGACTCCGTTCTCTTGCTCGTAAGTTCTGCAATAATTAAAGATGTGTACATCAATTACATCAAACCAGATGCCCAAGAGCAATTTGTAAAAAAATTGAGCTTTGGGATAACAGCGGTTGTCGGACTAAGTGTATTCGCTATGGCGATCAACCCGCCTGACTTGTTGATCTGGTTAAATTTGTTTGCGTTCGGAGGACTAGAAGCTGCCTTCATATGGCCAATCGTATTGGGGCTATATTGGAAAAGAGGAAACGCGAACGGAGCGATTGCCTCTCTCATCGTTGGGGTAGGATCCTATATGTTCCTTCATCTCAACTATCCAAATCTTTGGGGCATGCATACAGTAGTGCTGCCGATCATGCTATCTTTGATCGCCTACATTGCAGGGAGTTTCACAAAAGGGGTCAGACCCCATACAAATACATTCTAGAAGCCAATGTCCACGCTCAGTGGACATTGGCTTCTTTCGTGTTCTCCCCTTCACCACTATCTGCTTTTCTACAATAAAATACTAAAAAAACAATTTATAGTAATATCTTACTAAATACCCATTTACAGAGAATAGGGCTGGTGTTAATTTTATATCAGAATATAATTAGATAAGTGTGGAGCTGTGAAGGTTATTCTGTATGTGGGCGCTTGGAATAACTGAAGCTAGTAGCGCAACCGACCGCTTTCTTTATTGTTCTCTAAATAAAGGAAGGGGTATTTATTATGGAAATATCACGTAAAGAGAAATTCAGTACGAAGAAAAAGGCAACGAAGAAATGGCCGAAAGTTGTTTTAGCGACTACGATTGCATTAGGTGTTGGAGGAACGACAACATTTGCAGCAAAGCCAAATCTTGCAGACTATCTCTACAACCATGTCATGTCTCTAGTTTTTAAAGGCGACATTAATAATGAATTGCAAGACCAAGAAAAAACACTTGTGAAAGATTTAAGCAATAACATCTCTAACATCTTTAACGGAGCTAAAAAAGAGCTTGAAGATGAGAAAAAGCAAATTGTTAGAGAGAAAAAAGAAGAAATCCAAACGCATTATAGAAATGAAATGGCCGAAGTATCCAAAAGAAAAGAAGAAGCTTTAACAAAGAAAAAAGAAGAGATGAACACAGACGCTACTAAATCAACAACAGAGATTAAAAAAGATATCTCAGAAAAAATCGAGAGAGAATTAGAAAAAAATACAAAATAACGGTTAAAGAGCGGAATCTCCATACTCCGCTCTTTTCCTTTTTCTGATATCCTAGAATATAGAAAATCTATGAACGGAGACGTCTTTGATGAAAAAACTTTTTCTTACGCTTGGCACCCTCTTTACTGTTTACGCAACGGCCATGCTCATTCAAACGACCAACATGGATATGGGACTTGCGGTATTTTTCTTGTTAGGTGCTCTTTTTCTTGTTCTTTTCCTCCGCTACAACTCAGCTATGAACCTAATTAATACATATAAAAAAACGACGCTTACCCTTTTAGTGACAACCATCCTTTTTGCAGGAACGCTTGAAACTCTTATTCTAACGTCAGCCAACACTGATCCAGAGAAGGTATCTTCTAAAATAGATTCGATCCTCGTACTTGGTGGAGGAACGAAGAATAATCGCCCAGGTGCTGTACTGAAAGGTCGGCTAGATCAAGCGCTCACCTATGCAGAGGAACATCCAAACGTTACGTTCATCGTAAGCGGTGGTCTGGGGTTCGGTAAAACGACGAGCGAAGGATCTATCATGAAACATTATCTCGTTGAAAATGGAATTGAATCAAACCGGATACAGATTGAAGAAAAAGCAACGAGTACATACGAAAATCTTTTATATACGAAAAAGATGATTCAACCAGACGATCAGCTGCTCATTGTAACGAGTGATTTCCATCTTTTCCGAACAAAGATGATCGCAAAGCGTGTTGGCATTGAAGCGGAAGGTCTTGGCTCACCGTTGAGAATTTCTTCTGTTCCACAAGCACACGTTAGAGAATATATGGCGATCATAAAAAGTTATTTTACGGACAGATAAAGGAGGGCCACTTCCATGAACAAAAATAAGTATCATTGCTGTGCGACGTGTATCAATTTCAAGCCTGAAAAAACGAATCAAGGGATGCGCTATCACTGCGTGCGCCTTGGATATGAGACGAAACCAGACTATCAGTTCAATTGTTGGGAGCCGAAACCACATGTGGTGGAGCTCATGAATAAGGAAAAATAATTTTGGAACAAATTAACACAAATACCTTGCGTTACAAGTTAGTGCCATATATACTAATGGTATATCTTGTTATGCAAGACATTCTTTTTTATCTATAACCCTTGTAATACAAGATAGTGAAAATGAGGTGTAACCACATGTCGAACACTCAGATGTTAAAAGGAATTCTCGACGGCTGTCTTTTAGCCATCATCAACGAAGGTGAAGTTTATGGCTATGAATTAGCTGAAAAGCTGGAATCATACGGCTTTCAACAGACGAGTGAAGGTACGATTTATCCATTACTCATACGCATGCAAAAAGAAGAACTTGTTACCACGACGTTAAAAAAATCAACGGCGGGTCCAAGACGCAAATATTATTCGCTTACCGCTAAGGGTGAGGAAGAACTTCAAGCATTTATTGAAAGATGGAATCAACTAAGTCATTCGGTCGAGCACATTTTACAAAAGAGAGGAAGCGGAGAATGAGTGCGCAAAAACATACTTTAACAGCGGAAAGCCAGGATTTTTTAGATAATCTTAGACTTTATTTATTTTCGAGTGGAAAAAAAGATGAAGAGGTGAAAGAGATCGTAGAAGAGTTGGAAGATCACCTGATCGAAGCGGAAAAGCGTGGAAAATCAGTCTCTCACATCATCGGCCATTCGCCAAAAGCTTATATGGAGCAGCTCTCAAACGAAATGTCATTCGATTTTAAATGGCTTTCTTACTTGCCGATCATTGTTCTCGGTGTTTTCGCCTATATTTTGCTGGGCGATGCGATAAGAGAAGGTGTGCAGTTTACGTTGCTTCAAGTGATTGGTTATCCAGCGGTTTGTATCATTCTCGTGCTCTTCTATTTAAGAATGTTCAAGTTCTTAGCGAGCACAAAGCTTTCAAAAACTAAGACGATCATCACCACTTTTATCTTAGGAAGTCTGCCGATTTTGTTCTTTTTAGGTCTTCTGTTTGCAAACGATGCATATAAAACTCCGGTTGTTATAAAGCTTGGAGCAACAGGAAACATCATCGCCGCACTCCTTGCCATCGCCATCTTTATAGGAATCGCTTTATGGAGCAAAACCTGGTTCACGATCGTCATTCCCACCATGCTTTTCCTACCAGAATTTTTAATTAGTCTAACCTCATTCGAAAAAGAAACAAAAGCCATTTTAACAATAAGTGTGCTGTTTGTAACACTTATTGTCTATAACGTGTATACGTTTAAAAAAGCGAAAAAAGAGAGCCGAATTTAGATAATCGGCTCTTTTTTCTTAGTAAAATGTGGTTACCAAACAACGTACTTGCACTGAAAAAGCTTACAATGTTACATTGTGTAAGGCTTTACACAGCAAATAAGTGGAAATACTGTTGATAGATAATGTGGTATTCATTAAAAGTGAAATCACTGATAGAGAAAGGAAATTTGATATGAATCTCCAACTTCCAATTGAAATAAAAGAAAAACTTCAGCAAGATGCAGCGAAACGACTAGAAAACTTATCAAATGAATATAAAGAATTAATTGGAGAGCTAGGATATACAGCACCTGACCCAGCGTTGATCGAGGATGCCGTGATCGCACTTGCTCTCGGAAAAAATGTACTGTTAAAAGGACCTACGGGATCTGGAAAGACAAAACTTGCCGAACTTCTTTCAAATGTGTTCGGTCAACCTTTGCATCAAGTGAACGCCTCTGTCGATCTTGATGCGGAAGCGCTTCTGGGTCATAAGACGTTAAGCTATAGCGAGGGTAAACAAGAGATCGAGTTTATTCCAGGTCCAGTTACCAGAGCTGCAGCGAACGGACACTTTCTTTATATCGATGAGATCAACATCGCCAAACCAGAAACGCTGCCGATTCTAAACGGAATGCTCGATTATCGCCGAACGATCGCTAACCCGTTCACAGGTGAAGTGGTAAAAGCGCAATCTGGCTTCAATGTAATCGCAGCGATCAACGAAGGGTACATCGGGACGGTTCCTTTAAACGAGGCATTAAAAAACCGTTTTGTCGTAATTGAAGTTCCTTACATTCAAGGCGATACGTTAAAAGAAATGCTCAAAAATCAATCTCAGCAAAAAGACGAAGAGGTACTATCCAAGTTTGTTCAACTGTCCTCTGATTTAATTGGACAAGCGAAAGCTGGCCATCTTTCTGAAGATGCAGCATCCATCCGTGCGTTGCTAGATGCAGCAGATCTTTCCGTATATCTGCCGGCGAAGCGTGCCATTCAACGCGCGATCGCAGACAAGCTAGAGGATGCACGTGAGCGCGCTCTCGTTGCTAACGTAGCCGCAACTCTGTTCGCGTAAGCTGGGAAATGGGGTCAGACCCCATACAATTTATTTCCCACGACGATTTTGGAGGTTTTCCTTAGATGAAATTCCTAGTATTTGCGGATACGAAGATCGATTCTTTTGTTCACATGCAACTGATCGACCTTTCCCGCTCACTCTCAAAAGTGGATAAAATGGACGTTTCGTTCTCGTATCACTCGTACCTCGAACGAAACAGCGGCGTTACACACGTTAGTCAGTTCTGGAATCCATACCCGCGCGACATTCAGCTTGAAGGCTGGAAATCGGATGTTTATTTGCGCAGCTATGGAACTCAGTTTCACACGGATGACGATGTGATCTGGGACACCTTGAAGCAGTTGAAATCTCACCCGCACGGTCAATTCCTTAAACAAGTCCTTCTTTTCGCAGAAGATTATCGACTAGAACAGATCTGTGTGAACGACCGCCCTGGGATGACACATGCTTTCAAGCTGCGCAAAGAAACGTTTCAGGTTCACTACAACCGTGAGTACCGAAAGCATATTCAGCAAAAGCGTACACTTGATGCGCTTTTTTGCCATATCATTCTTTTAGCGAATAAACGATTTGTGGCCGTACCAGAGGAGACGCAGGAACTCTATCAAGAACTACGATCTCATTTAACGAAACTTACAACAGCTAAATCGACTGAAGATATCGCTGCGATCATCACTGAGATGGCCGCAATCACACAAAAACACACAAACGTAAACGATATGAAAACCGCATACCGTAGTTTCAGTGACCCGTCGCAAAAAAGCCAAACAAATGGTGAGAGCGATCAAAACTTCGACGACCTCACACGCAACAACGAAACGAAAACGAAGAAAACGATCACGAAAGATGAAGATTCAGACAAGGAAAAAGACGATAAAGAAAAAGAGTCTCATTCTTCTTGGCATGATGAAACCTCTGACCCGCAGGATTCGTTTTTACAGATGGATCTTGATCAAGGGACAAACACAGATCTGTTAGGAGAAGGTGCAAGGGAAGCAGAAAGTGGTGACGCGGTGTTCGGCTCGGTTCAAACGAGCGCTAAAAGTACTGACAACAACGACTTCGACACCCAAAACGAGCATGAAGCCGAAACCGACAATAACCAAAATGGTTCAGACTCTGCAAACCACTTCCCATATGGAGAAGTGAACAAAAATGTCACTGAGCATTTCGTTCCCGCAAAACCGGCGACAATCGACGAAATCGCTCAGTATGACGAATATAACCAAGAGATCACGCCATTCGTTTCGCAGCTGAAACAAAACTTTTTAAAAACGATGGAGCACAAACGAACAGCACCGAGAGAAGATCTGCACTTTGGAAGACTCGGAAAGAAGCTAACAAGACTTGCAACCGATAAGAA
The DNA here is from genome assembly GCF_005503015.1 of Bacillus sp. E(2018). Classification (NCBI taxonomy): domain Bacteria; kingdom Bacillati; phylum Bacillota; class Bacilli; order Caryophanales; family Bacillaceae; genus Bacillus; species Bacillus sp. E(2018). The sequence goes on along the minus strand of NZ_SCOL01000002.1, from coordinate 251,829 downwards.
TCCGAGGCTTTTCCGAAAAAAGCAAGAATCTCAACAAGAACTCGACACCACGTTCACACTGCTCGTCGATTGTTCGGCATCTATGTTCAACAAGATGGAAGAGACGCAAAAAGGAATCGTACTTTTTCATGAAACGTTAAAAGCTCTTCGAATCCCGCATTCTGTCGTTGGGTTTTGGGAAGATGCAGCAGACGCTTCAAGTAACGATCAGCCGAACTATTTTCATGAGGTGATCTCATACCGCAACTCTCTGCATCAATCGGGAGCGCCGATTATTCAGCTCGAGCCGCAAGAAGATAACCGTGACGGATATTCCATCCGACGTATGGGAGAAGAGCTTGCAAAAAGACCAGAGCAGCAAAAGATTCTGCTCGTTTTCTCAGACGGTGAACCTGCGGCATTTGATTATGAATCGCATGGAGTACTCGATACACACGAAGCGGTCACTCGTACACGAAAGCTCGGGATCGAAACAATTGGTATGTTCATCGCGAACGGAGAGATTACAGAGGAAGAAGAGAAACTGATGCAAAACATCTACGGACCGCAAAACGTAGTTGTGCCAAGTGCTTCTGAGCTTGTCGACTATTTGATGCCCGTTCTTCGCAAACTTCTTTTTAAATCACTATAAAACGCCAAAACGCCTGGGACAACAAACCCCAAGGCGTTTTTTTATGTATGTATCAATATTCCAGCAGCTTTAGCCAAGCAAAGATTACACCAACAAACCCTGTGTAGCTAAAGATTCTAACAGACCATTCTGGTAAGGTCGTTCGAAGCAGGCTTGAAAATATGCCGACCACAACGATCGCGGCAAGTAAGATGTAAATGGAAATGATATCGAACGGAATACGAAAAGACAGCCATTGTTCCATCGCCAAACCTCCTAATAAGGTTAATATCGGTCAAAATGCCTATACATTAAGAACAAATCACGAAAAAGCTGATTTTTTATGTGTTCGAAAATCAGAATATGAAAGGAAACATCGGGCACCGCATACAGGGCAAACGCATATAGTATGAGTAATTCAGGTGTTAGGAGTGAATGATGTGAATCAACGTGTAGTAGACGTCATTTTAGCAGAAGCAGAAGAAGAATATTTAGCAAATAATAAAGACGGTACAACGTTTGCTGCAGAACTCGCCTTACTCGCCTCGACGCTTGTGACCGCGGGGGATTTTTTAGCAACGTTCAGTGCAGCGATTGCTCTTAGACAAGTGTACATCGATCAAGCGAACGATCTTAAAGACCAGCAAGAACAAGAAGCTCAGATGAAAGACATACAAGATCAGATCACAGCTTTAAAAAATGAGATTAAAATGCTGAGGGGAAGAAAATAAACGTTCTTCCCCTTCGCAATTTCTTAAGTGATCAATCATACTCTTTCTTTTTCCACTCATCCTCAGGCATCTCAAACTCATCGCTCGAAAATCGTTCTTCTTTAAACGGATCGCCATACATATGAAAGCCGTTCTGCTCCCAAAAACCCGGCTGATCTTTCTCTAAGAACTCGAACTTGCGAATCCACTTTGCGCTTTTCCAAAAATAAAGATGCGGGACAATGAGACGAAGCGGAAATCCGTGCTTTTCCGTTAACGGCTTGCCGTCAAACGAGTGCGCAAGAATAACATCATCGCGTAACAAATCTTGGAGAGGAACATTCGTCGTATAATCGTAATCAGCGTGGACCATCACGAACTTTGCTTTTGGATCCACATCAAAGTGCTTTAAAAAGTCCGTAAATTTAACACCTTCAAACGCATTGTCGAACCGTGACCATCTCGTCACACAGTGAATATCTCGTACTACTGTCGTTTGAGGCATCTTCATGATGTCTTCAAAACTAAATTCGACACGTTTTCCTACGAGTCCTTCTACAGATAACGACCATTTTTTCATATCATAAACAGGAACGTCTCCTTCATGAAGGATGGGGAACTTTTTTGTTTCAACCTGCCCAGGAGGCAAGCGGTTCTCTAGTTTTTCATCGACTTGTGGGACACGCATCTTTTTTATGCGATCCGCTTTGTTAAGATCCATACATGAACATCCTTTCACTTAAAAAAGTTTTTGCTGATTCTTTAGATGTTTTAGAATGCGGTAATTTCCGCTCCAGGTTGCTCGCTTTCCCCGGGGTGTGCGGTGAGCCTCTTAGCGCTATGCGCTGTTAAGAGTCTCACCTGTCCCACTGATCCCGCAGGAGTCTCACACCTTGCTCTTCAATTAACTATCTATGAGGTTTTTGATAGAGCAACAACCAACAAAAAACGCCCTCTTTTACAAAAAAAGAGGACGAATGGTTCTGTTTAAATCCTCTTATCTTTCAGTCTGTAAAACTGTTAGATGTAGCACCGTGCCTATAAATAAAGGTGGTTGCCGGGCTTCATAGGGCTAATTCCCTCCGCCTGCTCGAAATAAGAGACCGATTAATCGGCTTAAAAAACGATATGTAAGTTACAACTATTATACAGTCAGGACATGAAAAATCAACTCGAAATGAGATCAGCCACAAAAGACATCTCACGAGAAATGCCTAGATATAAAACGACCACTCCAAAAAGCGCCGTGCTGATCAAGAAAAAGTATACGATTTTTTCTTCTGCTTCTTTTTCGCTCTGCCTTTTTTCCGATTCTGTCGACTCACTCTTGCCTGAACCTTGAGACGTTTTTTTCTTTTGTTTACCCTTACCAAGACCAAACATAACTGAACTCCTCCGCTTCTTACAGATGTTTCTGTTAACAGTTTTTCATGAAAGCTGTTTTCGTATTCATCGATGTTTAAGATAGAGGTTGATTTCCGCTCCAGGTTGCTCGCTTTCCGCGGGGCAGGCGGTGAGCCACATTTGTTCGTTTCACTCTTAAGTGTCTCACCTGCCCACCTGTCCCGCAGGAATCTCGCACCTTACACTCCAATCAACTTCTCAAAGAAGCAAATGAACAAAAATGCATTAACTCTACAGAAATTGTCTTCATGAAGAAGGGAGTTTTAACAAATGCAATTTAGTTGTTAAGTGTGGATAACAGTCGTTAACAGCATCTTTGAAAAAAGGAAAATAAAAAACCTCCAGAAGTTATAAACACTAACTTCCAGAGGCTTTGGGAAATTTACTAAAATTACTGCTGAACAGCTGCCGCCGCATTCACACGGCCGTTTTGGAACTGGCTTCCTGTTCCAGACACAGGATCCGCTGTGTTTTCAAGCGCTGCACGGATTTGAGAAGCACTCTTACCTTGAGCCGCAAGAAGTCCTGCTACACCTGCAACAACTGGTGATGCCATAGACGTTCCTGAGAAACTCGCATACTGATTATTTGGCGTTGTGGAATAGATGTTAACACCCGGTGCTGCGATATCAACCCACGTACCGTAGTTAGAGAATGAAGCTTTACGATCGTTTTGATCAGTAGCCGCAACTGCGATCGCGTTCGTATAATAAGCAGGGTAGCTAGGAGAAGATACACCCTCATTTCCTGCAGCAGCGATGACTACAGATCCTTTGCCCCACGCATAATCAACAGCAGATTGAAGCGTTTGTGTGCCGCCCGCTCCACCAAGACTTAGATTGATAACCTGTGCACCTTGGTCAGCGGCGTAACGAATACCTTGAGCTACGTCATCGAGTGAACCACTTCCGTTCGCATCAAGAACACGAACTGCTAGAATAGAAGCTTTTGGAGCAAGACCTGCGATTCCCACACCGTTATTTGTGTTCGCTGCCGCGATACCTGCAACGTGTGTACCGTGCTCGTTCTCATCCAATGGATCGTTATCGTCGTCGACATAGTCGGCACCTTTAATGACTTTTCCAGCAAGGTCTGGGTGGTTGTAGTCAACACCTGTGTCAATTACAGCAATTTTTACAGAGGAAGAGCTCTGCGTCGTATCCCAAGCTTGCTCAGCTCCTACTTTTTGTGGTGCATATTGCTGACTTTGATAAGCAGGATCGTTTGGTACATAGCTTGCATGGAACGTTAAGTTAGGTTCTGCGTACTCAACAGAGTCAAGATTTTCATAGTTCTTGATCGCATCTGCCACACTGCCGTCTACTTTCACAACTGTAAAATCTTTCGTTACTTCAACTACTTTACCGCCAAGCTGTGAAACTTTGTTTTCCGTATTAGCTGCTGCTGAAACAGTATCTTTAAAATGAACAATAATTTCTTGTGAAGCAGCCTTTGTTGCAGCCGGTGTAAAAGAAGCTTTAGACACCTCTGAATTTGCAGCAGATGCTGGCAATGCTAATGACACCAGTAGTGGTAATGTTGCGGCAGTTGCCACGAAACGCTTTAACATAAAAATCACTCCTCTGTTGTAATTACCAAGCAAGCTTGGCTCCGATGGTAAGGAATTCAACAATTTTCAACAAAACCCTTTAATGCTATTCGAAAATAATGATTATTTACCAAAAGACTACAATCACAGAGAAGATATTACTACAAGAGTTCTTGAGTTCGTATGACCTATTCATTATCTTAAAATACAAAGTGGGTAGGTGATAAGGCTCAAATTCGACAGAAAGCGCATTCCGTCTCATCTCCTTAAACAGAAACATAGGACTCTTTTTAAGAATGGTGTAAGGTAAAAGGAAAGAAAAAAGTATTTTTTTTTTGAGGAGGAGGAATACAGATGGCACGTTTACCAGAAGTAGATGTGGAAGGAACACCGTTTAAGAAAACCCTTGCGAACGCACCAGGCATTCTAGATGCTTTTCAGCAGATGGAAAAAGCGCTGAATGACATACTTGAGCCTGGACTCATGGAATTGCTCCGCTTACGAGCGGCCTCAAACAATGGGTGCGATTACTGACAAAGCATGGATTACGGGACTCTGGATGAGTCCTCTCGAAAAATGGCGATGAATGAAGGAAACGCAAAACTATCAGCACGCGAAAAGTTAGCTCTCGAACTGACTGATCACATCATGGCTTATCACGGACAACTGCCAGATGAATTATACAACCGACTCAAGAAACATTTTTCAAAAGAAGAGATCATTGCGCTATTCTTCCAAATCGGAAGCAAAAACGGAGCCAATTGGTTCATAATCGCAATGGGAATAGTAAACGAATAAAAAAATAAAACGTCCAGATCGACAGTACGATCTGGACGTTGTTTTATGTATTATCTATGCTGATCGATCAGGATCAGGTTTCCATCTGGGTCTTCAATCGTCAAACTGGCAGGGCCTTCACTTGTTTCATCCGCTTCAGTCGATAACGAAATTCCTCTTTCTTTCAACTGCTTCTGCAGTTCGCGAATATCAGTGAAATTTTCAAGATTTTCTGCATTTTGGTTCCATCCAGGATTGAAAGTCAGGATATTTTTCTCAAACATACCTTGAAACAGACCGATAACCGTATCCTCATTCTTCATGACCAACCAGTTATGCTCAATGTTTCCACCTAACGTTTCAAAACCTAAGTTCTCATAAAATGCTTTTGAACGGTGGATGTCTTTAACACTTAAACTTACAGAAAACGCGCCAAGTTTCATAAGATCCTCCTTAAAATATCTGATAATTTTACTATAGATATCTTTTAGGTCGATTACAATTTAATTCATGAAGAAACTTTCATTAGAAAAAAACGTATAGAGAAGGTAAGGAGGTTGAAGAGTATATGTATGAAGGTCGACCAAAACTTAAAATAAAAAGAACATGGTTTGAAAACTTTTTAGATATCACGTCAATCGCCTTACTAGTCATAGGTACCGTAAGCTTGATTTCAGAGTGGGCCATTATTCCAGACACTGTACCTACCCACTTTAATGCTGCGGGGGATCCCGATGGCTGGGGAAGTAAGAGCAACCTATGGATTTTAATCGTGATGGGGGGATTGACATGGATCCTGCTTACCGTGCTAGAAAAATACCCGCACATCTACAACTACTTTAATCTAACGGAAAAAAACGTCGAGAGACAATACAAAAACGCGCGGATGATGATCAATGTAATGAAAAATGAAATCTTAATCTTCTTTGTTTATATGACTTGGGCATGTGCAGAAGTCGCAAAAGGAGATAGCGAAGGGTTAAGCGTGTGGGTACTCCCCATTTTTATCGTGGGAATTACCGGTTCGATTGCATTTTTCATCGTAAGATCAATTAAATGGAAGTAAAAGAAGAGGACGAACTTCATTTTAGAAGTCTGGTCCTTTTTTGTTTGTTTTTAGAAGGCTTATAGGAGTTGTTATGCTCCAAATGGATAGAAGTAAACAGATAATCACAATCTTAGTTATTAAAAAGAGCAGCTCAATCCTTTATGAGCTGCCACCATTCATTTACTGATCTTGATGGTTGCGTGCACGCGCTTCGTCAGGACCTTCCATTTTTGTAGCGCCAGAATATTTTAAGTCTTGGTCACGGTCAGATTCAACGCGTCCAGACTCACGTAACTTCTTCTCCTGTCTGTCTTTTCCCATAATAAAACCCTCCAATCACAATAGATTTTTATTAGTATGAGGACTAACGGAAACTTTTATGTACAACATGAAGATATCCCAAAAAAGCCTACCCAAACGTTTAGCTTTTAGAGAAAAGGGAATCCCCTTACTACGAAAAAAATTAATCAAGGAGGACTTAAAATGGTACAAAGTGTAAACACTACAAACGGATATGAAAATGGCATTTATCCTGAAGATGCTTACGGTACAGCGCAAAGAGAGCGAGTGGCAGATCCACAAAAAAGCAAGCTCCTAACAGGAATCGTTATTGGCGGTATCGTTGGTGGGGCACTTGCCTTGATTGATTATAATACGCGTTCGAAAGTGAAAAACACAGCGGTAGGATTGAAGGATAGTTCAAGCAAAATGATTACAGAGGTCAAACAAAATCCAGGTGAAGTGAAAGATCAGATGATCAGCCAGTTCAAATCGGCTAGCACCACCTTAAAAGATGCAATCAATGACGCACAAGCACTATACGAGCGCCTCAACAAAGACGTGTTTGGCAACATCAACACGCTAAAAGAAATCTCAAGTGATGTGTTGTCGACAGCAAAAGAAACAAAAGGCGAGTTAGGCAATATTGGTTCAAAATTAAAAGAAGCAGGGTCTGAAATTGCTGAGAATCCGATCGGAAACGACAAGCTGCACGACTATTCCACTGGATCCTCGCAAGAAACGACTTACACAAGAGAGAACGATTCAAACGTCGTTTCGGTAGGTGTAACTTCACAGAACAATCGGAAAAACTTATAAAGTAAACGAAAAAACAGCCTCTGTATCACTACAGAGAGCTGTTTTTGTTTGTCAATTTACATCTTTAGTTTCTATATAATAAGTTCTAGCTATTTATGATTTGTCTAATATCATTCAAACGTACAACTTGCTTCGCATCTTCAAAATGCTCAGAATAGTTTTCTGTTACGGAAAAGTCCACAACAGCGGTGTTGGTCAACAATGAAGTAATTTCTCCTTTTAAGCCGTCGAATGTTTCAATAATATCACCGATTTTAAATTCCATGCCTTTTCCTCCAACGTAATTAATGTTTGTACTATTTTACCATAATTGTGACTAATTTTCCTTTTATTTTTAAAAACTTCTATTTGTTAAGTATTATAGCGAAAGCATATGAGCTTTTCCATTAAAGCGCTTTAATGTAGCGCTTCCAATATCAGCTAATTATCTCAATAAATTTGATTTATTTTGTGTTATCCAAAGGTTATCCACAATACTGCAAAAGAGAGCATCTTGTAAAGTAAAGCTATCCACTAATTTATCCACATTATCCACAGAAAGAAAAATCCGTCCTCTGAAAAACTGCATCAGAAGACGGATTTTTGCGGTCGCTTTTTGTAGGGTCTTTTCTAAGAAGTTTGTTCTTAAAGCTCGATCTCGCTTACTTCACGATCCACAATACGAGCACCTTTTTTGCTCGTATAGTTTCCGCCCGAAGAAGTGAAGATGTTTTGTGCGATTACCGTGTCCATCGCTGCATTTACAGCTGCAGGATCAACCGGTTTGATTGGAGCATCCAGACGGATGGTTACCGTTTTGTTCTCTTGGTTAAGAAACTGCAATTCAAGCACTTTGGCCATTGAAATCCCTCCTTTCTTCTATATTTTCCGCGCTTTTACTCTTAAGAGTGGATCGCGAAGGAATCGTTTCGCTTAATCATCACAAGCGGATACACTTGAAGTCCTGATAATGCATTCGCTACCGCATAAAGCTGGTCTGGTGTTGAAGAAGTCTTAACATGAGCGAAGTTCTTATACTTCACCACCGGCTTGTTGTCAGCATCCAACCCACCATCAAGCTCCAAACGCATTGCCGAATCAATCAAAGCTGCTGTTGCCATGTGCCTCACCTCCTTTCACATCATAAGTTCCAGAAAGAAGTGAAAAGGAGGCATCCGGCAAAAAAATTTACTAGAGTGTTGTTCAGAAACTACTTTGGGTGGATGAAAATCATCGAAAGGAAAGGTGGGGTGCTTTCTAGTAAAAGATGATGCTCTCAAGTTTTTAACACCATTGATAAGTTGATTGAAGTGCAAGGTGCGAGACTCCTGCGGGACGAGTGGTCAGGTGGAGACTCCTAATGGCGCAAAGCGGCAGGAGGCTCACCGATCGCCCCGCGGAAAGCGAGCAACCTGAAACGGAAATCAACCACCCTCAAAGCAACGAAGCCTTAACAAAAGTGTTCTACCCACAGCACTTATCCACAATTTTTAGAATTTTACTCATAATCAACACCCAAATCTTTCAAAATCCAGCATTTCACACAAAAAAACTATCAATTTCCGTAATTCTGCACACACATTGTGGATAACTATTCAAAAGTTAACAGGCAACTTTTGTCCAACTGCATCATTTACCACACAACTTTTAAAAAGTTGCACTTTGTTTTACAAAACTCTCCCCATCTATAGTGAAGATACCGCGGAATTCCCCGAATGTGCGCACATTCCAAAAGGAACGATTCCCATGAAACACACGCCGTTTGAAGAAGTAGCTGCAATGTTCGAACCACTCATCAAATCCCAGATCAAACGCTATCACCTCACACACCATTTCGATCAATACTATCAAGCTGGTTTACTCGGACTCTGGAAAGCTTACGAAACATACAATCCGGAAAAAGGACAGTTCTCCTCATTTGCATTCATCCATGTTCGCGGACGAATTTTACAAGAGTTACGGAACGAACTGAAGCGGCAGGAGGCAGAAATCACGCAAGATCCACATGAATCGTTTACCTTTCAAAACCTTTCCCATCAAGACCACATTCCCTATTTGGAAGACGAAACTTTGAATTTCTATCTGATGCATCTAACAGAAAATCAGCAACGGTGGGTCGTGCATCGCGTCTTTTATATGAACACGGAAGCAGAAATTGCTGAAAAATTTGGGGTTACTCTTTATGCAGTTAAATCATGGAGAAAAGCGGCAATAAAAAAGCTTCGTACAGTTTTAGTTGCCAATTAAAATCGAACTTTCTTACTACGTGATTTGATGGATATAATTTTGGAATTAGGGTATAGTAGAAAACTGTGGGCGAAAAAATTCCTTTTTTACCCATAAAAGCCAATAGAGATATAAGCTGCTATTTTTTTAGAATAACAGTGTAATAAGTTGGTAGGACAAAGCTTATATATTTATTAAGAGGGGGACAATTAAACGATGGAAACACAAGTTAATCAGAGTACTGGAAACAAGAAGCGACCGTTGATCATTGGGCTTGCGATAATCGCAGTGCTTGCAATCGGTGCGACTGCTTATGCAATGTTCGTAGATCTATCTCCACGTGAATTGTATTTGAAATCCGAGATGAACACATTTAAAGCATTAAACGAATCGTTTGAAGACAGCTTTGGAGATGCGCTAGCACTTTCTGAAAAGCAGATGGAAGAAGCGTATAAGTCTGAAGCGAGTGTTGGTGTAGATGTGGATCCGGCGATGTTTGGAGCAGCTGGTATGGAAGCGGCTATGATCGGCTCTGTTCTACAAAACAGCGAATTCAAGGTAACCACTCAGCATGATCCGAAGAAAGAAGAAGGATCTGTTGGAATGGCTTTAAGAATGAACGATGCAGACTTAATGAATGCTGAGTTTTATCAAAACAACAAACAAACGGCTGTAAACGTACCTGCAGCTTACGATAAGAACGTTTACTTCGAAAACAGTCAGTTCGGTGACGTAATGCGTAAGTTCGATCCAGCGTACCAAGGTATGGAAAAGCTTGAAAACTTCTTTAAAGCAGTAGATGGCGATCTAAGTGAAGACGCTCGTGATGAAGCGTTTGAAGAGTTTGCAAAAGTGTACGCTGACAGTGTGAAAGATGAAAACGTAAAACTGAAAGACGATGTTGATTTTAAAGGAGAGAAGCTTCGCGAGCTAACGGTTTCTCTTTCTGAAAAAGAAACAAAGACAATGCTTGTAAACTTTGTTGAGAAAATCGAAAAAGACGATGAGATCCTTGATGCGATTGCTGAACAATCAGCATTGCAAGGCGGACTTCAAACAGGCATGGTAGCACCGACTAGCAGCATGAGTAAAGCAGATGCGAAGAAAGAAATTAAAACACTTCTTGCTGATGCGAAAAAAGCGATTAAAGATGACTTGCAAGTTCCAGGTGGAATGAAGCAAGTGGTTATCATCGATGGCGATGATAAAGTAGTAAGCCGTAACGTAACGATGAAGATTGGTGCGAACGGTGAAGAAGCGGTTCCGATGAACTACAAGTCTGAAAGCTGGACGAAGGGCGACGTAACGAACTCTTCTTGGGTTCTTAACGCAGGTCCTGAAAACGAAACATTGCTTGTTGATGTGAAGATGGAAAGCGAACCAAAAGGTAAAGACGGTAAGAAGCGCGACATCAAAGCAAAGTTTGAAATGACTGAAAACGGTACAACAGAAGGTATCGGTTTCCAAATTAAAGGTGAAGGCACAGATAAGAAGTCTAAATGGACGGCTAATCTTGTTCCTGCTGGCGATTCCCCTATGGAGCTTCCAGACATGACGCTTGAGATCGAGCACACGGGTGACCAAAACCTTGATAAAGACTTTGCAAACCACGATTACAAAGTAACACTAACAGGTAACGACGCTACAATGGGCGACATTAACGTTGGGTTAAACATTAAAACAAAAACAACATTCGGCGATAAACTGAAATTCCCTGAGCTTTCAGAAGGAAAAGCAGTAAACGTTGCTGAGATGAGTGACGCTGAAATGATGACAATGATGTCAGACATTCAACGCAACATCGAGCAATTTATCGGTGAAAACGCTCAAATGTTCCAATAGAATGATAATAAGAAGGACAGAGATAACTTAAGACAAAGTTGATCTTTGTCCTTTTTTTCTAACCTAGTAGGGTATATACAGCATGTAGGCTGCGTCCGTTTTGTCGAGGATTGTAGACTCGTGGATAAACGGCCGAAATTTTTGGATTGAGTGCTTAAACTTCTGGATAAACAGGTAAACTCGTGGATAAATAGCCAAAACTTTTGGAATCATTCAACTAAATGCCCCTATAGGTATAGGTTTTGAAGCGTTACAGCTACAAACCTTTACCAAATTTTCTAGCGAAAGGAACGACACTATGAGGCAAACGCTTCTCATTGCCCATCTAACGGTAAAATGCTGGCTAAAGCAGCCTTTTCCACTGATTGCTATGATGCTGTTTCCCATTTTGTTACTTGGAATCACGTATCTCGGGCTAAAACCACTTCTTGAAGAAAAGCAGTGGGTAGAGCCTTTTGCCGTAGCGATCGTAGATGAAGATAACACCTTTGAAACCAAATTGCTGATGAAGCAGTATGAAAACTCAGAAGAACTAAAAAACGTATTAACGTTTGAACAAACAGACGCAGAAAACGCGAGTGAAAAGCTGGCCAATAACGAGATTGCAGGCATGGTAATCGTGCCGGATGGTTTTACTAAAGGGATACGCAAAGGCAAAAATATCCCTGTAACCGTAATCGGTAATCCTGAACGGCCTTTTCAAGCAAAACTCTTACAGCAAGTGATGGTATCAAACGCCAACTTGATCTCTTCTGCTCAAAGTGGAGCGAACGCAGCTTTTCATTATTTACGAAAGATGGAATTAAGTTCCGAAGAATTCCGAGCATACCGCGACACGGTCATTACAGACTTTACGCTCCAAGCATTAAATCGAAACAAAATCTATAAAACAGAAACGCTAAGTGCATTTGGTGGGGTCACTACACTCGATTATTACAGTTTATCAGGTGTGTTGATCCTCCTATTAGTCGGTGGATTGTTCGGCATGAGCTTGACCGCAAGAAGTGAACAACAAGTACTGCGCGAACGACTAACCTTACAAGGCGTAAGGTCTGGCGTATTCTTTTTTAGCAATGTTATTTCCGTTTTCCTCCTGCTCGTCATTCAAAGCGCTGTTCTTCTTTCCTTGTTTTATGTTCTGACGAAAACGTGGAGCATCACAGCGACAGTCATACTTTTAGCATACTGCTTAGTTATCGCATCACTTTTCGCGCTTTGTCAGGAACTTTTTGTTCGTAACGGAGCAAAATGGGGAGCGGGAATCATTCTTGGGATGGGACTCGTTGCTACGAGCGGAAGCGTATTGCCACTATCGTATCTTCCAGAAATGTGGCGCAGCATAAGTCTGCTAAACATCGTGCATCACGCACACAGCGGACTGATAGATACGCTATTTGCCGGGAATGAAACGTGGATGTCTGTTCTCGTCTTGCTTAGTATTTCAATCACCATTTGGGTAGTGAGTTTGCTACTTATCACGATAAAGAAGAGGTTGCCATGGTCTGGACAATTGCCCTTACACGTATAAAATTACTACTTCAAAGTCCGTGGAGCTGGCTGGGGCTAATTGTTCCGGTTCTGGTGCTCGTTTTTTTAGACATGTCAGTAGGTAAAACAATTGATGTCACCAAGATTCCTGTTGTAATCGTAGACGAGGATGAAACGGAATACTCAAAAACGGTTATAGAAAGAGTGAGTAAAAATCCAGCTGTCGCGGTAAGTATTCGTAATGAAGAGGATGCACGTAATTTAATCGAAACGCAAAAAGCCGCGATTGGTTTCGTTATGCCTGAAGGGTTTATGGAAAGCATACAGAAAAATGATGAAGAAGGGCTAGTGACCATGTGGCTCTCGTCGGGTTCGATTTCTCATGGGTTAGTGCGCGAGATTTTTGCAAGTGAAGTGAAGCGGTTATCAAGTAATTCGTACGGCGCTAATACGGTGTTAAAAACTTACGGAAAAAGTGAGAAACTGGATGCTGAGGAGCAAGCTGAGGTCTGGAAAGATGCTTGGGCGTTTAGTGACAAACATTGGGAGCCTAAGCCTCTTATGACCGTTGACTATAAGGTTGGTGTAACGAGGGAATCTTCAGTAGAGGCGGATGGCAACAATGTCTCGATCTATGTTCCAGGCATGCTCGTACTGCTCATGTTATTTAGTTTTTTATATAACAGCTGGCCGATTAAAGATCGTGACTCCGGTATGCGGTCGAGAGTACCTTATGCAGCTGGTCGATTTTCAGAGTACTGGTTCGGAAATGCACTAGGCGTTCTGCTTTTACAGCTATTCATGCTCATCTTATTGATCGGTTTTGGCTGGTGGAGAGAAGCGTTAACGTTGAACGTGACTACGATTTTGAGTTTGATTGGCTACGTCTTATTTCTAAACACATTATCTCTTCTGTTTGCTTATTTCGTGCACAGCAACCGCACATGGCAAGCGATCACACTCTTTATCGTTTTGTGCACATCGCTTTTAAGCGGAACTTTCTTCCCGAGTGACGAGCTTTCAAGCTTTTTACAACATGCTGCAGAGTGGACGCCGCAATATTGGATCGTGTCTTCGTTAAACCAAGAAACGTTAATGATTCCCTTTATATTTGTAGGTCTAAGTTTTATATTACTCATACTTTCAACCTTAAAGGCAGGTGACAACGCTTGATTGCAGCAGAAAATTTGAAGAAGAAGTTTGGTAGAAAAGAAGTATTAAAAGAGATGAACTTCTTTATTGAAAAAGGAGAAACCGTTGGCGTTGTTGGCCCGAACGGTGCAGGTAAATCAACGCTATTGAAGATCCTTGCAACCCTCATGAAAAGTTCTGGCGGATCGGTTCAGATTGATGGACTTGATGTGAGGAAAGAACAAAAGAGAATTCGTCAGAAAATCGGTTACGTACCGCAAGAAATCGCTGTCTATCACGAGCTAACAACGCGCGAAAACTTACGATTTTTTAGCAAGTTAGCGAAGGGGGCATCAGAAGAAAGATGGATGCAGCGCTGCGAGGAGTGGCGACTGGCTGAGCATCTTGATAAAAAAGTGAAGCATCTGTCAGGTGGTAACCAGCGAAAGCTGAACATCTTAATCGCGATGCTTCATGACCCGGACCTTTTGATTCTAGATGAACCGACTGTCGGAATTGATATATCTGCAAAACAAGAGATTGTAAACGATCTGCGACAACTGGGACGGGAAGGGAAGACCATCCTCTATTCCAGTCATGACGCGCAAGAGCTCGAAACATTATGTACTTCTTTTTTAATTTTAAAAGAAGGAGAGTTGCTGTTTTACGGGTCAAAACAAAAAGTGCGACAGTTCGGTTCGGTCGCGCAATCTGAAAACTTTGCGGAAACGCTTGGAGAGATCGTTGGGTGAAGTCTGCTGATTTTAGCAGGCTTTTTTTGTTATCCTGAATATTCCATTATTAGAACCAAAGTGATAGAATATATGTGAAAACATTCACAAGGAGGCTGAGTTATGAATGAAAACTTGTTGAGAAAAATTAAGTCAGCTCTTTTGGCGTCCTTATTATTACCCGTGCTACTAGGTATTTACTCCATCTATGAATCTGGTTCAACAGAGGATTCCTCCTTTTTACTTATCGTTTTTTTCTTTGCCCTAGTTGGTAACTTATTGTACGGCATACCAGTATCTCTCTTAATAGATCTTATAACAAAAAAAATTACAAAATTTCAATTCTTGCTGTCAGGCTTCTTACATATTATTTTTGCTTTTATTTCTTTTGTTATCATAGAAGGGTTTAATACTTTTGCAATCATATGTGCTGTTCTTTTTTTCTTGTCTGAAGAATGGCAAATGAGAAAAAAGCAAAACTTTAATGGGAAAAGAAAGATAGTGAATTACATTTTTGTGATTGGATTTGCTGTTTTTGCTGTTTATTTATCGTTCTTTTTGCAAGAGTTTCTAGAAAAGAAAACAAACGAATATTACCTTATTCCAGCTGGTTATGTAGGTGAAGTGACTGTGATATATGACATTGGGGATGAGCCAAAAGCAGACAAAGTTGGAAACTACAATGTAATAAAAATAAACGATAAGGGTTATGCGCTGACGTCATTACCAGAACCAGAGGGCACAATTAATAATAAGTATTTTTATGTGAGTAACAATGGGCATAAAGAAAAAATTGCGGAAAAGTGTATTCATATTGGGAGTTCAGGATCTACATCAAATGATGATAGGGAGTTTCTTTATAGTTCTTTTACCGTTATCGATTCAAATTGTACAGACCATTTTTCTACTTATGGAAGTCAATATTTAGAGGATCATAGTCTTGATTTAGAAGAAATCTTGCAGCGAGAAGGATTTGGAGATTTTGGCTATTAAAAGTAATATTAGGATATAAAAACAATTATTTTAGCACAATACTAAATTCGACAAGATTTTACAAGAAGACCAAATTCCTATTTTCCGTAACGCAAGCGTAAAACACAAGTCCTATTATTTATTGTAGGATAATAATAGATTACTTGGAAAATCAAAGGAGTTTGGGATAAATAATGAAAAAATGGATAGTTACATCAGTTTTAGGTGCGAGTTTATTATTGTCACCTCTACAGGCGTTTGCAAATATTGGAGATCAAACACTTCGTCCAACAATGACACACTCAGATGTGAAAACACTTCAAACAATATTGCGAGATAAAGGTTATTTTACATATAGCGGTTCAGCAACGCCATATTTTGGGTCATATACTAAGAGTGCGGTAATGAGCTTTCAACGTGCAAAAGGATTGACGGCCGACGGAATTGCAGGTCGAAATACGTTTAACAAACTAGGAGTTTATAATGTTAACAATGCCTATCTAGTTGACTATGCAAAACGTTTTCAAGGAACACCTTACGTATGGGGTGGAACAACAACTTCAGGTTTTGACTGTTCAGGTTACATCAACTATGTTTTTAAAAACTCTCACAATATTATTCTGCCACGTACAGTAAAAGAAATGTGGAATCAAACAGGATTTAGAGTATCTGGTCAAGGTATAGGAGATCTTGTGTTCTTTTCAACAACAGATTCCGGAGCTTCACATATGGGTATCTACGTTGGAAATGGAAAGTTCATCCACGCTGGATCTTCTACCGGAGTGACGATTTCAGATATGAACAACACATATTGGAAGCCACGTTACTTAGGAACGAAGCGTCTTTAATAAAGAAAAAGGAGTCCGGTAATGGACTCCCTTTTTCTTATCCTAGAACAAGATTCTTGCCCAAGGATCGCAGCAGCAATGATGTTGCTTTTTCTTAGCTTTTTTAAACTTCTTGCACTTCAACACTTCGTAGCTAGAAGATGAAGACGAAGATGAAGAAGAGGACGAAGAAGATGAAGAGGATGATGAAGAAGATTCTTCACAAACCCATTCTACTTTCTTGTAACACTTCTCAACTTTTTCATGCTTCTCGTGCTTTTCATGTTTGCAGTGGTCGTAGTTTCCACACTTGTTACACATTAATTGTTTCACCTCACAAATTGATACCGACTTCCAATTGGTTTCGGTTTCTGTATATCATATGTAGAGGCAGACAAGTTGCTTAGACGAACGTTGAGATTTTAAGAAAATGGGGTCTGACCCCATACAAATACAAATTCCTTCATTTTGTACATTCCAGAAATACATAGAAGCACAGCAAGTTACAAGAAAAAATCCACGTTGCAACGGCAGCGTGGATTTTCATTACTTCGTAGGTTCTTGTTTGAGCATGCCTTCCTTTGCAAAAGCAAAGTGAATGGCGTGCTTTAAGTTTCTAAAATATGTACTTTCTCCTAGAGAATATTGGTGCTTTGTAATTTCCATACTTAATTCAGGTGAGATTCCGACCAATAACGTTTCCATACCGAATAATCGGGCTGAAGAAACAAGCTTGTTTAGCATACCCACCATTTCCGTATCGATAGACTTAATACCAGTTAGATCTAAAATAACGAATTTAGCACGGTGTTGAGGAAGTGCAGTCAGTGTATGCTCTAACATATCGTTTGAACGAAGCTCGTTGTATTTACCGATTAACGGAATTACAACAATATAATCGGTCACTGGGATAATGGGAGAGGAAATCTCTCGAATAAGATCGGTTAACTCTCTTGTTCGGTCCTCCACCATAGCTTCTAGTTTTATGATCTCATGCTGTTCTTCGCGGTGAACGAGATCACGAATATTATCTTTTGGTGTTATATGTGATTCAAAAATGGATAACTTTAGCGTTTGAGGATCGGATTCGTTTTCTAAGACTTTATACCACATGTTGGTTTGAAAGAGTCCTGTGAAAACGCCAGCCCAATGTCCTGGTAAGAAGCGCCCCATACGATCGCTGTTTTGCGCTTTTTTAACTTTTGTTTCCCAGCTGTTCGTAATTGTAATAATCGCATCTTTTTTCTCTACGTCAAGTTCTATGTAAGTCTTACCCCAACCAGCTGATGCATAGATGGTAGGTAATGATTCAGCGGAAATCTCAATATTTCCGATCGTTCTTATGTAAAAATCGCTAACGATTAACCCTGTCCGATACCCAGCTGTCTCAAAAACAAGGTCCGCGGTTCCTTCTCCTGTTATCTCTTCAATAGAATCGAGAAACACCTTGAATGCTGAATCAATCCAGAACAACATCACATCTTCGCCTTCAAATTGAAAGATACCTTTTGCTAGATCCCAATGAAAAGAAGAACCATTAACATCTACACTTTTTTGAGAATTCATTAGTTCATTTGGCGACTGCTTCATGTATTATCCTCCATAAACAAAAAATAGTAGACAACAAATTCCCTTACCCTAATTTTTAAAACTCTAAACATTTGTGTGGGGTCAGACCCCACACAAATACAAAAACCACTTTATGTACATTCCACGAAGACACTCAAATCATACAAAAACGTAAAAACCACCTGATGAAATCAGGTGGTTAGTTTTGTTTGTTTTTCCATTTGTTAAATTCGAGAAACTCTTTAAACTGCTGTTTGCTTACACCAGAACCCATGGCTTCTTTTACAAGATTGGCCCATTCTTGGTCAAGTTCTTCGTTATTTACTTCCTCTTTAATCAGATGATCAACAGAAATATCAAGCACCTCTGCGATCTTTTCAAGAAGTTGAATGGAAGGGTTTTGCTGAATATTTCGCTCTAAAGCACTTATGTAGGATTTAGCCACTCCAGCCTTTTCAGCTAAGGAAGTCATGGAGAAGCCTTTTTCTGTGCGGTACTTTTTTAAATTTTCCCCTATCACCATTTGCATTCCCCATTTTAGAAGTCATAATAATTTAATTATATCTTCAATATTTAGGGAAGTAAATAAGTACTAGTTCTTACTTGATTACCAGCTTTTCTAGTGAAAAAGATGCATCAATTGTCATGATTTGGGGATTTTTTAAAAAGTCCATAATTTCTTCTTTAGTAATGCCGTTTTCCTTAGCTTCCTTCATTAAAAGAATCCACTCGCGATCTAACGTTGTCTGTTTCTCCATTAGATTTCCCTCCAGATAAGCGTGATGTTCAGGTAGCCCGGCGATCCTAGCATTAGCCTTAGACCCGTGGCTTTGCGCCCATATCTTTCGAAAATGTTTGCCCTTGTCTGAAGGATGAGACAAATGACCTAACTCAAATTGATTATATACAAGCTGTTTGAAAAATGTTGTCAGAAAATGACAGTAACATAAATGTAATATTTAATTTTCCTCAATGCTCTCCAAAACGAGAAAAAGGGATTGCTTTAAGGCTTAGCGAACATGTTAAGGTGGTGATTTTTTAAGCAGTATACTTAAATAGTTGAGAGGATGATCGTACTTGAACAGCAATTTGCCATTAAGTTTGTCGAATCAACTCAGTCTACCCGTCATAAATGCTCCAATGTTCTTAGTATCAAGTCCCGATATGGTGTTAGAAAGCTGCAAAAACGGAATAATAGGAACATTTCCTTTATTGAATGCACGCACCTCCGATCTATTAGAAAATTGGATGAAACATATTTCAGAAGAGCTAGATAAAGCAAAGGAAGAAGATCCTTCAGCAAAGATAGCTCCATGGGGTGTTAACTTAATCGTTCACCGTACGAATAAACGTTTTGAAGAAGATGTAGAGCTAATAAAAAAATATGAGCCGCCAGTGGTCATCACTTCACTAGGGAATCCAAGTGATGTGGCTAAAATCGTTCACGGATACGGTGGTCTCGTATTCTCTGACGTTATCTCGCTTGATCACGCTCGTAAAGCTGCTAAGACTGGTATCGATGGATTAATACTCGTGTGCAGTGGCGCAGGTGGCCATGGTGGGACATTAAATCCATTTGCTTTCTTAAAAGCAGTAAAAGAATTCTGGGATGGGATGACGATTCTTGCTGGGGCAATTTCTACAGGTGAAGAAATATTGGCTGCCAAAATACTTGGGGCAGATCTCGTATACATGGGAACGCGTTTTATTGCGACTCAAGAATCTTCAGCGAGCGAAGATTACCGGCAGATGTTAATAGAATCTACACTTGAGGATCTTGTTTATACAGACGCAATTAGTGGAATAAAAGGTAACTACCTGCTTCCATCCTTACAAAAAGCAGGATTTGATGTAGAAAATTTGATGAAAAAGGATTCTATCGACCTTTCGTTCTCTGAATCCAAAGCAAAAGCCTGGAAAGACATTTGGTCCGCAGGACAAGGTGTCGGCAGTGTTAAGAAAATCTCTACCATTCAAGAAGTAGTAAATGACCTAAAAGCAGAATATAAAAAAGCATTAAATACAAAGGAAGCTATGAGCATTATTCCTTAAAACATTAGTCCTTTAGAACTAAATCCCCCAAATTCGCTGTTTATAAACGCGGATTTGGGGGATTTTTACATCGTCTTTCTCACGTGGACAAAATGGATGGATTGTATTTGTTTGGGGTCAGACCCCTTGTATGTATTCTAGTACAGTCCCAACATAACTCTCTAAAGGCTGCGAAGTATCCACAACTAAACATTTTAGACCCATAGGCTTTTTACTGTTTTTTATCGTATATTGAAAAGCTTCTTCAGAGTTGATCTCTTTAATTTGGCTAATTAACCGGTCACGATTTCTTAGTCTATTATTGATTTCCGTGCGATTATCAAGGTAACATTCCACGTACTTGTATGTAACGTTATGCTTCTTTGCGAGATGAGTTCCTTTTTCAATCATCTCCTCGTATAAACAGGGACTGTCGAAAATAACTGATTTTCCTTGTGATAACATTGAATCAATAAGAGACCAATCGATATGATAGCCGATTGCACCAGTAGACTTTGCGTCAATAGATGATCCTGCTATAGTTTGCAGCAAAGAGGATTTTACAATATCGTGGTCAATGATAACAGCACCCGTTTCTTTTGCAAGTTCGCGCGCGAGTGTAGATTTACCTGAGCCTGGGAAACCTGACATTTGGACAAAAAACATGATAAGTACCTTCCTATTCATTAATTGGTTAGTTGCAGAATATATACTCTGATTTTTTTTAAAAAAAAGCGATCCTGGACACTATTTCTTAAATAATCCCTTAATTAAAGCATCTGTTGTTTTATATTTATTACGATCTGCTTGTGTAAATCGAATAGGGTTGGGATTATCAGTTTCAAGTAGGTTATATTCTACGTTAGGTTTTGGTTTCATGGTGTGGTCGAAAAAGTAAAAAATCGCATTTAAATCTTCTTTTAGATGTGGATTTCTTTGATTTAGTCCATCTTTTTGGTACGAAACCGTAACAAGAATGGTAGTGCAGTCTCCCTTTTCATCTGTTGTTTGGCAGTTGAACCAATAATTATCAGATTTGCTGCCAAAAGAAAAGCGTTCATTTTCAATCTTCTGTGCTTCCTTTTCCCATTTTTTATTGCTATGGTAACTAGCTAGCTCCCAATTCATCGTTTTAAACTGCGCAAGAAGAGCTTCCGTAGATGAGGTGTCAGACAATTTTTCCAGATCCAATATGAATGTTTTAGTATTAAGACCGTCACTGCTGTCTTCGACTGTCACTTGTTGGATCGAAGCACCACTCTTTTGAATAAATTTAATTAGCTTTAAAAACCGGTCTAGCTCTTTTTCTTCAAAGGAAGCAACATCGAAATGAAAATCTGCATTCAAAGGCAATGAAATATAATTTTTCCACTTTCCATTCACTTGTTTACTTTCGTAACGAAGGGGATGTGGCTTAAATTCACCACTAAATCCTAGTTTTTTTATCTCTGGAACTACGGTTTTAAGTTTATGATACTCTTGATACGTTTGAACAGCTTGATTATAGGTATCTTTTATTCGATCGGGTTCAGCATCAGGATTTACTGTCACAGTAAAAAGCAATTCACTTTGATCTACAGGAGAAACAATATATACGATTTCCGAACTGACCATGGGGCTTTCTTCTTGTTTCTCAACAATTTTGACATCTATCTCATGTTTATTTTTCATGTAGTCCTTAACAACATCGTCGTTGCTTTGGACTTTTAAGTTAAAATAAAGCAATAATACACTTATCACTGCAAAAGTAATAAAAAATATAGTTTTCTTCATCATGTGTACATCCTCTGTAAAAGTTTACTTATTTCTTTAACATCTTTAACAAGTTATCAATGAAAGCTAAAAGATGCTTAGGGAAACTTGAATAATCATTCTCGTTAGCAGAACTTTCTTCCGTATCCTTCACCAAATACTTGTGCTCTCGATCTGCAATTTGATAACTTCCTTTTCCTATTTTAATCGCGATCGACTCATCTGTCTCTATACCATCAATTGAATAATAGGGAGTACCTTTTTGAAAAACGTTAGAAAAGTTACCTGGAAGTTGGTTCATATCGGAATATGCAGTCACTTCTCCAATTTTCCCCTCTACATCTACAATCATCTCATCTTGTAACGTGTAAACATATCCATTCCATACAACAAATTCGTGCACCCATTTCGTAGCTGAAGCCCTATTTGGAGTTAAGATCAATGTTAATAAAAGAAAGATGATAAAACTAAAGAATAAATGCTTCCTGATCACAATATCCCCTCCTTATAAAATAGACGAGGGAAGATAAGGATTCGTTTCATAATAAGAAGGCAGCTATCTCAGCTGCCTCATAAAAACATTTATTCTTTTGGTGGTACACTCTTTAGCATTTCAGGGTCATCGTTAAACGATAGGATAACTTGGTAGCCTTCGAACTGTTTCTGATCGTATAACGAGCCGTCATTAATGGCCAACTGTTGTTGAGAACTTTCCAGATAATAAAAGGTAATTCCATTACTATTCATATAGTAAGGTTCACCAAACGTAGATGTTAACTTTTTAAACTGATCTTCATTAATGTGCACAATTAACATATACGAGGTGTAATTTGTGTTTGGCTCACCTTTATAATTGACATAAATGTGATCGGCATTCTTGATCTTCCAACTCGCAATATTATGTCCTGAATAATCATCATATGAGATGGAATGCTTATCATAAGGCCCTAGAATTTTATTAATCTCATCGGATTTCATGCCTATTGTAATGCCGTTAACAAAAAACTTTCCATTCTTACTCTCGATGTCTAACGAATTAAAAGGTGTTTTTTTCTTGCCATATTTCTTTTCTAATTCTTGTAATGACAGCTCTTCATCTGTTTTTTCTGTTTGTTCTGGAACAGATGGTGTAGGTTCTGTAACTTCTTGTTTTGGCTCTTCTGGTGTCGTTTCTTGATCAGGCTGCTCGGATACTGGCGGTTCCTCCACTTCGATTTCATCTGCTTTGTAATCAATATCTCGGATAACAAACGATGTTAACGTCTTATCCTCCGTATACAACTCAACCTCAAAAGCATCCTTAAGCGTATTTTCATCCACAATACCCATATCTAGCGTTACAACTTTATTAAACGAGTACGATTCATCAGATCGAAGTATATGGTTAGTTGAATCATCATCAAGTGCTAAGCTCTTGGATTCAAGAGAGGCAGCCACATCTTCTTTTAAAATTTTCACACGTGCCTTAAACGGTTCACTCGTGTAAGGTGTAGCATTTTTAACGGCCCCTTCAATAGTCAGCTTTTGTGTAGCTACTTCATATGTCAGTTTACTAGATGATTGTGTCAGTTCCTGGGCATATTTGACCTCTGGCTTTTTAATCTCAGTAGCCGTATCAGGTGTTAGGTAGCTATCGATCATCGTGTAGGAAGTGAAGATGATTCCGGCAAATAGGGCAGCGGTTAGAAGGCGCGGAACAAATGTTTTTCGTCTCTGCCTTAATGGTTGCTTTGTGGAGTCCTTTATAGCTGCCAAAATGTTCTGTTTATCTTTTGATGTAAAAACAGGTGCATCAGAAATCTGCTTATCGATGATTTGGTCTAAGTGTTTGAGCTGTTTCTCCATTATCTTTCACCTCCAAGCTCTAGATAACGTTCTTGGAGTAGTTTGCGTGCCCGGCTCAAACGAGTTTTCACAGTAGATTCATTGAGTGTGAGAAGGTCGCAAATTTCTCGAATAGAAAAATCTTTATAATAGTGTAATAAAATGACTTCGCGATACTTGATGGATAGCGACAATACAGCTTCGTAAAGTAACTGATCCTCGCTATTCGCGATTACGCCGTCTTCTGCAGAGTGTGCGCTGTCTTTTTGATCATTGGAAAATTTATCGGTAAACGCTAATTTTCTATAGCTCCAGCTTTTTAAAAAGTCTTTTGAGCGATTGATGGCAATTGAGTAAATCCAGCTTCTGATAGCAGACTGACCCTTAAATGTATCAAGTTTTGTATATAGTGTTACAAACACGTCTTGCGTGATGTCTTCAGCATGCTGCCAGTTTTTAACGAAGGTATAGACAAGCCGTTTTATTTCTTCCCCGTATGTATTCATCAGGAAAATGATTGCATCATCATGGCTCATTCCTGTGATGTTAACATTCTCCTGCAACCCCTGATTTTCCACTAAACAACCCCCTCGTAAATGTTTTCCCGGATGTAAGACGAAGCAATGATACCATAAGTTTCATTATTTTAGAATACGAGTAAAATTTTACCGTAAATTGTTTGGGGTCTGACCCCAAACAAATAAAAATGTACTATTTTTGTCTATAAGGGGTGGACACACATCAGAAAAGCTGGCTATCATAGCCAGCTTTTCTATTGATCATCTATAGAATTTGCATCAATCTAGAATGCCACCAGTAGTATCTTTATCTTCTTTAATATTCCCATTTTCAAAAACTCGGTACGTGTATCTGAAGCCATATTCTAATAAATTGTAGAAACTAAAACTATTCACTTTCAAGTTTTCATCCCATTCTACAAATAAAATCGTATCAACCGTGCCCTCAAGCAGTCCTTTCTCATCAATGGCATCTTTTTCATCATGATTGAAGTTGTAATTTGGATCTGCACCAATATCGAATCTCCAGTAATTTTCACTATTCATGGACCCTGTAACTTCCGTATATTTACTTCCGAAAACAGCCTTAACTTCATCTTGAGTCATTCCGCGTGATAGTGATTTTTTTATTTCTTCAATTTTCATAGATTCTTTCTCTATTGGTTGGTCAGGAATTTCCTCAATTACTTTAATGTTGTTTATGATATGAGTTTTTATAATTTTATCATCAATCGTAAAGGTGAGTTGTACAGCGTTCTCTAAGTCAGATTCAGACAACTCATTTAAAAGAGGAACTTCTTCCCAAAATTTAAAAACTGTACCTGGTTTTGCATTAGCATATTGAGCATCTTTAAAAGGAATTTCTAACTGTTTCAGAGTATCGTTTAGATTTGGGTTTAATATGTTTACTTTTACTGCAAATTGAGGAGTCATTTCTTTAGCCGCATTCGTAACATTTCCTCTTATCTCAACGGTTTTCTTTGCATTATTAATCACAACTTCACCAGTTGGATTCTCAAAATAAATGATTGGATTGATAGGCGGATCCTCAATAACTTTTGCTTCATTCTCTTTTGTTTTATCCTCTTTTGAATCAAAAACTGTAGTTTCTGGTTCGTTCTTGTTTTCTTTCACAACTTTATCTTTTACCACTTTTTCTTTGACGGCCTGTTGAAGAGGTTCAACTGATTTTTCAAACAGTGAGAAAGTAAACAGTAGTAATCCAGCAATCAGTGCGACCGTTAAAAGAGCAGGAACAAGGGGACGGCGCTTTGTGATAACAGGTTTCTTATTTTGTTTTTTTATCTTGAGCAAGATTTGTTTTTTATCTTTGTCGGTGAACACAGAAGAGGAGGACAAGCGTTCATCCATAATTTTGTTGAGACGATTTAAATGATCTCCCATGAAAAATTACCTCCTTGGGTTTCAAGAGAGCGCTGCAAGCGTCCTTTACCTTTATCTAAAAGAGATAGCACTTTTAATTTTTTTGTTGTTAATAAGCCACATACTTCTTCAATTGAAAACTGGCAATAGTGTAGGAGAATGATAATTTCTCTGTATTTCACTGGTAGCTTGATAATTGCTTCATAAAAAAGTTGATCGTCACTAACATTTTCTTCGATAGACCTAGATGTGAAACTAGCAAACAGCTCATTGCTAAAATGCCGACGATTTCGCACTTTCATTTTTGGAATGGAAATCGAATATATCAAATAACGTATGGATGAAATGTTAATCACACGATCTAGCTCGTGGTACACCTCAATAAAAGTTTGATGTGTAATATCGGCAGCTTGATCCCAATCCACTGTTATCATGTAGATAAAGCGTTTTATTTCCTCGCCATATCTATTCATTAAGTAAAGAATGGCTTCATCCTTACTCATACCATCAATCTTGATGTTATTCTCCCTAAGCCCCTTATTCTTCACAAAAACCAAATCCTCCTTATTTTACACATCCAACAGTATGACGAAGTAGTCTAGAATCAGGTTTCAAAAATGGGGTCAGACCCCGGGTCTGACCCCACACAAATACAAAAACCAGTTTATTTCCACCAGAAAAGGACAACTATATAAAACCCTGCTAAAGATAAAAACCTGCTCAAATAATGAGCAGGCTCGTTTCAATTCTTATTAACGTGTAAGCTTTGATGAAAATTTTTGAATCTGCGCTTCATGGTAATCGATCTTATTAGAAAAATTAGCTCTAAGTTTTTTATCAATTGAACTCTTGTAAAGAATTAAAAAGTATTTAAGCATCATTTTGTGATATTTGACCTTGACCATGGACATTGTGCACCACCGAAGTAGACATATATTTATAACAATTATCGACATTTTTCGTATTAAGATGAATAGTCAGTTAGTAATATTTTTGAGTATGATGAACCACTACTTTATACCTGTTAAATACATTATTTTCTATTTTTAAATGTAATTATACCCATTATATTTAGTTGATTTATACTTTTTATACAAAACAAAAACTGACTGAAAGAAGTTACTTTCAGTCAGTTTGTATTCAAGTTGTATTTCTTTATCCGTTAACAACCTTACCACCATTAATATGAATCATCTGCCCAGATACGTAAGAAGAATCCTCACTTGCTAGATACACATAGGCTGGTGCGAGCTCTTCTGGCTGACCGGGTCGGCCCATTGGTGTGTCTTTACCGAACTGTTCTACTTTATCGGCCGTGAAAGTTGAAGGGATGAGCGGCGTCCAGATCGGACCTGGTGCGATTCCGTTTACACGGATGCCTTTCTTAACCAAATTATTAGACAACGAACGAGTGAACGAAACGATTGCGCCTTTCGTTGACGCGTAATCGATCAACTCCGGATGACCTTGATACGCCGTGATGGAAGCCGTATTAATGATCGAACTTCCTTGCTTAAGATGAGGAAGCGCGGCTTTCGTCAGATGGAACATGCTGAATATATTAGTGCGGAATGTTTTCTCCAGCTGTTCTGCTGTAATATCCTCAAAATTCTGTTGCGGATGCTGTTCTGCCGCATTGTTAACGAGAACGTCCAATCCACCGAACGAGCCTACAACGTCACGAACCGTTTGTTCACAGAACGATTCGTCTCCGATATCTCCGCGGAACAGCAAGCACTTTACGCCTTCTTGCTCAATCTGGCTCTTCGTTTCCTCTGCGTCACCTGTCTCCTCTAGGTACACGATCGCAACGTTCGCGCCTTCTTTTGCAAACGCGATTGCGGCTGCTTTACCGATTCCGCTGTCTCCGCCTGTAATCAGTGTGGATTTTCCTTTTAATTTTTCACTGCCTTTATACGTCGGGCTCTCTGATTGCGGCTTAGGTGTCATTTCAGATTCTACACCAGGTTGTTGGTTTTGATGCTGTGCGGGCTGACTTGTTGGATGTTTTTGATCAGACATGAAAACGTTCACTCCTTATGTATATTTTATGTTCTAAAATTACCTTTCCCATCTCACATCTGAATAAACATGCCAACTTTAAAAAGGGTTAAGGTCCTCTCTTTTTATATTAATCAAAAATTGTAATTGACAAGGAAAAAAGACGGTGGTAATTTATAACTAGTAGTTGTTCGTTATAAAGAACAAATTAATCTACTTATGTTCTTTGGGGAGGATGTACGATGAGTGCGATAGCAGGGGTCTTTCACTTCCACAATCACATAGCAGCCATCGATCTTGGAGAGAACCTTCTCCGTCCTCTAAAAAGATTTCCGTATGATAGCATTGATACTTATTATAGAAACAACATTTTTCTCGGTTGTCTCGCGCAATGGATCATGCCAGAAGACATCAACAACAAGCAGTGCTTTTATGACTCGGAAAAGCGTCTTGCGATTACAGCAGACGTTACGCTCGACAACCGACCTGAGCTTTTTAATAAACTGAATATCCCGCAAGAACGTCAAAATCAAACAACCGACAGTGAACTCATTCTACTCGCATACACCAAATGGCAGGAAGACACGCCAGCCCATTTAATTGGGGATTTTGCATTCATGATCTGGGACGAACGAAGCGAAAAGCTGTTTGGAGCAAGAGATTTTTCCGGAAGCCGTACGCTCTACTATCATCACAATCCAGATCAGTTCGTGTTCTCTACAACCCTTCAACCACTCTTACAGATGCCGTTTATCTCGAATCATATTAATGATTTTTGGATGGCTGAATATCTGTCCATTCCAAATATGATCGATACACATAACGCATCCCATACGGTTTATCAAGACATTCAAGCTTTACCACCGGCCCATTCAATCACGATCTCTGCAGGAAAAACGGTCCTCAAACGATACCACACCTTTCAAGAACCGGAGATCATGACCTATAAATCTCGATCAGATGTCATTGAAGAATTCCAAGAACTATATAAAACCGCAGTCACCTCAAGATTGCGAACGCACAAAAAGGTAGGTTCGCAACTAAGTGGCGGACTCGACTCAGGATCTATCGTTAGCATCGCTGCACCTCATTTGAAGCAGAAAAATAAACAGCTTCACACCTACAGTGCGACCCCGATTCCTGGATACGAAGATTGGACGCCAAGCTATATGGAACCGGATGAGCGAAAGTCCATTAAATCGACTGTTGATCATGTTGGCAACATTTCAGATCAATATTTTCATTTTCAGAATCGAACACCATTAACAGAAATCGACCCTTGGCTAAACGTGATGGAAATGCCGTATAAGTTCTTTGAAAACGCAGCGTGGATGAGAGGGATTCATGAAACTGCCAGTCAACAAGGAGTAGGTCTATTATTAAACGGAGCTAGAGGAAACTTTTCAATCTCGTGGGGTCCTGGTCAATATTATCTTGCCGAACTCCTCAGAAAGAAAAAGCTCATTACATTACTCACGGAGATGAGAAAGTACAGCCACCATATTGATGCGAAACCTTCTAGAGTGTTTAAAGCGGTTAAGCAGCTCGCGTATCCAAAACATTCCTCAAAAAAAGTAGAGAACGCACCATGCTTGCTTTCACCAGATTTAGAAAGAAGAACGAACATTACCCAACTCCTTTTAGAGGACGACTCAAATGCGTTAAACCTTTCACCAAAATCAATTCACGAGCTACGCAAAAGTCATTTCGATCAGATAAATGTATGGAATGCGACAGGGACGAGCCGCACAAAACTTTCACTACATTACAACGTCCAGACACATGATCCAACGAACGACTTACGCCTCATCAACTTTTGTTTATCCGTCCCATTGCCTTATTTTTTCGGAGACGGGCTAGATCGAGGACTTATTCGAAGAGCATCAAAAGGATTTCTGCCTGATCAAATACGTTCAAACATGTTAACCCGAGGCTTACAAGGTGCAGACATACTTCAACGCATGAAGTCATCGTGGCCAGTTTTATATGAAGAGGTTCAAGACCTTATCCAGAACCCGATCGCACAAGCCTATCTAAACGTCACTTCCATCAAACAAGCCTTACAAAAACTACAACGAGCGGAGACATTACCTAAACATGCGTTTGACTCTGATTTTCTTGTAATTATGAGAAGTTTGATCGTGTATCGATTTTTACAATCATTGAAAGGAGGTGAAATGGATGAAAAAGGAATGGCAAACACCGGTATTAGAAGTACTTAACATCAACATGACGATGGCGGGTCCTGGAAACAGATACAAGGATGCTGCGTTCGATGATTGTGATGACAGAGGAAACGTAAAACCTAGCTAATAGACCAGCTATCATGAAATGAATCTACTTAACTGTTAGAGCCCTTATACATCCGAACAGTATAAGGGTTTTCCTCTATTACGTTACAAGGTGGTGGAAACGATGAACGTGTCAAAACGAATGTACAGTTATTTTGCTTTTGGTTTGCAGATAGATAGCGAATACGAAATACCAGAGCTAACAAAAAGGAATGGAGAACCTGCTCAAGTAACTATTCTAAAAAGAAATCTGTCCCATTTGTGGAAGGAACATGCCACATCAAATACACGCGTTATTGTAAAAGAAGATTTTGTCCTGTTTCATATTGAGAACCTCGCTACATTTTGTGTGAGAAATGGAGATCAAATTCTTGTTGCGCCTGAGCATGGTGCTGAGGAAGGGCGTATCCGACTCTATCTGCTCGGATCGTGTATGGGTGCATTGCTCATGCAAAGAAATGTACTATGCCTTCATGGCAGTGCGATTGAGATCAACGGAAAAGCGTACGCCATTACAGGACATTCAGGTGCTGGAAAATCTACGCTTGCGACTGCCTTTTTACAAAAAAACTTCAAGCTCTTAACGGATGATGTGATCGCGGTCACCTACAATGACCAAAATCAACCGATGGTCGTACCGGGCTATCCACAGCAGAAATTATGGAAAGAGAGTTTGCAAAACTTTGGATTAGAACATAAGGGCTACAAGCCGTTAGTAGATAGAGAAAACAAATTTGCAGTGCCGATACCAGGATTTCACCACCAACCTGTCCCGCTTGCTGGACTAATCGAACTTTCAATATCTGAAGATGGATCGTTAACGTTAAAAGAAATAACTGGATTAGAACGCGTTCATATCGTGATGGGGCAAGCATTTCGCCGTTCATTTATTAAAAATAGCAGTCGGACGGAGTGGCAGTTTAAGGAATCTGTGAAACTCGTAAACAAAATTTCAGTAATTAGTCTTCAAAGGCCGAGTGATCACTTTACAGCTCACGAACTCGTATCACTTATTTTATATAAAATTTCAAAAAGGGAGGAAGTACGATGTTAACAACAACACAACTTACGAAAACATCGGTCATTCAGCAGCGTGAAGGATTTATCGTCAGTGATATGGGTGGCGAGAAGGTCATGATGGGAATGGATAACGGAAACTATTACAACTTAGGTGAGGTAGGCGGCATCATCTGGGACAAGATTGAGCAAGCGATAAGTGTAGATGAGCTGACAGAACGCCTGGCGGCAGAATACGAGATTTCTAGGGAAGAGTGTGAAGCGCAAGTACTCTCATTTTTAGAATCACTTCGGAACGAAAACCTAATCATCGTAAAAGGATAAGGTGAAAACATGTCGTTCTTAAAGCGAATTCGCCTTTTTTTACATTTTGACACCACCATGAAAAAACTAATCATCGAGGCTTATGTACAATTAGGCTGGTCACGAATCTTAAAATCGATTCCCTTTGCTAAGGTTGCGCCAAACCTCGGAAAATTTATGGAAGAAACAGAGTTTACGGTTCATCCAGAGCAAAAAAAGCTGCTTCAACAAATCTCGGAAGCCGTCCATCTTGCCAGTCGCTATACGTTTTGGGAAAGCCAATGTATGGTAAAGGCAATTGCGGCTATGAACATGCTAAAACGGCGTGGAATTGAGTCAACGATCTATTTTGGGACGGCGAAAGACGAAAAAGGAGTGCTGATCGCACATGCTTGGCTCAGAAGCGGTTCCATCTATATATCAGGAGCAGAAGAGATGAACAAGTTTACCGTGGTCGGAAAGTATGCAAAGCAGATCACTTAATAACGATTGAAGGTGTATACGATGACAAGCATACCGATTTTGAAAACAGATTCGTTATCAAAAGAACTTAAACTACAGCTGAAGCTGCTGCTCATAAAGGACGCTCGTTTAATAGACTCACACTGGTTCTCCGACATCGATTGGAATGAATTTTACGATTTGCTGCTGCATCACCGCACGTTTTCCTTTCTATATGGAAAGCTGAAGGATCAGCCGCACGTTCCTCAAAAAATTAAACAAAGATTAGAAAGAATGTACAAACACTTCACGTTTGAGATGCTGCATCTTACGCGAGAGATGACAACGATTCACACGATGTTTCAGCGACAGGGAATTCACACTCTTTTTTTAAAAGGTCCTGTGCTTGCAAAAGACCTGTATGGAGACCTTTCTCTAAGAACGTCGAGTGACCTCGATGTTTTAGTACCGATTGAAGAACTCGAACATGTTCATACTCTTCTTGCGCAAGACGGCTATGTAAAGGATGATTACATTCGATCTGTTTTAGGAGATTGGAAGTGGCGTCACCATCATGTGGCTTATCATCATCCCGTGAAGAACATTAAGCTGGAGGTACACTGGCGGTTGAACCCAGGTCCTTGGAAAGAACCGTCTTTTCAAGAGCTGTGGACTCGAAAAGAGGCATGTTTATTTGCAAATGAACCTCTCTATCGGTTAGGAAACGAAGATCTGTTTTTGTTTCTACTCTCACATGGTGCACGACATGGCTGGTCACGCGCTCGCTGGTTGTTAGACATCGCCTTTTTAGTAGATAAGGAGATGAATTTCCACTTTCTTAAACGCTTGTTTAAAAGATATCACGCTGATCAACTTGCGGGCCAAGCACTACATCTACTTCATTCATTATTTAATAAATCTATACGCCCTGAGCTCCAAAGTTATTTAACAAACAAACATGGAAAAGAGCTTGCTCAGCAAACACTCTTTTATTATCAAAATAAGATTAACCTACATAGCGATCCTGTGCCCGACTGGGTATCGCGCTATCATGACCATTATTTGTTTCAAATTAAAAATCCTCAGCAGAAACTACTCTTTATGCTGAGTTTTCTCTATCCTTATCCGGAAGATCAAGATGTTCTGTCGTTACCAAAGCACTTTCACTTTCTTTACTTTCCGCTCAGACCATTATTGTTGGTGTGGAAAAAGATGCGCAAACAAGTGGAATCTACGCAATAGGAGGAAAAGAGATGAGGAGTATCCTTTATATCACAAAGCGGCTCTATCTATTTTCCGGTAAAGCGCTGATCATTAATCTTGTCGCGATGACACTCGTCGGATTGTTAGAAGGGGTAGGCATTATCTTGCTGATTCCGATGCTTCAGATCAGTAACATCTTGAACGTTGGTACAGAAATCTCGAACCCGACTCTGCAGCTTTGGTTTTCAAAGCTAGCTGAACTTCCTACTCCATACGCACTCGTTCTCATTCTAGGCTTTTATAGTTTTCTTGTGATCGGTCAGGCAATTCTGCAGAGAAACCTCGCACTCCGAAATGTGCAGATTCATGTTCATTTTATCAATCACCTTCGTATGGAGCTGTATAAGCGTCTGTTAGAAGCAAACTGGCTCTTCTATATGAAACGAAAAAAGTCCGACTTTATCAATGCACTCATCGACGATTTAGGCCGTGTTTCTGGTGGTACGAGTGTGTTTCTGCACCTTCTAACTTCAATCGTGTTTACGGTCGTTCAGCTCGGAATCGCGTTTCTTTTATCGCCGACAATCACTCTGTTTGTCTTGTTCGCAGGTGCCATTCTTGCCTATCTCACGAAAACCTTTCTACATGCGGCGAGAAAAGTAGGAAATCAGAAATCCGAGATCGCGAAAGACTATATCGGCGGACTAACAGAAGATTTTCAAGGCATTAAGGATATTAAAAGTAATTCTTTAGAAAATACACGTTATGAATGGCTTCAGGATTGGTGCACTCGCATCGAGAACGAACAGTTTCAGTACAGCAAGATTCAATACAACTCTCAAGTTCTTTATAAAGTGATCTCAACTCTTTCAATCGCGGCACTTATTTTTACCACGGTTATTTTCTTTAAAAATCAGCCCGGACAGTTAGTTGCTATTATTCTTATTTTCTCTAGACTGTGGCCAAAATTCATGGGGATTCAAGGAAACATGCAGCAGATTTACTCTTCCATTCCAGCCTTTCAATCTCTGTTAAGTTTGAAAGAAGATAGTGAGAACGCATCAGAAGGGACGGATGTTTGCCAACAGAATGGTGTTGATCCGATGATCATCAGTCACGAGATCGCATGCCAAAACGTGTTCTTTCAATACAATACTGAAACTCCATACGCCCTAAAAAACATCAACCTCTCGATAAAAGTAAACGAGATGACGGCATTCATTGGGCGGTCAGGTGCAGGGAAAAGCACACTTATTGATATATTGATGGGTCTGCTCATCCCGAGCGAAGGGCAATTGGTCATTGATGGAAAGGTGCTAACCAAGGACGATATTCTTTCACTCCGAAAATCAATCAGCTATGTGCCGCAGGATCCGTTTTTGTTCAACGGTACGATTCGGGAGAACTTGCTCCTCGTTAAACCAGATGCGACAGAGAACGAGATGTGGGAAGCGCTTGAATTTGCAGCGTCTCAAGATTTTGTTTCACAACTGCCGAACAAGCTTGATACACCGATTGGCGACAAAGGCGTTATGCTTTCAGGAGGAGAACGACAGCGGTTGGTTCTTGCGAGAGCCATTTTAAGAAAACCTTCTCTTCTCATATTAGACGAAGCAACAAGTGCACTCGATTCAGAGAACGAAGGAAAGATTCAAACATCCATCGAACGATTAAAAGGCAAGATGACGATCATCGTGATCGCACACCGCTTATCGACGATCCGCAATGCTGACCATATCGTGGTGATTGATGAAGGGGAGATTATCCAGAACGGAAGCTTTCAGACGTTGGCGAATGAAGAACAAAAAACGTTTCATCAGCTGCTACAAAAACAGATGGTCGGGAATGTGTAAAAGAGGTCAGAATATTCATTATAATGATTGACTTGTTCTTTATATAGAACTATAATCATTTTATCAAGTACGGCTCATTTTTTTTACCTTCGTTGTTCATTATTTAGAACGAATTACAACTTTCTACAGAATTCATATGAAAAAAGGTGATCATATGACAGAAATGAACAAAGAAATACAACGAACAGATACAAAAAAAGCAAAAGAGATCAATATTAAAGAACTTATGGAAGTGATGAAACGAAAGATATGGCTTATCGCTTTCATTACGATTGTGATCACCATTCTCGGCACGGGCTATAGCCGGCTGACGTCAGAGAATTTATATGAATCCTCTACCCGCGCGATCATCTCAGCGAGTGAAGTGGATCTTAGTACACTGATGGTTATGGTGGAAGACCCAGAGGTGTTAGAGAAAGTCGTGAACGAATTGAAGTTGAATCGAACGGCTGACTATCTCGCTTCACAGATCTCGGTAAACAATATCGGCGAATCCCAAGTGGTTTTAATTTCAGTTGTAGATAACGATCCTCAAGTCGCTGCCGATATCGCAAACAGCACCGCTAGAATTTATAAAGACCAAATGGAGAAACTGCTTAACTTTAACGAGATTGAATTATTAAAAGAAGCAACCCCGAATACCTATCCAATCAATGGTAGCGGGCTGCGAGCCATCCTCTTATCCTTCCTAGTTGGACTTGTATTGAGTGCAGGTGTTGTCCTCATTCTAAATACGTTAGATGAGACAATTCGTTCAGAGCAGGATATTGAACAGTACGGAGTTCCGGTGATTGGTAAGATTCCCGTTATCTCGAAAAAAGACTTAAAGGATAAAAGTGTAGAACAGATGGAGATGAATGCGAGGGGGGATACAGTTGGTATCTAAAGCTCATAAAAGAAGCCTTGCCGTATCTAGAATGAGAGGCCTCGTTTTATCGTTAAATCCATTTTCCAAAGTGGCCGAGGAGTATCGAAGCACACGGACTAATCTTTACTTTTTAATGAAGAACAAAGGAAGTAAAAGCCTTGTTGTCACCTCAGCCAAAAAAGGCGAGGGCAAATCTACATCTGTCACAAACCTGGCGATCTCGATGGCCAAAGGCAATGAAAAGGTGTTAATCGTAGATGCAAACTTTCGAAGACCTTTCGTACACACGATATTCAATCTCCCCAACCAACTAGGCTTCTTAGATGTATTGAAAGGTACTCTTCCGCTGAAGGAAGTAATGTATCACTCTTATGTTCCAAACTTGGATGTTCTAACGAGTGGCGATCTCCATTCAAACTCACTCGAAGTGATCAACAGCCAAAGAATTATCTCTTTTTTAGAAGAAGTATCTCAGCACTATGATCGAATCATAATTGACGCTCCTCCTATTTTAGAAGCAGCGGAAGTTCGGTTCTTAGCTAGCCGAAGTGACGGTGTAATCCTAATCTCATGCAAAAATAAGACGAAGATCGATGAGCTTGCAGAAGCGAAACGAGCATTAGAGGTTGCTGGAGCCAATTTAATCGGCGTGGTTTTAAACGAGAGAAATCAATCATTGTTGGATGGTTATTTTTTTTAATGATGTTGTTCTTTATTAAGAACTTTAAACTACTTTTCGGTGATGCCTCCTAATCGTTAACAACGGTGGCACTCGATCATGCTGTGGGTCTAACGACCTTAGACGCGAGTCGTCACTGGTGTGGTGTGAGGAAGGGTTAGATGCCCTGTTTTTATTTGATTTAGCAGATGACTTATCCAGCGATAAGTCATCATTATTACGTTGCTATACGTATCTAAAAACTGCAATTTCACACCTACAGTCCTTAAAGATAAACTTCTCCACCAACGCCTCATGAAGTCTATCTTTAAGCACTGTAAATTTTTTATAAAGAAAGAGGAGAGGAGGAGGAGCATGACCTACAAACAAAGAATGTCCTTATTTATCGTGATCGACTCACTCATCGCGATTACCGCTGTGTATTTCAGTTTATTTATCATCAGTGCCGATACGCATGTGTTTACGCCTGAGATCACACAGAGTGCAGCTGTTATTATACTCAGTCATCATTTTTTCGGCCTTCGCTTAAACCTTTACAAAAAAGTATGGGAATATGCGAGTGTCGGTGAACTCATCGTCATTTTTAACGTCGTCACATGCTCCATCGGAACGGCAGCACTTTTTCAACGGTTCGTCCTCCAAGACACACAGCTCAGATTATTATTAATTACCTGGCTGCTTCACCTCTTGTTTATAGGAGGATCACGTTTTTGTTGGCGCCTCTACCAAGATCGCCTCGTGAATGAACATAGCAACAAAAAGCGAACGCTTATCATCGGTGCTGGGTCAGCGGGAACGATGGTGGCGAGGCAGCTTTTAAGAAAGAACGATTCGAGCCTTCTTCCGGTGGGATTTTTAGATGACGATTTCAAAAAACACAACCTTGATATCTACGGATTACCGGTGTTTGGTGGGGTTCATAAGTTAGAACAGATTGCGCAAAAAGAAAATATTGAGAACATTGTTATTGCCATCCCTTCTCTCAATAAAAAAGAACTAAACATCATTTTTCAAGAGTGTGCAAAAACGACAGCTGAAACGAAGATTTTACCTATGCTCGAGGATTTAGTTACGGGAAAAGTTTCGGTGAATCAGTTCCGGGATGTTAGAGTGGAAGATTTGCTTGGCCGAGAAACGGTCGAACTTGATCTTGGTAGCATTTCTGAATCGATAACAGGGAAAGTGGTTTTAGTAACAGGAGCGGGAGGCTCGATCGGATCAGAAATTTGCCGACAGATTGTAACGTTTCATCCGAAACAGCTCATTCTGTTAGGACATGGTGAGAATAGTATCTACACCATTGAAATAGAATTAAACAAACTTTGCAGTGACCGTGGCATCACACTCGTGCCAGTGATCGCAGATATACAGGATGCGAAGAAGATGATGGACGTTATGAATCAATATACACCAGACGTTGTCTATCACGCAGCTGCTCATAAACACGTTCCGCTCATGGAACAAAATCCGAAAGAAGCGGTAAAGAACAACGTGCAAGGCACATTAAATACTGCGCTGGCCGCAAGTTGGTCAGGCGTAAAGACGTTCGTTATGATTTCGTCCGACAAAGCGGTGAATCCAACAAATGTGATGGGAGCTACAAAACGTCTAGCAGAAATGATCATACAAGATATGAATCATAAAAGTGAGACAAAGTTCGTCGCCGTTCGTTTCGGAAATGTACTTGGCAGCCGAGGTAGTGTGATTCCTTATTTTAAAGAGCAGATCGCACGAGGTGGTCCTGTTACGGTCACGCATCCTGAGATGATTCGTTATTTCATGACCATACCTGAAGCTTCTCGACTCGTGATCCAAGCAGGAACGCTTGCAGAGGGCGGGGAGATTTTCGTGCTTGATATGGGTGAGCCGGTCAAAATTGTGGACTTGGCGAGAAATTTAATCAAACTCTCAGGCTACGCGTTAGAAGAGATCGACATTGCGTTCTCTGGCATTCGACCAGGCGAGAAACTATATGAAGAACTCCTCGATGCAGACGAAGTGCATGAACAGCAAATCTATCCGAAGATCTATATTGGAAAACCTTCACAACTTTATATAAGAGAAGTAGAAGAACTGCTTTTACGATTGCCAGACCTTTCGGGCAAAGAAATTCGGGAAACTCTGTTAAAGTTAACGAATAAAAGAAAAGTAGAAGTGCAACCGTCATTCTTATCCGTGCCGAGTTAAAGGAGACTAGAACATGAGAGTGAAAAAGGCAATCATTCCAGCTGCAGGTTTAGGTACACGCTTTCTGCCCGCAACAAAAGCGATGCCAAAAGAAATGCTGCCGATCGTCGATAAACCGACCATTCAATATATCGTAGAAGAAGCTGTTGAGTCTGGCATTGA
The DNA here is from genome assembly GCF_005503015.1 of Bacillus sp. E(2018). Taxonomy (NCBI): domain Bacteria; kingdom Bacillati; phylum Bacillota; class Bacilli; order Caryophanales; family Bacillaceae; genus Bacillus; species Bacillus sp. E(2018). The sequence goes on along the minus strand of NZ_SCOL01000002.1, from coordinate 213,355 downwards.
AGATATCATCATCGTGACTGGAAAAGGAAAACGAGCGATTGAAGATCACTTCGACATGTCGCTCGAACTCGAGCAGAACCTCTATGAAAAAGGAAAGCTTGAGCTGCTTGAAGAGGTGAGGAAATCTACGAATCTCGTAGACATTCATTATATTCGGCAAAAAGAACCTAAAGGCCTCGGGCATGCGATATGGTGCGCGCGCAAGTTCATAGGAAACGAGCCGTTCGCTGTTCTATTGGGTGATGATATCGTTAAGTCGGATACTCCGTGTTTGGAGCAGCTGATGAAACAGTATCATCAACTTCAATCCTCTGTTATCGGCGTACAGAAAGTGCCGGATAACCAGGTGTCGCGGTACGGAATCATTGACGGTAAGCAGATGGATGACCGTCTCTATTCGGTGTTAGATTTAGTAGAGAAGCCGAAGTTAGAAGAGTCACCTTCTAACATAGCGATTTTGGGCCGATACATCTTGTCGCCTCGCATTTTTAATTTATTAGAAAATCAGAAGCCAGGTGCTGGTGGCGAGATTCAATTAACGGATGCGATCGCAGAATTGAATGCATTAGAAGATGTGTACGCTTATGATTTTGAAGGAATCCGGTATGATGTGGGAGAAAAGCTAGGATTTATTAAAACAACGATCGATTTTGCGTTGGAACGGGATGATTTAAGGCATGAACTGCTAAACTATCTGTCTAAAGTCGTTTCAGGGGAAGTTCAAGTTAAGGACTAAGGATATAAGAAGATGCGCCTCGACTAGGTGCATCTTCTTTTTAATTAATTCGAAAAACTTTAAATGTAATACGGCGAGTTTAGTCCATAATACGGCGAGAAATCGAATAATAGCGGCGAGTTTGCAAAATTCGACAAGCATCACCAACTCAACTAACAAAAAAGGAGGCGCAATCATGAAAAAGGTCTTGTTCGTAGCATCCGTTGACTTTCACTTTACAGGATTTCATCTTCCTGTACTGCAATGGTTCAAGCATCAAGGCTGGGAAGTACATGTTGCAGCATCAGGAACGATCACCATTCCTTACGTGGATCATAAGTACAATATTCCGATTCAGCGCTCTCCATTTCATCACAAGAATCTAGCTGCTTATCAAGAATTAAAGAAAATTCTAGAGAACAACCACTACGACATTATCCATTGTCATACGCCAATGGGCGGAGTCATTGCTCGGTTAGCAGCCCGCACCACACGCAAAAAAGGAACGAAGGTGCTCTACACAGCGCACGGTTTTCATTTTTGTAAAGGTGCTCCGCTCGCGAACTGGCTCATCTATTATCCGATCGAACGACTGTTATCCCATCAGACAGATTGCTTGGTCACCATCAATTCAGAAGACTATCAGCTCGCGCAACTTCACAAGTTCTCAGCAAAAACGATCACAAGACTAGACGGCGTTGGCGTAGATACGGACATCTTCAAACCTGTACCGAGAGAAGAAAAAGCGTTCATGCGGTTCAAGTCAGGCTATAAGCAAGACGATTTCCTCATGTTTTATGCGGCTGAATTTAACAAAAACAAAAATCAAAGACTTCTTCTCGATATTTTGGCAAAAGTCACAACGAAAAACCGCAACGCTCAACTTTTATTAGCAGGTGACGGACCCTTACTCCAACAATGCCGACTCTATGCCAAACAGCTCGGAATAGCGGAACATGTTCATTTTTTAGGACATAGAAAAGATGTGCATGAAATTTTGCCGATGTGCGACCTTGTACTCGCTTCTAGTTTAAGAGAAGGACTGCCCGTTAACATCATGGAAGGGATGGCGTGTGAACTGCCTGTTGTGGCAACGAAAAACCGAGGACATCAAGAACTCGTTCAAGAACAGCATACGGGTTGCCTCATCGAGGACAACAACATTCAACAAGCTGCGCTTATGATTGAGAATTTAATCAACGCACCAGAAAAAAGAAGGCAGTTCGGCTACCATGCGAGACAACTTATTCTCTCCACATACAGCATTACAAAGATCATGCAACAAACGAGCGCGCTATATAAACCATACATGGGAAAGGAGGAGCACACCAAATGGATGGCCCAGTAAGGATTTTACACGCTGTTGTCAATATGAACAGAGGTGGCGCAGAAACGCTGCTCATGAATCTGTATCGTAACATCGATCGGACGCGTATACAGTTTGATTTTTTAACGTGTAAACCAGGCGTTTTCGATCAAGAAATCAAGGAACTTGGTGGAAGAGTTCACCGAATACCATATGTGACAGAAAGTGGCCACTATACCTATATCCAATCGCTGCAAAGGTTCTTTCGATTTCACCCAGAATACAAAATCGTTCACTCGCACATGGATAAGATGAGTGGGTTTGTATTACGTGCTGCCAAGCAAGCTGGCATTCCGTCACGCATCGCACATAGTCATAACACGAGTTCTGAAGGAAGTTGGGCAGCAAAACTGTATAAAGAGTACGCCGGCTATCATCTGCTTCAAAACGCGACACACTATGTGGCATGTTCACAAAAAGCGGCAAACTGGCTGTTTAAGAAGCGGGCGACCGACTCTGTTCTTTTAAAAAATGCCATTGAGAGCACAAAGTTTAGGTTCTCAACTGATAAAAGAAATAAGATCAGAAAGGAACTGAACATTTCAGAAGACTGTTTCGTCATGGGCCATATTGGACGGTTCAACCTTCAAAAAAACCATTCCTTTTTAATCGATATCGTAAAGCAGCTGGTTCAAAACCATCAAAATGTGCTACTTCTTTTGGCAGGTGATGGCGAACAAAAACACATCATTCAGCAAAAAGTGAATACTTTAGGCTTACAGCAACACGTTCGGTTTCTAGGAATACGCGAGGATGTTCATCATCTTTTACAAGCTTTTGACGTTTTCGTCTTTCCTTCTCATCACGAAGGATTGCCGGTCACGTTGATCGAAGCGCAAGGAGCGGGGTTGCCGTGTTTGATCTCAGAACATATCACACGGGAAGTAGACATGGGGCTTGGGGCCGTTCGTTACTTACCGATCGCAACAACTACACCATGGATTAACGAACTGACGACAATACGGTCACATCAGAAAAGGTACGAAAACAGCGATCAAGCCTTAAGAGAAAATGGTTACGATATCTCATCTTCTGCCAAAATGGCAGAAACGTTATACGGAAAGTTGGTGGGGATATGACGTCGAAAACACTTACTGTTTTCACACCTACCTACAACCGAAGCTATTGTCTCGGTCGCTGTTACGAGAGCTTGAAAAATCAGACGTCTCAAGACTTTATTTGGCTCATTATTGATGACGGATCGACTGATGATACGAAGGAACTCGTGAATGCCTGGATTGCTGAAAAGGCTGTGGATATCCAATATGTACACCAAGAAAACCAAGGCATGCACGGCGCGCACAATACGGCTTACAACATCATGAACACTGAGCTGAACGTTTGCATTGACTCTGATGATTATATGCCACATGACGCGGTTGAAAAAATCGTGACGTTTTGGCGTGCGCACGGAAACAACGAAGTGAGTGGCATCATTGGACTAGATGCCGATACAACAGGTCAAATCATCGGTACACCATTGCAAAGCAACCTTAAGACTTCAACTCTCTTTCATCTATACAGCAAACACGGCGTGACAGGAGACAAGAAGCTCGTCTATCGGACAGAGCTTACGAGAAACTATCCGTACCCACTTTTTAAAAATGAACGCTATGTCGGGCTCGCTTATAAATACTTTAAGCTCGATGAACAGTACGAGATGCTGCTGTTGAATGAAGTGCTCTGCTGTGTAGAATACATGCCAGATGGCTCGTCCATGAACATGCTGAACCAATACCGAACTAATCCGAACGGGTTCGCGTTTTACCGAAAGGAACTGATGAAGCTGTCTTTCAGCTCCGTGACGTTTAAATTTCGCCAAGCTGTCCACTACGTGTCTAGCAGTTTTTTATCGAGAAACAAAGCTTTTTTAAAAGAATCGCCGCAAAAGGGCTTAACGCTTATGGCTTTGCCGTTCGGTGCTTTACTCACCGCTTTTATTTGGAGTAAAACAAAATGACCGTGCTATGGATCAACTTGTTCGCCGTTTTTTTGTTAGCTTTTCTAGCAAGATTCATGGCAACACCCGCGCTATCAGGGTCTCACACCCCATTCACGCGATGGGTGCCCATAAAACCGAGTAAGCTGTTCATCCTATTAACGGTTACGATGCTTGCGGTCGTTTCTGGGCTCAGAAACAATATCGGAGACACGTTCTTCTACATGTATGGATATGAGATCAACGACTTCAGCTGGTCGTATGTTTTTTCAAACAAAGACTTTGGATTCAGCATTCTGCAAAAGCTATTAAAAAGCATCACGCCAGATCCGCAGATTCTTATTTTTACAACGGCTTTGATCTCAAACATCCTGGTTGTCGTTATTCTTTATCAATATTCCCGGTTGATCGAGCTAAGTCTGTACGTGTATATCACGGGCGGGCTTTATTTGGTTTCGATGAACGGCATCAGGCAGTTTCTTGCAGCGTCCATCCTGTTTGCAGCAACACGCTACATCATCAACGGGAACTGGAAAAAATACATGCTCGTTGTTTTGTTTGCGGCGACTTTACACCAAAGCGCACTCATCCTTGTTCCGATCTACTTTTTCGTACGGCAAAAAGCATGGTCGAGCATGTCGTATCTGTTTATCGCAGGGGCGGTCGTGGTGGTGATCGGCTATCAGGAGTTTTCCTCGTTTCTTTTTTCGGCGATGGAAACAACGGTTTACGGTCATTATAGTGAGTTTGCGGAAGGCGGGGCGAACTTTATTCGAGTCGGTGTAAGTGCGTTTCCACTTTTCGTCGCTTATTTGGGAAGAGATCGTTTCAAAGAAGTCTTTCCGGCAAGTGATATTATCATCAATTTTTCGTTGATTTCACTCGTTTTTACGATCGTCTCCACGCAGAACTGGATTTTTGCTCGGTTTAACATGTACTTTGATCTGTACACACTTATCTTGATCTCTTGGCTGCCAAAGCTATTTCGAGAAAAAGACGGAAAAGTCATCTATTATTTCATCCTGCTGGCGTTCTTTGTTTTTTACTTTTACGAGAACGTGATTACGCTAAGAATTGTATACCAAAGTGATTTTATTTCGTAAGGAGATTGAGCTATGAATGGAGAGAAACCACTTCGAATCCTTCATGTGACGGGTGTGATGAACCGGGCAGGAACAGAAACGCTGCTCATGAATCTGTACCGTAAGATTAACCGAGAGCAGGTTCAGTTTGACTATATCTCTTACATTCCAAGTGATGCTCATTATGATGAAGAGATCAGAGGGATGGGCGGCAGAGTGATCAAACTGCGAGATCCCCATTCGGTTTGGGAGCTGTATAAGGCGATCAAGAAAAATGGTCCTTATGAAGCCGTGCATGGCCATCTCTCTTTTCATTGTGGCATTACAGCACTCGCCGCGCGCCTAGCTGGAATCAAGGTCAGGATCTCACACGCGCATACAACCTGGGAAGATGATAGAGGATGGCTGCGAAAGATGTACCTGTTATCAATGAAAAAGCTGATTCAGTCGTGTTCATCACATCTATTATCATGCAGTTCTGAAGCGGCTACGTATCTTTTCGGAAACGAGAAATCACGAAAAAACAAATATATTTTCTTTCCAAACATCATCGATTACGAAAACTTTTTGAAAGAGCCGGTTGATGAAGTGAAGCAGTTCAAAGCGAAGCACCAATTGGAAGGCCAAATGGTCATCGGTCATATCGGAAGGTTCATCAAATCCAAGAACCATCGATTTCTTCTGCAGATCTTAGCGAATATGGTGCAAAAAAATAAAAACGTAAAACTGCTGCTCGTAGGAGATGGAGACCTTCACGCGGAGATTCAGAAAGAAGCGCTAGCAGAAGGGTTGGCCGAACATATCGTTTTTGCAGGGTTACGGGAAGACATCCATACGATGCTGCACAGTATGGATGTTTTTGTGTTTCCTTCGATTTATGAAGGCTTAGGTCTCGTGTTGCTTGAAGCTCAAGCAGCAGGTTTACCGTGTGTAGTATCAGAAGCCATTCAGCCTGAAGCCGATCTCGGTTTAGGTCTTGTGCAACGCGCATCGCTACGACAATCATCCGACTACTGGGCAGATTTAATTCTAGAGCTTTCTGGACAAAAACTTCATGAAGAAGATCAGAAAGTGAAAGGGTTCATACAAAACGGAAACGACTATCAATCTGGTGTTGGGAAACTACTAAACATCTATCAAGTGTCATGGAGTGAAAAGCAATGAAACGCATGCTGATTGCTACATTCGATTTGGAGATCGGCGGTGTGGAGCGAAGTCTGATAAATCTGCTTCATCACTTAGACTATGAAAAGTTTCAGGTAGATTTGCTGCTTTATCGTCATAGCGGTGAGCTTCTAAACGAGATTCCGCAAGAAGTGAATCTATTGCCTGAGGTGAGAGAGTACAGCACCTTTCGGAAGTCAATCGCGGAAATTGGGAATGAGAAGTTGTACCTTATATTATCTGCTAGATTACGAGCAAAATTGGTAGCAGAGCTAAAAGGAAAGTGGAGAAGATCAGCCGAACCAGGCATTCTGCAGATGCAGCTCATGTGGAAATACGCGATAGCTCATTTGCCTACATTAGCTGGAGAGTATGATGTAGCCGTGAGTTATTTATGGCCGCATAATTTTGTGGCAACAAAAGTGAACGCAACAAAAAAAATAGCCTGGGTTCACACAGACTTTTCTCATCTTGAAACAGATGTTGCACTCGATTTACAAATTTGGCGAAAATACCACCACATCATGGCCGTTTCTGAAAGTGTAAAGGAAGCTTTCATCGGAAAATACGCTGAACTCACAAAGAAAGTAGAAGTGATGGAAAACGTATCATCACCTCATATCATTAAAAGTTTGAGCTTGGAAACGCAGGATAATTCGATGGAAAAAGATACACGATTCAAACTGCTCACAGTCGCACGCCTTTCATACGCCAAAGGAATCGACATGGCGGTTGAAGCACTAAACCAGCTGCACAAAAAAGGTCACACGAACATCGCTTGGTACGTGGTTGGTTATGGAGGAGATGAAAACGCCGTACGATCGCTTATACAAAAGCACAACCTGCAACAACACTTCATTTTGCTGGGTAAACAAACGAATCCATATCCCTTCATGAAGAGTGCAGATCTATACGTTCAGCCCTCTCGCTATGAAGGAAAAGCCGTCACGGTAGAGGAAGCACAGATTTTAGGAAAGCCCGTACTCATCACCAATTACAGTACGAGTAAAAGTCAGGTCACACACGGTGAAGACGGCTATATTTGTGACCTCTCGGTAGAGGGGTTAGTGAACGGAATAGAGGAAATCTATCACAACGAACGCCTCCGGAACCAGCTCATTGCAAACTGTGAAAAGCAAGACTATTGCAAGTCGCATCTCGTAAACAAGCTTTATCAAATTAGTTCTTGAAAGGGCGGTCACTTATGATCAGCCAACTAAAAGCAGGCGCTGTTTTATCCTTTATCGCCTTAGTTCTCAACAGTGTCGTTTCGCTTCTCTACACACCCGTCATGCTGCAGACACTTGGTCAAGCCGAATACGGACTATTCGTGCTCGGGACATCAACGATCGGGTACATTGGAATTCTAAACTTTGGACTCGGAAACGCGGTCATTCGGTACATCGCTAAATACAAAGTGATGAACGATGACGACGGAGAATCCAGACTGTATGGCATGTTTACCATCATGTACGCCATATTAGGACTGCTCGCGTTTGTCGTCGGAATGGTCATCACGTTTTCAGCAGACTCCTTGTTCGGAGGTTCGTTAAGTCCGGCTGAACTGGATAAGATTCAAACCTTGATGTTCATTACGGTACTGAACCTGACGCTCTCGATAGCGCTTGGTGTGTTCAGCTTCATTATCCTTGCTCATGAAAAGTTCATCTTTCAAAAGTTCATCGTCATTATAGGAGCAGTGAGCTCTCCACTCATCTCGTGGCCGTTTCTTTTAAAGGGATATGATTCAGTTGCGATCATCACGATTACGACTCTCGTAAATATGGCAGTCATCGCATGCAACATCTATTTTTGTTTTAAAGTGATAAAAATCAAAATCTCGTTCAAGAGAATGGAGATTTCACTCATAAAAGAGGTTCTGTTCTTTTCATCGTTCCTTTTCATTAACTTGATCGTTGAAAAGATTTACTGGTCGACGGATCAAATCATACTCGGCGTTTTCACAGGCACTGTCGCGGTTTCCATCTACGCGTTAGGTGCCTCTTTTTCTGGCTATTTTGCCGGATTCTCACAAGCAATCTGTAACGTCTTTCTAGCGAGAGTGTCAGGAATGGTCGCGAGAAACGCAAGAGATGAAGAACTTTCGAATCTGTTCATCAAAATCGGCCGCATTCAGTTTATCGTCTTATCGTTTGCGCTAAGCGGATTTGTTGTTTTCGGATATGAGTTTATCGACTTATGGATCGGAAAAGAGTACGAGGCATCCTATGTGATTGCGATTCTAATCGCCGTTCCACTCATCATCTCTCTCATGCAGGAGATGGGAAACATCATCCTGCAGGCCAAGAACATACAGAAGTTCAAAACGTTTGTGTATCTAGGCGTCGCGATCTTTAACGTCGTATTGAGTCTTTTGCTGGTCGGTCGCTGGGGAGCTTTAGGATGTGCCATTGCCACAGCCGTCGCGTTTTTAGTAAACCTGCTTATCATGAACATCTATTATTGGAAAAAAATCCACCTAGACGTTCCGAAGTTTTGGTTAGAGATTCTAAAGATGAGCTTCCCGTTCGTCGCAACATTAACGATAGGTTTATACATCAATGACATGCTTCCAATGGGAAGCTGGAGCTTATTTTTCCTGAAAATAAGCGTCTTCTCCATGATGTTCCTTACGTTGATGTGGTTTGCAGGGATGAACACGTACGAAAAGCAGTTAACCCGGTCGTTATTGAACCGCTTTTTACCGCAATCACATAATTTTAGAGCCGGATCACATAAAAATGGACAGCAATCACATAAATTTTAAGCTTAATCATATAAAAAACGGATCTCATCACATAATTTCAAAAGGAGGCACACCACCATGGCCATCTTAATCACAGGCGGCGCTGGCTACATCGGCAGCCATACGTGCGTTGAAATGCTGAAGAAAGGATACGAACTCATCGTCCTCGACAACTTCGCCAACAGCAAACCCGACGTTGTTGAAAAGATCAAACAGATCACCAACAAAGACTTCACCTTCTACGAGATCGATCTACTCAACAAAGACCAGCTACACACCATCTTCACCACTCACAAGATCGAAGCCGTCATCCACTTTGCAGGCTACAAAGCCGTCGGCGAATCGGTCGCGGAACCGTTAAAATACTACCAAAACAACATCATCTCTACACTCAATCTGTGTGAAGTGATGACAGAACACGGTGTGCATAATCTCGTGTTCAGTTCATCCGCTACCGTCTATGGCAACCAGGACATCGTGCCGATTATAGAAGACAGCCCTTTAGGAGCAACCAATCCCTACGGACGTACGAAACAGATGATCGAAGAAATCCTTCGCGATCTGTACGTATCGAACCCAAAGTGGAGCGTTGCTTCCCTACGTTATTTTAATCCGATCGGTGCACATGATAGCGGTTTGATTGGCGAGAATCCAAACGGCATACCCAATAATCTCGTTCCTTACATCTCACAAGTGGCTGCTGGTCGACTGCTGCATCTCAACATTTTTGGTGATGACTACGAAACGCCAGACGGAACAGGAATCAGAGACTATATTCACGTTACTGATCTTGCAAAAGGCCATATTAAAGCGCTCCAATCCGTCATTTCTACGACCGGGGTAGAAGCTTATAACCTTGGAACAGGCGTGGGGCATAGTGTATTAGAAATGATTGCAGCGTTTGAAAAAGTAACAGGGAAATCTATCCCGTGTGTGGTGAAAGAACGAAGACCAGGTGATATTCCGATTAGTTACGCCAATCCATTTAAAGCGAATACGCTATTAAACTGGTTTGCTGAAAAAGGATTGCACGAGATGTGCCGTGATTCTTGGAACTATGAGACGCAAACCATGCTTCAGGCGAAAGTAAATATTCCGATCACACCATGAACGTTAAAAGTGAGGAACAGATATGAAACGTTTATTTGATTTTAGTTGTGCTTTTATTCTACTTATCCTACTCATTCCGGTATTAACCATTGTGGCAATCATGATTCGCCTAAAGCTTGGCTCACCTGTACTATTCAAGCAACAGAGACCTGGTCAATATGGCAAACCGTTTTATGTATACAAATTTCGTTCGATGACAGACGAAGTAGACGCAAACGGCCAGCTGCTGCCTGATGAAGTACGGCTTACCACTTTCGGCAAAACACTAAGAAAATACAGCTTAGACGAACTACCGCAATTATGGAACGTGCTAAAAGGGGACTTAAGCCTTGTTGGACCGCGTCCGCTTCTCATGAGCTATCTGCCGCTTTACTCAAAAGAGCAAAATAAACGTCATGATGTGAAACCTGGAATCACCGGTTGGGCGCAGATAAACGGCCGTAATGCGATCGATTGGGATCAGAAGTTTCAACTCGACGTGTGGTATGCAGAGAATCAGACCTTTTTGCTCGATCTTAAAATTCTTCTTCTCACGGTGAAAAAAGTCTTCGAATCCGAAAACATCAACAATGCCAACCATGCCACGATGCCAGAATTCAGAGGGAGCGAAACACCATATGAAAACGTACGAAGCTAACATCCTGTTCACCTCTTCCGGGAGAAGAGTGTCCCTTCTCAACATGTTCAAAGAGTACCTGGGATCAGAGAACATAACCGGCAGAATTATCACCGCTGACTTTAAGAACAATGCCCCTACCACCTTTGTTTCGGATCAGCATTATGTGGTACCGAGAGTGAGTGATGAGAACTATGTGAACGAACTAATCGCCATTTGTATAAAAGAAAATATCAAAATGATTATTCCGCTGATCGATACAGAATTACCTCTTTTAGCAGAAAAACGGGCGACTTTTGAGGAGTTGGGCATCAAAGTTCTCGTTTCAGGCAGTGAAGTGATCAGGATCGGCTGTGACAAGGTTGATACGTATAGGTTCTTCAAAGAGAATGGTATTCCAACGCCAAGAGTGTACGGCGAACATGAAACAGATTACCAGTTTCCGCTAATCGTTAAACCGCGCGATGGCAGCTCTGGACTTGGTGTAACGGTAGTGAACAACCTCCACGAACTTGAATTCTTCAAAACGTACATCAAGAACAGCATGATTCAAGACATGGTGCGAGGTGAAGAATACACGGTGGATGTGATGGTCGATTTTGACGGCAACATTAAGACGATCGTTCCTCGTCAGCGAATTGAAATCAGAGCAGGTGAAGTGAGTAAAGGAATCACACGGAAAGATCCAACCATCATTTCTGCGGTAAAAGATGTGATGAAAAAGCTCGTTGGCGCTGTCGGATGCATCAACCTGCAATGCTTCAAAAAGGAAAACGGCGAGATTTCGTTTATTGAGATCAATCCACGTTTTGGCGGTGGCGTACCACTTGCGATAAAAGCAGGAGCGAACTTTCCTAAATGGACAGTGGAACTCATGATTGGCATGGCCTTTGTAACGTCCGATTTTTCATGGTTAGACGGACTGACCATGCTGAGATACGATGAGGCAATCTTTACGGAGCAACTTACTCATGTCGATTAAAGCGGTGATTTTCGATATGGATGACACGCTGTTTTGTGAGGAACATTACGTTATGAGCGGGTTTCGTGCCGTAGGAAAGTGGCTTGAACACCCACTCTTTTACGATACAGCTAAGAATCTTTTTCAAAGTGGTGAGCGAAAAATGATTTTTAATAAGTCGCTCCAGCAGTTACGAATTCCATATGATGAGTTTCTGATCAAGGAAATGCTTCATGTATACAGAAACCACGATCCGCACATTTCGTTACACGAAGATGCGGTCTATGTTCTCAATCAGTTGCACAATAAAGTAAAACTCGCTCTCATCACAGACGGATACTTAGAAACACAACAAAAAAAGTTTCACGCTCTTAAACTTCAAGACTACTTCCAAACCGTTGTTTTTACAGATGAACTCGGCCGAAAACATTGGAAACCTAGTCCACTGCCTTACCAGATGGTGAGCACAACTTTACATGCACTTCCCGAGGAGTGCGTCTATATCGGGGATAACCCGGCCAAAGATTTTGTCACCGCGAAAAAGCTTGGTTGGCTCACGATTCATATTCAACGAAACGATGGAACCTATTATCATGACACTCATCCAGAAACACACCTAGCACACCATAAGATTAATAGCCTCAGAGAACTTACCAAACTAGCAGAACTCAAGCCACTATTTCACTACCAAACCATATAAGGGGGTAACGACATGCCGATTTTAACGAACAAAAAGAGAATTTTCCTTTGTGCCCCGCATATGAGTGGCAACGAGCAGAAATACATGAACGACGCGTTTCAAACAAACTGGATCGCGCCACTCGGACCGAATGTCGACGCTTTTGAAAAAGAGATAGCAACACATGTTGGAGCGAGAGCAGGAGTGGCAGTGAGTTCTGGAACAGCCGCCATCCATCTGGCCCTTACGTTGTTAGGAGTCAGTCCTGGTGACACGGTGTTTTGTTCCTCGCTCACATTTGTGGCGAGCGCGAACCCCATTCTCTATCAAGGAGCAGAACCCGTGTTCATCGATTCTGAACCGGAAACATGGAACATGTCACCACACGCTCTGCAAAAAGCTCTTCAAGCAGCAGCGGAAAAAGGGAAGCTTCCAAAAGCGGTCATCGTCGTTAACTTATATGGTCAGAGTGCCAAGATGGATGAGATTGTTGCTCTTTGTAACCAATACGAAGTGCCGCTCATTGAGGACGCGGCTGAATCACTCGGATCACACTATAAAGGAAAAGCGAGTGGGACGTTCGGAAAGTTCGGCATATACTCGTTCAACGGTAATAAAATTATCACTACATCTGGAGGAGGAATGTTGATTTCCCAAGATGAAGCTGCCATTGAACGTGGACGTTTTCTCTCCGCTCAAGCAAAAGACCCCGCGCTTCATTATGAACATAGCGTGATGGGGTTCAACTACCGAATGAGCAACATCTTAGCAGGTATCGGCCGTGGTCAGCTGGAGGTGCTTCAGCAGCGCATCCATCAAAAACGTGCCATCTATGAGCTCTACAAACAACAACTGAGCGATCTGCCAGGCGTTCAATTTCATCCAGAACTAGCAGAAACGTTCTCGAACAGATGGCTGTCGGTTCTTACGCTGAATCCTGCAGAAACGACCGTATCGGTGCTACAAGTTATTGAAGCTTTGGCTTCCGAAAACATTGAAGCACGTCCCGTATGGAAACCGCTACATCTGCAGCCATTATTTAAAGAGTCATCCTATTTCTCGCACGAACCACACACTAGTGTCTCTGAGCAATTGTTTCAAAACGGCATCTGTTTGCCATCCGGAACAAGCATGACGGAAGAAGAGCAACTGCGCGTCATCGGGACAATCAGAGAGCTGTTAACAGTAAGCCGACCCGCTTTAATTTCAGGTTCACTCACCTATCAAACGTAAAGAAGGGGAAGCATATGATCGGAAGAAATATTCACGAACTTCGCGTGAAAAAGGGAATCACACTGTCCGAACTCGCGAAACGAGCAAAAATCTCTAAATCGTATTTAAGCAACATCGAACGAAAGCTAAACAAAAATCCTTCTATTCATGTGATCGAAAAAATAGCTGCAGTGCTTGAAGTGGATGTTCAGCTATTGATTGGACACACGTGTGACAATCAGCCTCTCGAACAAGAATGGCTGGATTTTATAGAAGAACTGAAGAGTCTTGGTGTAAAAAAAGAACGCGTTCATGAATATCGTGAACTTATTGAATATATCAATTGGAAAAAACAACAAGATCACGCAAAAAGGGGTTGAAGTCTTATCTTTGATCGTCATGTAGGGGTGCGTCTCGGACTGATCATTCTTCCTGTGGTATACATGCTTTTTATCTGGATGCAGTCCAGTTACTTTAACCCGGAGGAGATTTTCAGACTGAGTGCGTATGTACCGTATACGATTCTTCTGACAATGGGAGCCGCATTCGAACTCGCACATCTGTTTGAGTTCGGGGTTCTCTATCTTTTATTTATTTTACTGTCGTTAAGTTACGGTTCGTTAACTCGGAAAAAAGAAACAATAAGCTTTATCGCAGCTTTCTCGTATGGGGTGATCGATGAGGTTCACCAAATGTTCGTACCTTATCGGTCAGCATCTGTCGTTGATCTGATCAAGAATACGATTGGAATTACCGTCGTTTGGTACATCATCCATCAGCACTATTTTCTTAAAACGAAGTCTGTACTCGGTGAGAAGTTGAGGAGAGTAACAGCTTCTACTAAATAACGCACTGTCTCTGTTTGTGAGATTGGTGTGTTTTTTGTTTGTGTTAATCATAGTTGCTTATGAAAGAGGTTGATTTCCGTTCCAGGTTGCTCGCTTTCCGGGGGGCGTGCGGTGAGCCACCTAGCGCTCTGCGCTGTTAGGTGTCTCACCTGTCCCGCTGATCCCCCAGGAGTCTCACACCTTACACTCCAATCAACTAGCCAATGAAGTCTATTAAGTTACCTCAAAAATAACAACCATTTCTAAGGTAACTCTTACGTTGAAAATATGGAAATCCATTACCCAAATCCATCAGTTACTCAAAATAAGTTAATAAAACCAGACATACAATATACAAACTAATCATTGGAGGTAATAACATGATCCGGCTTGGGGACGGCGTGTATCTTTGTTTTTTGAACGGTCACCGCTTGAAGATCGTGTATGTGGGCAACAACATCTGCAAGCTGTATTTAGAAAACGAGTATCAAGGGACAGCGCCATTTGATTATGTGAAACGAAAGCTGACCGAAATGGAGAAAAAGTGGAACACATCCAACATTCGAGGATATCAATTCCAAGAGCTGCGTTCATCGATTGACCAACTCATATAAAAAAGGGGGTGGGAGAAAGTTGATTGATTCAAGCTTTAACGTCTTAAATGAAAATGATGATTGGATGCCTTATCAGCATCACTTCTCAAATTTGGATGTATATTATTCTAAAGAATATGTAAGTTTGTTCGCACAAAAAGAAAATGGTGTACCAGAAGCAATCTATTACGAACAGGCTGGACATCGTTTGTTCTACCCTTATATCAAAAGAGAAATAACCGATGGATTATATGATATCGTAACACCGTATGGTTACGGAGGGCCGATCTGGAGCACTGACGTTCACCATGAGGTTGTTTCCCATTTTGAGAAATCGTTCAGCCATTATTGTCAGCTCAACAACATCATTACAGAGACCATTCGCTTTCATCCACTTCTTCAAAACGAAAGAAAACTTCATCATCACATGAAGGTTGAATATATCCGCAAGACCACAGCCGTTGATCTCACCCAATCGTTAGATCACATAAGGTCTCAGTACAGCTCCACTAACAAACGCAACATTAAAAAGGCCAGCAGGTCTGACCTTGAAATTGCCCATTTAAAATCAGAGAGTGACATGGATACATTCATAAGCTTGTACGAGGAAACGATGAATCGAAACTCGGCATTGAATTATTATTATTTTGATGGGAATCATTTTAATCAACTGATGAAACCGACAAAATGGTGCACACCCTATTTATTAGGTGCGAAGCATAAGGGAGAGGTGATCGCTGCGGTCATCCTATTAATAGGACCTCAGAACGCACACTATCATCTCGGTGCATCTCGCACAGACTTTCTCTCATTACGTCCGAATAACCTATTATTTGATTGCATGATTCAATTTGCGAAGGAAAACGGTGCGAAAAACTTACATTTAGGTGGGGGCTATCAAGAAAATGATGGCTTATTTGCGTTTAAGTCCGCATTTACCGGTAACAATCATTTTTCGTACTATATCGGAAAGAAGATTCATAACGAGGTAGTATATCAAATGTTAACGGAGAAAAAGGGGAATGCAGCCTCTCAACGACCTCACTTTTTTCCTGCTTATAGAGCTTGAAAGCGTGAATCTTTATATCTCCTACCGTTTTCTTGATAAAGCATAAATAGCATAGCCGGGTATCTCTCTGGCCCGGTTATCCCTCTAAAAACCTCAACAAGTACTTTAAATTTTTTCAACTTATTATCATTTGCGGATGAACTTCAAGATGCGCTTCAAATAATTCTCCATTGCAAAAAATTCCATTTTATGAAAAAGTGAAATTAACTAGCATATGGAGGTTTTATGTAATGAAAAGCAAAATCTCAATGGTAATTACCCTTTTATTATTCTTAACAGCATCGATCAGTCTTGTTTACAACTTGTATGTTAGTAAAGTTGGTCTAAGTGATGCGACTTCAGCTACATTTCTGGTTGTGGCAATCATTATGTTCATAACATTTATAAAAGAAGTGAAGAACAATTAATTAATTCACTTTAACGGTTATTCCTGTACAGTTTAATAGTGATAACAGCATGTTCACTGTTATTAATGAACAGCAGACCTTCAAGATAAACTGAGCTTAACAGAAGAATAAAAGTATTTTGCTAAAACACCCTGCATCGAATTCATAATCCCCACAAAATTTTTTTCTTCTTCCATGGCTCTTTTTCTCTCCCTCCACACATCTATATGATGAGTCAATTAAAGAGAGGAAGAGAAAAATGAGAGCAGGAAACATCTATCAATTCAAAAACATGAGCAAATTTCAAAGTGTAGCGGAATTCAACCAACATAAGGATATGTTCCTCCAGCTACACCCCGATTTATTCACAAGATCAGAATACATAGCATTCGAAGTACTGAGCCAGTACAGTGTTGTCGTTCCAGGTGTGGCTAATGCTAAGATTGCTACACTCGTCGCAGCATGCTCTAAAAAACAAGGTGGTATTTCACGCGCAACCTTTATGAGAATGCTCAGAAAAGCAAAATCCACGGGCTTCCTTAAAGTCCATAATACTTACAGAACGAGCGGCGGACTAGCTCACAATATTTTTGTTTTTCATCCAATTGATGTACCCTCTGAAACACTAATGATACATCGCGACACACAAGAAATACCTTCTCAGAGTAAGGTTCAATCCACCAAAACAATGCCTGAATCTATGAATCTCTTAACAAATCTAGAAAACAAAGATCAAAACATACGTCAGGAAAAAAACGTTAGCATTACCACTCCACCTATATCCAATAAGCCTCAACTTCAAGACCTCGACCACACCTTCGTTCCGAGTAATGTTCCAACAGATTTTATCCAGTCTGTGAAACCCTACTATGATCGAGCAGACGAGATTTATACCTTCTGGCACAAAGCAATCATCGCTTACAAAAAATTCAACTTCAGAACGCCGATTGAACAGTTGACATCAACCATCATCGAGGCATTCAAAACAACGGTCTACCTTTACAAGAAACGAAAGATTAAAACGAGCTTCACCCAGTACTTCTATGGCACTCTTAGCGGTATGTTCAGTGCCGAAAAGAGGAGAGAGCATGCTGCTTATAACCCGAGACCGCACTACAACTGGTTAAATCATGAATGAAAATTAAATGAGAGTTTGAATACTCATAACAAATACAGTGCAACACTTGCAGTTTGAGGCAACAAAAAAGAACCAATTACTAAATTGGTTCTACTCATTACAAACTCACTTTTCTACCTTTCTTCATCTGCTTTTTTAACTTTTTAGGTAAAGCCACATACGTAATATTGGTTTTCATAAAGAGATACTTATGAAAGAACTTTACTGAAACGTATGCGCTAAACAGAGACAAGTATGAATATACGATTAAAGGGAGTGCTGCTGCTAATATGAAGTTTCTTCTGGCAAAGTAAATAAAAATCATAAAGCAAATCCCAAAAAGAATGAATATAATCAAATCCCGTTTAGGACGGAGTTTTTCCTCACCATAATCATTGTGAACAGATGAGAACTTTTTAACTTGATAACGAATTTGTTGCAGAATAAATAAGATAAAAATTACTAAGCAGACAATGAAGAAAAGAGGAGATGAAAACTTGAAAAGCAGATAATATAGTTTTTGAACAATTACAAACTGACATAGAGAACATACTGCCCCTAAACAAGCAGTGAAGAGAATCGGTTCAAATAGAAGGGTTTCCGTCTTTCTAAAAAGGATTGTAATAGCCCAAACATTAATCCCAGCAACAAGCGGAAGGGTAATCCAAAGAGTAGGCGGGTGATAAGGCAGAATTAGAAAGAAGATGGACATGAAATCCAACAAGATAAATGTGAAAATAGAAACACCAAATTTAATACTATCCATAAAGTTAAGATGATCCTTAAATCGTCTAGGTAAGTTTCTATATTTGATAGAACTGTTTATTTTCAAAGTTATGCCTACCTTCAGTTAGAATATATTATATTATTTCATTTATTCTATTGCTTTTCAATATTTTACCATCAATAAGAACCAATACTGAAAGCCGTTAATAGATAAATGTTTTATCTGGTTGCAGAACATAAAAAAAGAACCAGTTAAAACATCCACCGGTTCTCCAACTTACTTCCACTTTTTCATTTTATCTTTCAAATAATCACGTACTTCTTCAGCTTCTGTACGATCAATGCTCTCAAATTCACCTTCATGCTTTACAATGAAAAAGCTGTCACGGGGTTTTTTCTTTCCGTATGATAGTTCATAACCGTTATCTACATTACATACGATCTTGAATGGTGAACGATAGAACGGCTGCATATCTAAAGGGCCATCAACGATTTCCTCAAATGTTTCTAAGTCATTATCTATGGAAACGATGGATGGGCGCTTAGAGGGCTCTACCATTAATACAGAGATTGTAGACAAGAGTGGTACCTCCTTAATTTATCCTACTATAATCATGGTATCATATCCCCTATAAATTGGTAATAGGTGTAAAATACAACATTTTGTCGATTTATATCGAATAATATATTTTGTTAGAAAAGTATTAAGATTTAAATTATCATAGATTTCAACTATTTATCAACATTTTTCATCAAAATATGACAGAGATTTATTACATTAAAAAAACATAACAAAAACCAGACCTCGACAAGATCTGGTTTAAATATCCTATTGTTCCAAGTATTCTTTTAAAAGATTTTGAATGCGCGTTCTTTCCGCATCATCTACGATTCCATAATACGTACCACCGATCATCTCACCTGTACTCTTTATTTCGGTAGACTCTATGTTATGGCGTGCACCTTTGTAATTTTTCTGAATATCCTTCATTTCTTGAAAAGTCATGTTCGTTTTAACGTTGTTGCCTAATATACCTAAGATGTTATCAAATTTTGTAATTGAAGAAACGCGAGCACCTTTTTCAATGATAGAAGTAATAACCTGACGCTGACGATCGTTACGACCGAGATCGCCTTTCGGGTCTTCGTACCTCATGCGCGAGTAAGCAAGAGCTTCATCGCCATTCAGTTCTTGAGTGCCGGCTGGGAACGAATATTGTCCGGCATCAAACGCACGTTTATTGTTTACATTCACACCGCCGACAGCATCAACGATCTCTTTAAATGATTCCATGTTCACCTTTACATAATAATCGATTGATGTGTCTAAGAAGTTCTCCACAGTATCCATCGCCATCTGTGTGCCACCGAACGCATAGGCGTGGTTAATCTTGTCATCTTTTCCTTTACCGACAATCTCAGTTCGTGTGTCACGCGGGATGTTGAACATTAACATCTTGTTTTCTTTCGGATTCACAGTAATCGAGACGATCGTATCCGAGCGACCGCTGTCACCTTCACGTTCGTCTACACCTAGAAGTAAGATAGAGATTGGTTTTAATTCTTCTTGTTTCCCAGTTACAACTGGTTTCGGCTTGTCTGTTTCTACTTTCTCGTGCATAGAGGAAGCAGCGTCTTTTGCGGAGTCATAGAGATAATAGGCATAACCACCTATGCTTACTCCAGCTACAATGATTAATACGGCCAAGATCTTCAGAAACTTTTTCATAGAATTAATCTCTTCTTCCTATATAAAGTAGAAATCATTACGGAAAGTATACCATGTCAAGTGAATATTTGAATAATTTGAATACATATTTAAATTACAGACTGTAACAATTATGTTAATATAGTGTTAACTTCGTACCATCTTTTACATACTTTTATAAAAAAATCCCTGAATTGACAAATAAGTGTGCTATAATACAGCGAAAATATAAAAATTACCAATATATAGATGGAGGCATTTATGGAAGAAACGATTTCCCTTAAAGATATTGCTCTTACATTGCGCAAACGGTTGAAACTCATTATCGTAATGACAGTTGTTGCCGCAATAGCGAGCGGTATTATCTCATATTTTGTTCTTACACCGGTGTACCAAGCATCGACACAAATGCTTGTTAACCAAAAATCTTCAGAACAATCAACGCTTGATCCCAATCAGATTCGTTCCAACATAGATATGATTAACACCTACAAACAAGTTATCCAAAGTCCTGCCATCTTAGACATAGTAGTTGAAGATTTAGGCTTACAACAATCGACAGATGCGTTAATCAGTAAGATTTCAGTGAACAGTGAACAAAATTCACAGGTGTTCAGTTTAACGATTCAAGACGAAGATCCCGCACAAGCGGTTAAACTAGCAAATGCGATTTCTGACACATTCAGCAAAGAAGTACCGAGCATCATGAAGGTGGATAACGTGAAGATTTTAGCTCCAGCTGTACTAAAAGATAATCCATCACCTATTAAACCAAAACCTTTACTAAACATTGCAATTGCCTTAGTTGTAGGATTAATGGCAGGTGTAGGTATCGCATTCTTACTTGAGTACTTAGATAACACGATCAAGACAGAAGAAGATGTACAAAGAGTGCTTGAATTACCGGTTTTAGGATCGATTCCTAAGATTTCAATTGAAGACGAAAAGAAGCCAATGAAGAATAAGGCAGCAAGTAAACAGATGGGAAGTGAAACGCTTGAGTCGTAAATTAAAAAAGACCATTCAAGATCTAACCCAGCGAAGTCTCATAACACATATAAACCCGAAGTCACCGATTTCTGAGCAATACCGTACGATTCGTACCAATATACAGTTCGCATCGATCGATGAAGATCTTAAAACTCTAATGGTTACATCAGCAAGCCCTGGAGAAGGAAAGTCAACAACAGTCGCAAATCTAGCTGTTGTCCTTGCTCAACAAGGGAAACGCGTACTTCTTATTGATGCAGATCTACGCAAGCCAACGGTTCATTACACCTTTAAAGTGAGTAATATTTACGGCATAACGAACGTGTTAACGCGTCAAAGAACATTAACTGAAGCGATTGTAACAACGACAATTCCTGACGTTGATGTTTTACCGAGTGGACCCGTACCGCCAAACCCATCTGAAATCATAGATTCAAAGTCTATGACACATTTAATAGAAGAAGCGAAAGCACTCTATGATTATGTACTCTTTGATACGCCGCCGATTATGGTCGTAACGGATGCTCAAGTACTTGCACATCGAGTAGACGGTGTAATCATGGTGATCTCTAGTGGGAAGACAGAGATTGAGTCGGCTTTAAAAGGAAAAGAGTTATTAGAAAACGCGAATGCCAAGATTTTAGGTACGGTTTTAAATGAAAAAGAAGTGAAGAAAGACAATTATTACTATTATTACGGAGCGAATTAATATTTACTTAATGCCATTCATGTTTATTCGACAAAAAAACACCATTGTCAGATCTTGTATCTATGGTAATATAACGATAGATTTCCAAATTTAAGTACATAGAACTAGTTTGTTAAAAAGCTAGTTCTAAAGTTTGGAATATTGGGTGGGAGACAGTCATGATTGATATACATAGTCATATATTGCCGGGAATAGACGATGGGGCCGCAACATTAGATGATGCACTTCGGATGGCAGAGGCTGCGGTAAAAGAAGGAATTACTCATCTGTACGCAACTCCACACCATCGTAATGGAAGATTTGAGAATGAAAAGCAACCTATTCTTCATCATGTGAATATTTTCAATGAAGAATTAACACGACGGGACATTTCACTTCAAATCTTACCTGGGCAAGAAATACGACTGTACAAAGAATTAATAGAAGATCTTGAACGAGGGGACATCATTCCGTTAAACCAGCAGTCGAAGCATCTACTCATTGAATTTCCTTCCAGCAATGTGCCAGCATACGCCGCTGAAACCATATACGAACTCATTATTCGAAACTACACACCCATCATTGTTCATCCAGAACGAAACAGCGAGATTATGGAGAATCCGGACCTTCTATACGACCTCATCATAGAAGGAGCACTTACCCAAATCACAGCAAACTCAGTAGTCGGTAACTTTGGCAAGAAGATCATGAATTTTTCTCATGATTTGATTAAAGCAAACATGACACATTTTGTCGCATCAGATGCACATAACGTATCGAGTCGTGGGTTTCATTTGAACGAAGCCTTTGAAACGATTCAAAAACAACACGGGGTTGAAAAAAGATTTTATCTGCAAGAAAACGCACAACTTGTGTTGAGAGGTGAGAGCATACTAAATGAACCTCCTTCTCACATTCGGAAAAAGAAGTTTCTCGGGATTTTTTAAAGGAGGACAGTTCTTAACAATGAAAAAAGTAAGAAAAGCCATTATTCCGGCAGCAGGATTAGGGACCCGATTTCTGCCGGCAACAAAAGCCATGCCTAAAGAGATGCTGCCAATTGTGGACAAACCAACGATTCAGTACATCGTTGAAGAAGCCATCGAATCGGGCATCGAAGACATTATTATTGTTACAGGTAAAGGAAAACGAGCAATCGAAGACCATTTTGACCATAGCTTCGAGCTCGAACAGAACCTGTTTGAGAAAGGAAAGTTTGATCTATTAGAGAAAGTCAAACAGTCCTCAAAATTAGCTGATATACATTATATTCGGCAGAAAGAGCCAAAAGGTTTAGGCCATGCGGTAAATTGTGCGAAAAAATTTATCGGAGACGAGCCTTTCGCCGTATTACTTGGGGATGACATTGTACAAGCAGAGAAGCCTTGCTTGAAGCAACTCATAGAAAAGTATGAGGAAACAACAGCATCTATCATTGGTGTTCAACAAGTACCAGAAGAACAAACACATCGTTATGGAATTATTGAACCGGCAAGTAACTTCAATAACCTTTACGGTGTAAAGAACTTTGTGGAGAAGCCAAAGCAAGGAACAGCTCCATCTAACTTGGCGATTATGGGTCGTTATATCTTAACGCCTGAAATCTTTACTTACCTAGATGAACAGGAAAGTGGTGCTGGTGGAGAAATTCAATTAACAGATGCCATCCAGAAATTAAACAAGTATCAGAGAGTTTTTGCTTATGATTTTGAAGGGCAGCGTTTTGACGTAGGAGAGAAACTCGGATTTATTATGACGACAATTGAGTTTGCGTTAAAGGATATAGAGATTAGCAAACAGCTGGTGCCAGAGCTTGAAAGGCTGTTAGAAAATCTAAAAGTTAAGATGAACTAATGTTATCTTCAATGCTGATAAACACCTAAAATATGTTAGGTGTTTATCTCGTCTTAAATACAATGAAAAGAAGGGATTCTATTGAGCTATCAAGGTCGGGTATCGATGCTGATTCTACTAGATTCGTTAATCGTATTAACGTCTATATATGTAGGTTATTATACGCTTCATCCATACTTCAACATTTATAACTTCAATATGCTCACGATTAGCTCCATTACGTTACTAGCTAGTCATCATTTATTTGCTTTTAGATATCGCTTGTATCAGAGAGCTTGGGAATATGCCAGTGTGGGCGAAATGATCGGGATTGTACGTGCTGTTACGTTGTCTATTCTTGTAGCTGGTTTTATTCAATATGTTGTAAGTGGTAATGTATATGTACGTGTGCTTGGTATTACTTGGATGCTTCATATCATCCTCATTGGCGGGTCGCGCTTTTCTTGGAGAATGCTTAGAGATCAATACATTCGTCCACAGACGGAAAGAAAGAGAGCTCTTATTATAGGAGCAGGTTCTGCAGGGTCTATGCTTGTACGTCAACTAAAGAAAAGTCAAGATACAGATCTTTTCCCTGTAGGATTTGTGGATGATGACCCTAAGAAACAAAAGCTTCAGATTTATGGAGTAACGGTTTTTGGACAAACAAAAGATATACCAACTTTAGTGGGGGATCTAAATGTAGATACCATCATCATCGCTATTCCATCATTAAGTAAAAAGGAAATACAGAAGATCTACCTAGAGTGTAGCAAAACAAAAGCGAAAACACAGATTATGCCGTTAATTGAAGATTTAATCTCAGGAAAAGTATCAGTCAATCAGATTCGTGAAGTACAAGTGGAAGATTTACTTGGTCGAAAACCTGTAGAGTTAGATATTAGCAGCATCTCAAAAAAAATCACAGGAAATACAATACTTGTTACCGGAGCAGGTGGTTCAATAGGTTCTGAGATCTGCCGACAAGTAAGCAAGTTTAAACCAAAGAAACTTCTATTATTAGGACATGGTGAAAATTCCATCTACCAAATTGACATGGAATTACGAAACAGACACGGTAAAGATTTTGAAATTATTCCGATTATAGCTGATGTACAAGACCGTGACCGTATTTGTGAAGTAATGAGTGTTCATACGCCAGATGTTGTTTATCATGCAGCAGCTCATAAGCATGTTCCGTTGATGGAATATAACCCGAAAGAAGCGGTTAAGAACAATGTGATTGGAACAAAGAATGTGGCCGAAGCGGCAGACATGTTCGGAGTAAAGACATTCGTACTAGTTTCAACAGATAAAGCCGTAAACCCTACGAATGTAATGGGGTCAACAAAACGAATTGCTGAAATGGTTATTCAACAATTAAATAAAACGAGTGAGACCAATTATGTAGCGGTACGCTTCGGGAATGTTTTAGGAAGTAGAGGATCTGTTATTCCACTCTTTAAAAAGCAAATCCAAGCCGGTGGGCCTGTTACGGTAACTCATCCTGATATGACGCGTTATTTTATGACGATCCCAGAAGCTTCACGATTAGTGATGCAAGCGGGCGCGTTAGCTCGTGGTGGAGAAATCTTTGTATTGGATATGGGAGAGCCGGTAAAGATTGTTGAATTGGCTAAAAACCTTATTCACCTTTCGGGTTATACGACTGATGAGATTGGAATTAAGTTTGCAGGGATTCGCCCTGGTGAGAAGATGTATGAAGAACTTCTAGGAGAAAATGAAGTTCATAAGAAAGAGGTTTTTCCTAAGATTTTTATCGGGAAGACGGTGGAGTTTAAGTATGAGAGGGTAGCTAACCTTATTGAGAATCATCAGTCGTTTGATGGTGGTTATTTATCGAAGTATGTTTTGGGGTTGGCTAATAAGAAAGAGTCATTGTTAGTGAAGAATGTTAATTGAAAAGGTTAAGGGGTCTCTTCTTTAAGGGACCCACTTGTATGTTGGGTGTAAAATAACAAGTATTTATAATGGTAGAAACACGGCTTTATTCTGTTTTGCTTAATGGATAGAAGCATTTCCAAGAGGCATCTGAAGTAGATTAAATTTAGTAGGTCAGTAGTTGATTGGAAGGGGAGTTTAACAGATTCCAGTCAAGTCCTAACAAACTAAACTAACTTATGTTAAGCGAGGAAAAATAAAAATGAATAATACACA
The DNA here is from genome assembly GCF_005503015.1 of Bacillus sp. E(2018). NCBI lineage: Bacteria > Bacillati > Bacillota > Bacilli > Caryophanales > Bacillaceae > Bacillus > Bacillus sp. E(2018). Next base: position 187,650 of record NZ_SCOL01000002.1, on the reverse strand, counting down.
TTTAAGGAATATTCCATTCTCTCCACCAGATATTCAAGAAGTGGAGATAGAAGAGGTTATAAAAGCAATGAAGTCGGGTTGGATTACAACTGGCCCAAGAACTAAAGAGCTTGAAAAAAGAATAGCTAAATATGTTGGGACAAACAAAGCTGCTTGCTTAAATTCAGCAACTGCGGCTATGGAGCTTACTCTTCGAATTTTAGGGATTGGGCCAGGAGATGAAGTCATTACTTCAGCATATACCTATACTGCATCGGCATCAGTTATAGAGCATGTTGGGGCGAAAATAGTATTAGTTGACACGGCACCGGATTCTTTTGAAATGGATTACTCTAAATTAGCAGATGCAATAACTGAGAAGACTAAAGTGATAATTCCTGTAGATATCGCAGGAAAGATGTGTGACTACAATACTATCTTTGAAATAGTAAAAAGCAAGAAAGAACTATTCAAGTCAAATAATGAAATTCAGTCATTATTTAATAGGATAATAGTTATGACGGATGCTGCTCATGCTTTTGGAGCGGAGAGACAAGGATTGAAATGTGGGCAAGTTGCGGATTTTACTTGCTTCTCCTTCCATGCAGTAAAAAATTTTACAACAGCTGAAGGTGGAGCTGTTGTCTGGCGAAATGATAATGGGTTAGATGATGAGTGGCTTTATATGCAATTTATGTTATATAGCCTACATGGTCAATCTAAAGATGCTTTAGCAAAAACTCAGATAGGTGCATGGGAATATGACATTGTTTATCCAGCCTATAAGTGCAATATGACTGATATTATGGCAAGTATTGGTTTAATTCAGTTAGATAGATATGATGGTCTGTTAGAAAGACGTAGAGAGATTATTAAGATGTACGATAGAGCGCTTCGACCATTAGGTATTCAAAGCTTGCAGCATTATAGTGATGATTTTGCCTCGTCAGGCCATCTTTATTTAGTTAGGATTCCTGGAATTAGTGAGGAACAGAGAAACGAAATAATTCTTAAGATGGCTAAAGATGGAATTGCATGTAACGTCCACTATAAGCCATTACCAATGTTTACGGCTTATAAGAATTTAGGATTTGAAATTAATGATTATCCAAATGCTTATGAGCAGTATATTAATGAAATTACGCTTCCGCTTCATACGTTATTGAGTGATGAGGATGTCGAGTACGTGATTGGAAATATGAAAAAAGCACTATTTGAAGCTTGAGGTGTGTTAATCAATGTATAAGTATTTTTTTAAAAGAGTATTTGATTTAATACTAGCGTTAATAGCCTTACCATTCTGGTTTATTATTCTAATTATTGTAGGGACAATTATATTCTTTCAAGACAAAGGCACAATTTTTTATAACGCACCACGACTGGGCAAAGGCGGAAAAGTGTTTAAAATGTATAAATTAAGATCCATGAAGATGAATGCTCCTGACCTAAGAAATGATGATGGATCAACTTTTAATTCGGAGGATGATCCTAGATTAACCAAAATAGGAAAGTTTATCCGTAAAACGAGTCTTGATGAAACACCACAGCTGTTAAATATTATTAAGGGTGATATGAGTATTATTGGTCCTAGACCTGATTTACCAGAACATCGGGAATTATATGAGGGTAACGAGGAAAGAAAGCTTGAAATTAGGCCAGGTGTTACGGGATTTAATCAAGCATACTTTAGAAACACTGTGCCTTGGAAAGTAAGAATTCAAAATGATATTTACTATATTGATCATCTTTCTTGGTGCCTGGATATTAAGATATTTATCAAAACAGCTAAATCTGTTCTGAAGCGTGAAGATGTATTTGTTACAAAGCATAAAAAATCAAATTAAACACACGGGTATAGGTATGTAAGGGGTGAATTTTCATGATAAATAATGAAGAGTCAGTGATCTTAAATAAAATGAGATGGGATACAGAGTTTTTTGGTGTTACAAGTGCTAAAGTTACTCTGAATAAAACTCTTACATTAAATGAATGGGATGAATTAAAGACTAGATTTAAGGATTATCAATTTATATCAATCATGAATAAGAACTCTGAACCTATTAATGCACAGTTCATTGGGAAAGACACATCAGCATTTTTAGCAGATATAAATGTGCAATATGAAAAAAACCTAGTAGGTTTAGATGAAAAACCCAAGAAAATTACAATACACAGAGCATTAGAACATAATGATCAAATAATTGAAATAGCAGATTTTCAGTTTTCGAAATTCACAGAGGACCCTGAATTAGCCAAACGAGGTGGAGATAAAGTCTATCAACAATGGCTAATTAATTCTTTTAGAAAGTCAGATAAGTTATATGCATTATCTAAGGATGAATTAGGTGTTATAAATGGTTTTTTATTATTTTCATTTGCAGATAATGTATGTGTAATTGAGCTAATTGCGGTATCTAAAAAAGAGACTAAAGGTGGCATTGGTTCTAGCCTCTTTAGGGCAGTAGAATATGAAGTATATCAAGAAGGTATTAAAAAAATTAAAGTTGGCACCCAAGTACGAAACTTAGGTGCAATTAACTTTTATCAAAAAGTTGGTTGTAAACAAGTAGGGTGTCATCAGGTCTTTCATTTGTGGAATTTATAAACTTTTCAATGATAGTACGGAGGATATGAATGAAGAAAATTCTTATTGTCTCAACAGTAAGTAGGCAATTCTATTTATTTGAACAAGGAAATATAGAGGTTCTTAAATCACTTGGGTTTGAGGTGCATGCTGCAGCTAATTTTAGTGATGCTAATAAAAGACTAGATGCTTTAGAAATTACGAGGCATCATTTCGATATACAGCGGTCGCCTATATCATTAAAAAATTTAAAAGCATATAGGCAGCTCTTAGATATAATGAAATCTGAAAAATTCGATGTAATACATTGTCACTCTCCAATGGGTGGGGTAATTACTCGTATTGCTGCAAAGTTCTTAAGTATCTCTCCTGTAATATATACTGCTCATGGATTTCATTTCTATAAAGGAGCACCCATCATTAACTGGGCAATTTACTATCCTGTTGAATGGTTTTTATCAAAGTATACAAATCATATTATTACTATAAATATGGAAGATTTTAATAAAGCGAAAGAATTTAAAGCAGACCGAATTCATTATGTTCCAGGAATTGGCGTAGATACGAGTAAGTTTAATAAAACAACGATTACTCGTAATGAGAAACGTAATGAATTAGGTGTGTCTGAAAACACGATCGTTTTACTTTCCATTGGCGAAATGATTAAACGAAAAAACCATGAGACTGCTTTAAGGGCTTTAGCAAAATTAGAAAATCAAAATTTTGTTTATTTAATTTGTGGAAAAGGTGAGTTAGAAGGCTTCTTAAAAAACCTCGCTGTTTCCCTTGGGATTCAGGAGAAAGTAAGGTTTTTGGGTTTTAGAAATGATGTTAATGAAATATGCATTGCTTCAGATGTTTTATTGTTTCCCTCCTACCAGGAAGGATTACCTGTATCAGTAATGGAGGGGATGGCTGCAGGTCTTCCAATTGTATGCTCAGAAATTAGAGGTAACACAGACTTGGTTGAAGATGGAATCGGGGGCTATCTTCTCAAACCAAATGATATTAAGGGCTTTAGTCAGGCCATTGATAGTATGATTACATCTAAAGAAAAGCGAAGGAATATGGGGAAGTATAATCAAGAAAAAGTTTTGCTATTTGATAAAGGTAATGTTAAAAAAATCATGAATAAATTGTACGGTCAATGGGGGTAGATTAAATAAATGAAAAAAGTGCTATTTGTTCATGATGGTCCCATATATCAATCTGATACCAATAAATATTATGGTGTTGATTACAATACGGAATTGAAAAATAGATATCTATATTTAGGTGATCATATTACTTTTCTAATGAGGGTAAAAAATTTAAAAACTGGAATGAATCTTTCATATATAGAAGAAGATAGGTTTGGCGTTATTCCAGTTCCAGATTTTAAATCTGTGAAGCAACATTTTACTAAAAAAAATGAAGCTAAGAAAGTAATAGAGCTAGCTGTTACCTCTCATGATTTTCTTATTATAAGATTGCCAAGTTCTATAGGATTACTTGCATGGGAATATGCAATGAAACACTCTAAACCATATATTATTGAACTAGTTGCTTGCCCTTGGGATGGTTACATTTCCCATAGTTTACTAGGGAAGGTTGTTGCACCTCAGATGTATTTAAATACAAAGAAAATAGTACGTAATTCACCATATGTAATGTATGTATCTAATGATTTTTTACAACAGAGGTACCCAACAAGCGGGAATAAATTGTCATGTTCAGATGTTACATTGCCAAATCTATGTGAAAAGAATTTGATGCAAAGAATAGAGAAAATAAAAAATATGAAAAAAGGTAATCCAATTGTTATAGGCACTGTTGGATCAGTTGCAATGAAATATAAGGGTCAACAATATGTTATAAAAGCAATTCAAATGTTGAAAAAAGAGGGATATAACATAGAATATCACCTAGTTGGTGGAGGAGATAATTCTTTTTTAAAACGGATAGCCAAAAGATATGATGTAGAAAATAATATTAAATATTATGGTACATTATCTCATGACAAAGTAATTGAGTTTATGAAAAAGATAGACATCTATATACAGCCCAGTAATGTTGAGTCACATGGAAGAGTTATTATCGAGGCTTTCAGTTCGGCTTGTCCAGTAATAGGATCTTCAACTGGAGGAATACCAGAGTTAGTGGTGCCAAGATATATATTTAAAAGAAAAAATGTTCAAGACTTAGCTAGAAAAATAAAGAATTTAATACAAAGCGACTTGATTGAAATAGGCAAGGCAAATTTCTATATAGCTAGAGAATTTGAACAGGATAAGCTAAATAAAAAGAGGTTTTTATTCTATGATGAATTTATGAAACAAGAGGGATAAAATGATAAAAATATTACATGTTGTCTCAGGTTTAGGTAGTGGGGGTGTAGAAACAATGTTATACAACTACTATTTAATTATGGATCGAACTAAAATTCAATTTGATTTCATAGTTCATGATCCAAATTATGGGGAATTAGAGAGTAAGTTTGAAAATCTAGGTTGTAAAATATATCATGTCACGCCAAAAAAAGATTCGTTTATAAAAAATGCCAATGAATTATATCAAATAATACATAATGGTAAGTATGATATTGTCCACAGTCACCAAAATTTATCTTCTTTCTTAGCACTGTTAATAGCAAAGATCACTAAGGTAAGAGTTAGAATTGCTCATAGCCATGTATGGTATATTTATGAATCATGGTTTCAAAAGTTAACTAGATATCCATTTAAATTATTAACTAAGTATTTTTCCACTGATTGGTTTGCTTGTTCTAAAGATGCTAGTGAATGGCTCTTTGGAGATAAAGAAAACAGTAACAGACTTTACATTATTAATAATGCTATAGATATACAGAAATACCAGTTTAATGATGAAACACGTAAAGAAGTTAGAAGTTATTATGGTTGGGAAGATAATTTTGTTGTAGGAAATGTAGCTCGTTTTTTCCCTGAAAAGAACCATAGTTTTCTAATTGATATATTTAAGGAGATTCATAATGATTGTCCAAATGCAATTCTTCTCCTAATAGGAGGAGAGGGGAATGATGATAATTTAAGAAATAAGGTTAACCACTTAGGGCTTTCGGATAAAATCTTATTTTTCGGTGTAAGAAATGACGTACATATACTAATGCAAGCTATGGACGTTTTTATATTACCATCTAAATTTGAGGGATTTGGGATGGTTTTTGTAGAGTCTCAAGCGGCAAGTTTAAAGACTTATGCTAGTACTGCTGTTCCAACAGAAACAAAAATTACAGATTTAATTGAATATATTTCACTAAATGATTCTCCGAGTTTATGGGCAAAAAAAGTTTTAAGCAATCATCAAAAATATGAAAGACATTCTGTTTTTAAGGATTTAATTAATTCGGGTTTTGACATAAAAAGTGAAGCTTTAAAATTAACAAACATCTATCAATCAATATATTATGATAGTAATAGAAATTGAAAAGTATGACATTTTATAATATTGCCAAATTATGTTCTACATCGGAGGTTATTGAGAGATCAATGCAGCAAAAGTTAGTAAATTTTATTGATAATAAAATTAGTTCTACTTTACTTGGTAAAATAAATTTATTTATTTTCTTTTTAATTATAGTCTGGACTTTAACTCCCTACTTAATGGAAAATACCAATCAATTTATTGTAATCTTGACTTTTGGATTTTGGTGGGTAAGTGTTTTTCTGTATATATTTATGAAAAAAAAGTTAGTAATAAGTAAAAGATTACTTATACCAATTACTATTATATGGCTAGCTATAGTATCAATTTACATTCTAGTGCAAATGCCGAATTTTTCATTTGGTAACTATTTTTATGTAATTCTTTATTATATGCCCATATTTTTTTTGGTTTTTTATCTTAAATATGGAAACTATTCAGATTTCAAGAAAATTATAACATTTTCATTTTTAGTATTGTTTATAAATGCTGTCACTAATATTACTATTTTAATTCAAAACCCTTATGCAGCTAAAGAAGCGACAGGAGGATATGGGATAGTTAATTACTCAAGTACTAATATTATTACAGATATCTATATCTTTGCCTATGTATTGACTGTTTATGGCTCGTTGATCGCTATTAAATTCTTCTCTAGTACAATAATAAAATTTTGCTTTGCTATATATTCTGTGGTAGCAACAATAATGATTTTACAATCTACTTTTTTTATAGCAATAATATCACTATTTTTGTTAGTTGTTTTGTTGATTATTCTAAAAGACGGAAGTAAGTCAAGTACTTATTTAAAAGTTTGTCTTTTTATAAGCAGTCTCTCTTTAATATTTTTGTTTAGGGATTTTTTTCTTAGTACCATTATAGACTGGATTTATGCTGTTACAGATAATTATATAATTATTCATAGGGTCGAGGCACTTACAAAAGTATTAACTGATTTTAGTTTTTATGGGACTTTGGAAGCGCGAATGAAGGATCTTGTAATTAGCTTAAAAACATTTACTGAATATCCTTTATTTGGCAGAGGTTATTTATTAAGTGACGATATATATAGTACTGGAATTGGAATGCATTCACACTTATTGGATGATTTGGCTAGATTCGGGATATTTGTATTTACATTTCAATTACTAGTGTACGCCTTTTTTGTTAAATATGTTAATAGACTACTGGAAATAAGAACGAGAAAACTTTATGTTATCTCATGGATAGGCTTTACCTTTTACGCATTATTTAACCCAATAGTGTATCCTCCAGCAGGTATTGCTTTATTTTTTATACTTCCTATGACAATTATTTATTTGGATAGTATGAGTTCAAGAAGGAAAGAGGTTTAAAATGAAACGTATCTTAATGCTAAATACACTACCTATCATTAATTTTGACAGTAAAAATAAAAAAAAGAAAACAGCTGGAAATCAAACTTTATATAATACTTTAAAGGGTTATAGTGATAACGGTATTTCTGTAACAATGATTACATTTTGCGATGTTCCCAAAAAAGATACCCCTTTCCCTAATATTGTAATAAGACGCTCCATTTTTTACAGTTTTTTTAATTTTTTGCTAAAAACCAAAAGTAGAATTTCAGGTAATTTCGTTAGAGATAAGAAAAACACTGCTCCTACAACTGATATTAAAAGAACTGGATCAAGAGTATTTTTAAACTTTTGGGAAAAGGTTGGCTATATTGAAGGCTTATTTTATGCATGGAGGATTAATCCAGATATTATATATGGCTACGAAATATATAGTACTAACTTAGCTAAAAAAATTGCAGATAAACTGGAATTGCCAGTAGTTTCACGCTTTCAAGGTACTGAATTAGGTTTTTTTATAGACGATGATGCTAAATTTAAATCCGCTATTTGTTATATCAAGGGAACACAAGTAAGTACAGATTTAATAATAATGGCGAATGATGGAACTGATGGTGATAAAGTTTTGGAAAAATTAAATGTAGACCCTAGTAAAACAAGGTTCTGGGTGAATGGGCTGCATAATAAAGAGAAATATATCAAATTTAATAAAGACATTAACTACCGTGCAAAGATGAATATACCGAAAGATGCTACTATTATTTGTACTGCTAATAGATTTGTAGACTGGAAAAGAATAGATAGAATTATTAATGTGATGGATGAGCTAGAGAAAATTAATTCAAAATTCTATTTAGTTGCAATTGGTGATGGACCGGAAAAAGCTGCTTTAAATGAGTTAGTGAAATCTTTGAATCTAAAAAATATTATATTTACAGGAGCTTTGGAACATAAAGATGCTATCTATCATATTGCAAACTCAGATTTATACATTACCCTCAATCATAGTGGAAACCTTGGGAATTCAATTTTAGAAGCATTAGCTCTCGGTATTGTAGTTTGCACACTTAAAAATGATAGTGTAGAAAATGTTTTAAAAGATGGTTATAATTCTGTACTTTTTACAACAACTGATGAAAAAGATATCGCTAATAAACTGATTACTTTAATTAATGACGAAAGTAAATTAGAGATATTAAAAAATAATGCGCGTATATATGCTCAACAAAATTTATTATCCTGGACAGATAGAATGAAATTGGAAATAGGTGAAGTAGAAAAGTTAGAAAAAAAATAAAAGGCTATATTTTCAAGTTTATTTATTTTACCAGGACTAGAGATGAAACTATGATGGAGAGTAAAAAATGGAATTAAGTAAATCGAACGTTGGTGGGGATGCGCTCAAGTTAACAGCATCAAAGTTTATCATCACAGTAGTTTCGTTTGTAACAGTGATGTTACTATCAAGACTATTAAGTTTAGAAGAATATGGGACATATGCGCAACTTTTACTTGTTACTAACATAATGACAACTCTATTTATGCTTGGTTTACCATTTAGCATTAATTATTATCTAGCTCGTGCAGATACGGTAAGTGAGAGACAAAAGTTTTTGTCTGTCTATTACACTCTTATTACAACTTTAAGTATTGTTATAGGAGCCGTATTATATAATACCGCTCCGATGATTGTAGATTACTTTGAAAACGATCTCTTAAAGAGTTTAATTTATTTTTTAGTAATTTTTCCATGGGCAAATATTGTTATTACTAGTATAGAAAATTTTTTAATTATTTATAAAAGGGCTTATATATTAATAATTTTTAGAGTTGCAAATAGTATTGCACTACTCTCAATTATTATTTTAGTGAAGCTTTTTAATTGGAGTTTTCAAATATATATGATTCTTTTTATATTAGTTGAAATTGTATTTGCACTCATAGTGTATCTAATTGTAAAAAAAATCTCTGAAGGTATAAGTATCTCTTTTGATTGGTATTGGATAAAAAAAATACTAGTGTTTTCATTGCCTATAGGACTAGCTTCTGTCGTAGGCATAATTAATATTGAACTTGATAAATTAATGATTGGTAAGCTTTTAGATACAGAGAGTTTAGCAATTTATACTAATGCTTCTAGGGAGTTGCCGATAACTATAGTGGCTAGTTCACTTATTGCTGTAGTTTTACCCGAAATTGCTCGTTTTCTTAAAAAGGATAACACAAAAAATGCCCTGGAACTGTGGGGTAATTCAATGGTTTTATCATATATAATTATATGCTTTTTTTCTACGGGTTTAATTGTATTTGCAGAGGATGTAATAGTATTACTATATTCAGAAAAGTTTTTGTCAGGTATAGCAGTTTTTAGAATATATTGTTTAGTTTTGTTACTTAGAAGCACTTACTTTGGGATGATACTTAATGCAAAAGGGGCTACAAAGTTTATATTTTATAGCTCCTTAGCATCACTTGTTATTAATATCTGTTTCAATTTTATATTTTTTTTATTATTCGGAATTATCGGGCCGGCAATTGCAACATTTTTATCTATGTTATTAGTAATTATTTTTCAATTAAAAGCTACTTCAAAGCTTATAAAAGTATCATTTGTAAAGATTTTACCATGGGAAAATCTATTTTGTATTACATTGATTAATATATTATTAGGTATCTTGTTTGTAATTATAAAATTATTTTTACCATTAGAAATGATAGTAGGAAGTTTGGTTGAATCTATAATTTTGGGGTTATTTTGGGCGGGGATATATTTACTATTTACCTATAAAACAATTATAAAGTTATGGGGAAAATTAAAGGGAGTTGAAAGTTAGTGTCAAAAATCTTATTATTCATTAAATTCCTTTGGTACTACTTTTGGGGTAATTTTTTTGCGATTTTTTATTATGATAGGAGCTATTTGAAGGGTAAATATTTTCAAGGCAGAGTTTTTGGTATTGTTAGTCATGGATGGAGATGGGCAGCTTATGACGGTGCATCAAGACTATTTATACGAAATAATCAAAAAGTACCTTGGCCTGTGTCTTATAAGGTTCATATTACAAACCCTCAGAATATAATATTCGATCCGGATGACCTACACATTTTCCATACTTTTGGAACTTATTTTCAAGGTCTAGATGCTAAGGTGTTTATTGGTAAGGGGACTTGGATTGCTCCTAATGTTGGGCTAATTACTGCAAATCATGACTTAGATAATTTAAATACTCACACTAAAGGTAAGGATATTATACTTGGTAAAAAAAATTGGGTAGGTATGAATAGTGTAATACTTCCGGGTGTTGTACTAGGGGATAATACTGTTGTTGGAGCAGGTTCGGTGGTAACGAAAAGTTTTCCAGAAGGAAATTGTGTTATAGCTGGAAATCCTGCAAAAAAAATAAAAGATCTATAAGTATGTATATTTATTTAATATGATAATTTTTCAAAGCCATGTTTAAACAAAAAGATAAAGTTATTTAAATAATTTATTTAGAATTTAATAAAAGGAGAAAAGTTATGATTAACGTAATAGGCTTAGGATATATTGGTTTACCAACAGCCCTAATTTTGGCTAAAGCCGGTGTTGAAGTAATAGGTACAGATGTCGACATTAATTTAGTTGGTTTATTAAATAAAGAAAAGCTTACTTTTGAAGAACAAGGATTAGATTTGTTATTTCAGGAAGCAATCTCAAATGGTATAAAATTTTCAACAGAGTATCAAAAGACACAGACTTATATTATTGCAGTACCAACACCTTATAATAAAAATAATAAAAAGCTTGATCCCCGATATGTCATATCAGCCGTAAATAGTGTTCTTGATGTTTGTGAAAAAGGTGCAACTTTAATTATTGAATCAACGGTTTCACCAGGTACCATTGATAAATATATACGTTCAGAAATACAAAAGAGAGATAAGGTTGTGGGAGAAGATGTGCATTTGCTGCATGCACCTGAAAGAATTATTCCAGGAAATATGATTTATGAACTAGAACACAATTCAAGAACAATTGGTGCTGATAATTTAGAAATTGGCGAAAAAGTTAAAGGGATTTACTCAAAATTTTGTAAGGCGGAAATTGTTGTTACGGATATAAGATCGGCAGAGATGTCTAAAGTAGTTGAAAATACGTATAGAGATATAAATATTGCATTTGCAAATGAATTAACGAAAATTTGCCGTACAGATAATATGGATGTGTATGAGATAATTAGAATTGCAAATATGCACCCACGAGTAAATATATTGCAACCAGGACCTGGCGTAGGGGGACATTGTATATCCGTAGACCCTTGGTTTCTAGTAGGAGACTACCCTGACCTTACCAATCTAATCTTAGCAGCAAGAAAAATAAACGACTCAATGCCAAGACATGTACTTGGGCGCATCAGGGATATAATGAGGGAACACGGTATTAAAGATATTTCAAAAGTTGGATTATACGGGTTATCCTATAAAGAAAATGTCGATGATACTAGAGAAAGCCCTACACTACAGTTATTAGAAAGAATGGATGAACACTTAGCTTTTGGAGTAAAAGTTTTTGATCCATTTGTTAAGAAAAGAACAGTAGATCATCAATTTATGAATTTTGAAGACTTCTTGAATGAAATTGAAATTCTTGTAGTTATGGTAGGACATGACCATATAAAAAGCAATATGGATCTCATAAAGAACAAGTTGATTCTGGATACTAAAAATATATGTAATTTTAAAGGTTCGTATAAACTATAAGACAAATTTGGTTAGAAACGGAAGCGCGGGGGCGGTCTTTTGCTCCCTTTAGGAAGAATGAATGTAGGGATACCTTACTAATAATCGATTAGATAATAAGAGATTATACGAAATTAAATATTATAACCTTCACTAAACTAAAAGAGAAGGAGGTAAACAAAGATGATTTTAATAGTAGGCGGTGCAGGTTATATCGGCAGCCACACAGTAAAAGAAGTATTGGAAAAAGGATATGAAGTTATAGTGCTTGACAATCTCTCAACAGGTCATATAAAGAGCTTGGATTCTCGTGTTACTTTTGTTGAAGGTGATTTAGGAAACGCTGAGGTGCTAAATCACATTTTCACTTCCTATTCAATAGAAGCTGTCTTGCATTTAGCAGCAAATAGTTTAGTAAGTGAATCGGTTCAGGATCCAGCCAAGTATTATCTTAATAATGTTACAGCTACATTAACATTGCTTAATAAAATGAGAGAATACAAGGTAATGAATCTGATTTTTTCATCAACCGCTGCAACTTATGGTATTCCTGAAACAACACCGATTACGGAAGAGACTCCCGTCGCACCTATTAATCCATATGGCAAAACTAAATTGATGGTTGAGCAGATGCTTAGTGATTTTCACAATGCATATGGCTTGAACAATGTTATTCTTCGTTATTTTAATGCTTGTGGTGCTCATGAAACGGGGGAGATTGGGGAAGATCATACACCTGAATCGCACTTAATCCCGATTGTTATTCAGCATCTACTTGGTCAGCGGCAATCTATTTCTATTTTCGGAACGGATTACAATACCCCGGACGGAACGTGTATCCGTGACTATATTCATGTAACAGATCTAGCAAAAGCCCATGTAGTTTCATTGGAAAGCATATTAAATGGGAAAAATACCAACGCTATTTATAACCTTGGCAGTGGCAGAGGGTATTCAGTTAGAGAAATTATTGAAACATGTGAACGTGTAACAGGAATAAAAGCAAGTATTGTTGAAGTTGAAAGACGAGCAGGAGATCCAGATGAACTAATTGCTTCTGCTAATAAGATTTATCGTGAACTCGGCTGGGTAGTGGAGTATTCACTTGAAGAGATTATTGCATCAGCATGGCAGTGGCACAAAAATCATCCTAATGGATATAAAAGTATTAACTAGTTATCTTAGAAAGAAAGTATTAACTAGTTATCTTAGAAAGAAAGTATTGCAACTTTGGGAAGCCTTATCGTATTTAAATACTTCTATTCTCAACTTACTCTACAACTCTAAGTTTATTACAATCTTTGTCTATAATTCCTTCTTTTAATATTAATTCTATCAATTCACATTCATCACATACAGGCAAAGTGTTATGAGCCTTTAAAATTTCCCAGTCTGAACTGTGTAATTGTATTCCGCATTTTAGACAACAAATAGGTTTTTTCATGTTGATGTTTCTCCTTTTTTCACTTAAAGCCACATTCCATACTAAAATAGAGTGTGGCTTTTCCTTCTTAAAGCGATTCTCCACCTAACAATTTAGGCACGTCATCTTCTAACCCTAAAACATAACTTAGCTCATACTGTGTGGTTTGTTGTACATCATCCACATATTCTTGAGGCTTCCAATGTTAAATAAACTTGGAATGTACCGTCTCCGTTATCGTAAACATAAGGATCAATAATCATTGCACTTGAAGTTTGGGCATAGGCTGTTGCAAACTCCTCTAGTGATGGAGAAGATAATTTCCAGTTCCCACCGATCATATCATAAGCTAATTCATATTGACCCGTGTTCACATAGTCATAATATTGATAGACGACAGTCAGTGCATCATCAGGAATATATTCATAGTATTCCGTCTCACCTTCATAAGGTTCGGTATAAGATTCATACTCATCATATATTTCTTCTTCTTCATCATATTCCTCGTAATCCTCAGAAAAATCTCCATCATACTCTGGTACCTCGTACACATACTCTTCTTCGTAGTCTGAGAGATTCATAGGATGGTCAGACCAACTTTTCAAAGTAGATAGCACGGTATAAATGGGTATGCTGAAGCCAATATGTTCAGCGGTATGTTTAACAGAGTTGATTCCTAGAACCTATCCATCTGTACCGCTAAAAATTGGACCGCCGCTGTTTCCTGGCGATATCGGTGCTGTAATCTGGTACAAGTTATCGTAATGAAAAGACTCAACTTGGAAGGAGCGATTCAAACCACTAATGATCCGTTTTGCAGACCAAGTGGACTTCCCATTGCAACAACGTCATCACCAAGCTCTGCTTTTTCTATACTTTTCTTTGTTATATCGGTTTATTTTATTTCATAATTTAGTTCTTGCGCCGTCTTCCTCTACAGGCTGAAGTATATTTAATTAATAACCTCAATTCATGAATTTTGAATTGAGGTTTTTTAAATTAATACGGTTAAGGCTTTGAAAAGGACTAGTAACTAAAAAAGAAAAAACTCCTAATGTTATAAAACCGAAAAAGAATCCTGTAATTCGGTGTAATACCGCTAAATAATTGTAATAATAATTGATATAAAAAATCCTACAAATCCATGGTGTCCTTTTATTTGTCTATGTTGTTAGAAAGAATGCCATCAGGATTTGATCTGAAGTATCCTCCGCCTTCATCTGCTGAAAGGTTATTTGTCGTATCTCCATCACCATCAACCCAAATCTGTCTGCCATCTTCTAACGTTCTCCAGTGTGGATCAACATGCTGAACATGGCTATCATCAGCTGGAGTTTCTGGCAAGTCACTTGCTGCCACTGCATCTGACCCATCTACCATATCAACGACACCAACGGCAAGCGTAACAACAGCAGCTGTCTTTACAAGCCCTTTAGCACCATCTTTTATTAAAGTGGTATCATTCTCTAAAATTCCATTAACGAGAGTGCCACCATTTTGGGCAACAGTTACAATCGTTCTTCCGACACCCTTAGCTGTAGTCCCGACTGCTTTTCCAATATCGGAAAAACCATCATCAAGCTTAGAATTGTCTTGTTGTATTATTCCGGAAGCTACGTCTACTAGACCACTGGCAGCTTGTCCTGCTAATTCACCAGCTTGAACAGACGCATGATAAACGCCATCACCGATTTCTTGGATGAATTTATTATTTGTAGCTTCCCCAATAATTTTCACAGTGCCACCGACTACTCCCCCGGCAACTTGTCCAGCCACTTTTCCTAATCCCTTTAAGAATCCCATTTTTCTCCCCCTACATAATAAAAAACCTACTCAAAAAAGCCGTAGGTTTATAAAAAATATACCTTTGGCAACCCGGCTGTCATAGTACTAAAGACCTTAGACCCGCAGTTTTGCGTCCTTATTTTTCAATAAGTTTGCCTTTATCTGGATTTTAATCATACTTTTATACTACCATATTTGGTAAAATATACAATATAGGGAATGAAACTCGTTAAGAAAGAGGTAAGAGGTATTGAATCTAATAGAACTAAACAAAATTGAAGAAAGTCTTAAATTAAATGAAATATCGTACGTGGAAGCAGGAGAGTTAATTTATGGTTCCACAACAAAACCGTGGCAGACTGAGGATTGGAGAAAAAAGAGGAATGAAATGATAAAAGATTCTTGTGAATCATGCAATAGTTCCAAGCCGCCAATGGTCATCCAACACATGTGGCATCCAACACCTTACAAACAAAATGTCAATGAAGTATTTGAAGAATATTTGAAGGAAGAACTAATGAATAATTCTCTTCCAACTGTAAATGATCAAGAAGTTCAGGAATACCTTGATCAGTTCTCTGAACAAAGGGAAGCATGTCCATCATGTGAGATGAGAAGCATTAGCAAAAGAAAAACAATGAAACCTGCTAATAAGTGTGTAAAATGTAAACACGAATTTGATGAACCCAAAATGTTAGCATATCATCCTAAATTAGGTGTTGCTCCTTCATTTAATTCAGTGAAAAATGGTATGAGGCATGGGAAGTTAAGAGATTTAGTTTGGAACAACCTAGAAGCTACTATAAGAAAAAGAGCAATATTGAAAAGTATTGCGGACCATAAACGGTACATGTCTATGATAGACACCAAAACATTCTGTAAGCGATGTGCATTTTTATGGGATAAGAAAAGGAAGAAAGTTTGTGGAATTTGTAAGGTGAATCTAACTTCTATTACTATGCATGCCTGTTTCAACTGCTTAGAGTAAGGAAATCTATGAACTATTTATAGAAGGTCGAAACAGGATAGAAAATTAACAGGGAGAACATTACGTGAAAAAGAGATATGTCTTTTTAAGCGCATTTGCTTTTTTGATTGCCTTCTTTTTAATAAGTACCTGGGAACAATTTTTTGGAAATGAAACGAAGGCCACTGAGGGGGCAAAGCAATATTTAGAAGAGAAGTTTGGAAAAGAATTTGTGGTCGAAAACTATATTTACGAGTTTGGTGCAGGAGAAGCTAGAATGGAAGCCTATCCAGTGGGGCACCCAGAAGAAAGGTTTGAAATGGTTCATGGGGGAAATGAAGCCTATTATGAAAACTACACGCTAGCCCAGTTGGTCATCCCATATTTACAGCCACTTACCGGCATGCCAGTCCTATACCATTATGAAACTCCAGATTTATACCAAGGTACAGTAGAGGAATATATTAATGATAAGAGATATGACAAACTAAGTTTTTCAGTAAATTTTTTTATTACCGAAAGAAACCAGGAAGAAGCAGTGATCAAAAAGATTCTAGACATTAAACAAATGGTAAGTAACCAGTTAGGCATTGAATCGTTTTATTTTAATATACGCATTCCTAAAACATCCAAGGTGGAGATTGAGAATAAGGGACTAGCGATTGAGGATTACGAAGAGTTTGGGAGACACATTGAGAGTCGTTTTAAAATCTATTGTTCTGCTGAGGCATTAGGGCCGTATAAAGCGTGTGAATAACAAATTGTTTCCTGCAATTGCTAAGAGTAAGCAGGAGATTATTACAGCGTCAGTCTATATTGATAGTAAAACAATCTCTATTATCGAAGAAAAGACTTCATCATTTTTTACATAACATAGTTTTTCGCAACCATCTGAGATTAAATCTACAAAGCTCTAAAATCCAAGCCACACTCAGCCACATTCTTATTACGAGAGTGTGGCTTTTCCTAATATTGCGTCTTCATTCTTTAACTTCAATTGTAGATTTAATTAGATTCAGCAGATTGATAAAATCAGCATCGGGGCCAAATCAATAAGTTTACGATAACTGAAAGGCCCATTCAAGTAGAGTTCCGTTGGATGATTATGAATATGTTGATGATATTGAACAAACCATATAATATGCGCTTATTTTAAGTTGTGGGATTAGAAGATGCGTACTGAAAAAATACTTGGTATTTGAATTGAATCGGGTCGCATAGCATCAGAAATAGAGACATGCTAATGAGTAGAAATTAGTATTGTTAACAAACATTTGGAAAATATATAAAAGGATTTTTATTATGTTAATCATAATAATCTAAAAATAATAGTCTAATATACCTATTTATTATCTATTTAAATATATTATTATTTTCTAGTATCGGAATTTTTTTGATATAAATAAAATTTCTGGTAACTATGTGTGTAAGGGGATTCTAAATGAGCAAGAAACCAATAATACACTTCTTTTTAGCGTTTGTTTTAATTCTAAGTAGCTTTCCTTTAGATGGCTTAAAAGAAGTAAGTGCCGTTACAAATAATCAAAGTAGTAAAACTAAAAAGGAAGAATCGGTTGCGAAAGCTCCATCTGTAGAAAAAAAGCAAAGAAAAGAGATTAAAAAGAACCGAAAAGAAAAAGAAAAAGTAGTTGATAACGGGGATGGAACATATACAAAAGATATTTATTCAAAACCGATTCATAAAAAAAATAACAAAGGTGAATTCGAAGAAATAAATTCAAATTTAATAGTTGAAGAGAATAAAATTAAACCTATTAACACACTAATAAATGCTGAATTTAATAAAGAGGTTAGAAACGAAGATTATGTCTCATTTAAAGATGGTTCTTATTATTTAAATTATAAAATGGTTAATGCTAGCAATGGAGAGACAGTATTAACTCCAAATACAACTAAAGCAAAATATAAAGATAACTTAATAACTTATCATAATGTCTATCCTAACATTGATTTAAGAAACATTATCACGGATAGTGCCATTAAAGAAGATATAGTTATTAATAAAAAGACAAAATTAGATACGTTTCGTTTTAATGTGAATACAAACCTTACTCCTATCTTAGAAGAAAATGGTTCAATTTCTTTTGTTAATGAAAATCAACAAGTGAAATTCATGATTCCAAAACCATTTATGACTGATTCTAATATTAATAAAGAGTCAGCAGAAGCTCCACGTTCAGAAAATGTAAATTTTGAAATTGAAAAAACAGAGTCAAATACATGGAGTTTATCAATAAAAGTAGATAAAGAATGGTTATTAAGTAAAGAACGAGTTTATCCAATTTATGTTGATCCAACAACTAAAACAGCAGCAACAACGCATGATACTTTTGTAAGCGATGCATACCCTACTGCAAATTATGGTAGCTCTTGGGATTCAAGTGCAGGATTCTATTCCTTAAAAGTAGGTAAATATGATGCAAGCTCAGGTTTAAACTACGCATATTTAAAGCAGGATGTTACACCATTCAAATACAGCATCATAGATTCAGCAACTTTAAAACTATATACTGGTCACTCCTACTATGTAGACACCCCTACTGGAGTATGGGTTGATGAAGTAGGTGGAACCACTACCTGGTCAGAAGGGACTATGAATTGGAATAACAAACCCCCTTCGAAAACTGCAAACATTGCAAGTGATACTGTTTATCGCGGTCAGTGGGCAGAGTTTCCAGTTACTAATACAGTTAAGAACTGGGTAGAAGGAAAAAGCACGAATTATGGTTTTAAAATTCATACAAGTACATTCGGTACTTCCTATTGGAAAAAATTCTATTCGTCAGAAAATAGTTCAAATAAACCTGTTCTATCAGTAACATACCATTATCCAACGACGAGTACACCTACTAGTGAAGCATATACGTATGGCAATACCTCGAATACGGGATATGTTGACTTAAAATGGAATGCTGTTCCTGGTGCATCATCGTATAAAGTATTAATTTTTAACGGTAAAGTTTATGAGGAATTCCCAGTGGGGAATGTAACTTCATGGTCTACAAAGAATCAAAAGATTTGGCCATCTCCACAACAAATTCAATCTGAAGGATTTAAAGGTTTAAAACATAATAAAGATGGAATCGAGCTCCCAGAAGATCCATCTTATGTTTATAAAGCTTCAGGTGGAGGCACATACGACACAAGAAAAAATTATGCAATGAAGGTTATTGCCGTTTATCCTGGGGGTGAGAGTGCTGCCTCAGAAGGAACTGTGCCTACTATTCCAGTATTAGAGACACCTGCAATACCGATAGGTTCTGCCTTTTCAAATGGAGATGGAACAGGCTATGTTAATGTGAATTGGAGCCCTGTTTCAGGAGCTACTGGCTATAAAGTATGGATTTTTAATGGGAAAACATATCAATCATTTGATGCAGGAAATAGTACTACTTGGACAAGTAAAGGAAAAAAATTATATCCAACAGCTACTGAATTAACTTCTAAAAGGTACCTATATCATACTGATAGTTTAGGAACTGAACTATCATCTGACCCATCTGTAATATATAGAAATGCAGGAAATACAACATATGAAAATACTAAAAACTATTGGATTCTTGTAAGTGCATATAATGCACATGGTTCTACTATAAATTCGGGATCATACAGACCAACTATCCCTAACACAACGGTTCCAACAAGACCTTCAAGTCCTACAGGTTCGGTATTCAGTAATTTTAAAAATAACAAATATGGTTTTGTTGACTTAAAGTGGGATAAGATAGTAGGCGCTGACGGTTATAAATTATGGATATTTAATGGAAAAGAATATCAGTCAATTGATGTTGGGAATGTAACTTCTTGGTCAACAAAAGATCAGGATATTTGGCCAACCATCTTGGAGATTGCTGCTGGTAATTATCAACTTCATACTACTCCGAACAATGGTATTGGCACAGATTTAGCAACAAATCCCAACTTGGTTTATGTAAATTCAGGAGGAAACTACCAGACATTTACTAATTATTGGTTTAGATTAAGCGCATATAATGAAGTTGGGGAATCTAGTTATTCAAGCACTGCTTTTATGCCACATATGCCAAAAACAACTGATTTTCTTGGCACAGAGGAATATTTACAATCAATATCTATTCCAAAAGGTAGCGCAAATCCATTAGGTAACTTTGTTTTTGGTGAAACTGACTTAAGCATAGAAGGTAAGGGACCATCAAACTCGATCTCAAGAACATATAACAGTCTTTCAACAAATAAAGGTATCTTTGGACAAGGTTGGATTTCAAATCTAGAGGTTTCACTGAAGGAAAATCAACAAGGAAATATAATATTTACTGATGAAGATGGAACTAACCATCAATTTATAAAAGATTATAAAACACCTGGTGCATATATTTCTCCAACGGGTAAATTTGAAAAACTAACAAAGAATTTGACAAATAATTCATATGTAATTGTTACTAAAGAACAGTTAAATTATAATTTCAATAATATAGGTAAACTAGTTGATATCACTGATGCTCATAATAATAAATATAGTTTGACTTACAATACGAACAATCAATTATCATCCTTAAAGGATCCAAGTGGTAGGAATATCACTTTAACTTACAATACAGAAGGTTTTGTCTCGGTGATTAAAGATTTTAGTAATCAAATCTATTCATATAACTACTTCGATAACAAGCTAGTAGAAGTTGTTTATCCTGAAAACAAAATTAGTAAATTTAGTTATAATGCAGATGGCCAATTAGCATCTGTTCAAGAGCCTGGCGAAACAAATAAAACAGAATTTCTTTATGGAGATAATAGAATCGAAAGTGTTGTGGATGAGAACGGTTCTATAACCAAGCTAAATTATAATGATTCATTGGGGATAGTAGAAGTAGTTGATCCAAAGAATACATCGACTCAATATTTTTATAATGAAAAAGGAAACCCACTAAAGGTTATTGAAGACACTAAGGGGATTAAACTTACTACTCAATATGAGTATAAAGACAACCTATTAATCAATACTATTGATTCAAAAGGTATTAGTACTTCTAGTGTTTATGATAATTCTGGAAATATTATTGAAGAAACCGATGGTGAAGGTAATCAGATATTTTATGAGTATGATGAAAAAAACAATTTAATAAGTTCTCAAGATGCTTTAGGAAATAGAACTGAGAATGTATATAATACACTGGGGGATTTAATTTCAAGCACCGATCCAGATGGTACTTCTTCATTTTATACCTATGATCAGTTTGGTAATCAATTATCTATTAAAGACCCTGAACAAAACTTAACTGAATTTACCTATGATACGTCTGGAAACTATTTGATTCAACATAAGGATCAACTTCAAAAAAGTGTTACTTCTGAATATAATAATTTAGGAAATAAAACAGCATTTATTGATGGAAAAGGACAGAAATCAACTTATTTATATAATGCTAACAATTTATTAACAAATGTTACTGATCCAAAATTAAACAAGACCAGTTTTAACTATGATTCTTTTGGAAATTTATCTTCCATCACTAACGCAAAGAACAATACAATTTCTTTTAAATATGACGAAAGTGGAAATTTGGTAAGCACTACAAATCCTTTAGAACAAAGTTCTACTTTTAGTTACGATAAAAATGGGAATAAAACACAAGAGATAGATGGAAGTGGCAATACACTGTTATATAATTATGACAGTCTAAATCGGGTTAATGAATATTATATAAATGGTGTTAAAGAATTCGCATTTTCATATGATAAAAATAATAATTTATCCACAGTAATTAACTGGAAAAATAACGATAATATTTTCTATAACTATAACGATAATAATAAACTTATAGAATTACGTAATGGTGTCCATTCTTTAGGTTATGATTATGATGCAAACAATAATTTACTTAAATTAAATATCTTTAATGGTGTTAGTACAGCCAGCACAGAATATCAATATAATGAACTTAACAGAGTAACTGCATTATTCAGTAATGGTCAAAAACTTATAGGTTATGGTTACGACCAAAGAGAAAATAATACAAGTATTTCTCGAGCTAATGGTACACAAACTTATTTAGAATATGATGCAGCTAACGAGTTAAATAATTATAAGAATTATGACAGTAACGGCGCCTTATTAAGTCACTACAAATATGAACTTGATGAAAACGGGAATTGGATTAATATTGCCACTAAAGAAGGCGTAATTAGTTATGAATATAACAACTTGATTCAATTAACTAAAGAAACTTTCGAAGATGGTACTTCAATAAGTTATGAATACGACTCAGTTGGAAATCGTACAAAGAAAACGCATTCTAATGACGCTTCAAAAACTGCTGTTTATTCATACAATAAAGCTAATCAACTTATTAATGTAAATGGGCGGAGTTTACAATACGACTCAAATGGAAATCTTATCACTGATGGTGAAAAACTATACTTTTATGATGCTGAAAACCAATTAGTAGAGATTAAAAGCATTTTGGGTACTTCCCTGGCAAAGTATACTTATGATCACAATGGTTATAGAATAAAAACCGAAACGACTAGTGAAACAATTAAACATTATTATAGTGGCGATAAACTAATTTATGAGACAGATGCGCAAGGCAATATAATAGCAGAATATAGTTGGGGTGTAGCAGGTCCAGAAACTATGACAAGAAATGGCATGACTTACTATTATCATACAAATGGTCATGGGGATGTTACTTTAATTACGGACTCATCAAGTAATATCGTAGCTACCTATAAATATGATGCATGGGGAAATGTTATAGATGAAACAGGAAGTTTAATAAACCCACTTAGGTATGCAGGATATTACTTCGATAGTTATAGCGAATTATACTATTTGTCAGCAAGATACTATAATCCAATGTTTGGTGTTTTCCTGTCTAAAGATCCGATTTTAGGAGATTTACAAGAACCACTTACATTAAATGGTTATAATTATGCGAACAATAATCCAATAATGTTTAAAGATCCATCAGGTAAAAAAGGATACAGGGATGGAGAAGCAGGTTACGAATTAGGTCAAAGTTTAGCGGATTGGTTAAATCGTCCCAAAAAAATAAACTTCACAAAAAAAGGTGTAGACCATGTGAAGAAAGATCATAGAAATCCTAAAAAGGCAAAGGATAAAAGTCAATGGACTGTGTCTGACTGGCAATATTATGCAAAATATACCTTTAAACATTACGATCGCTGGGAAGTTGAGAGATATGGGAGATACACTTATCAAAGAGCATACTCAAAAGCTTTAGGGGTGAATAAAAAAGGCAAGAAACTTTATAAAGTAAAAGTTACATTGGAGAGAGATGGAGATTTAGTAACAACATATCCTCTACAAAAATTTCAATCTTTCTATGATAGATAAAAGGAGGTGTTTTTAATTTTATTAATTAGTAAGGGTCCAAAAAAAAATAGAAAATTCAATAAATTAAAAACAATTTCTTATGGTTTACATGTTGCGATTTTCCTAGATACAAATAAGTGGAAAAAATGCCCCTATCTTACTAATATATATGACTTTGACTTAACAGAAGTGACTTATAATAGAAGTGAAATTGATCTTTTTGTTAAAGAATTAGAATATATATTTCCGTATATTGGAATTAAATATCAAGAAGAACTTAAGTTAATTATTGAAAAATTAAAAGATCAAGGTGTAGAAAGTATAAGAATCTTAGGAGATTAATTTTAGGGCGAATTATCAAAAGGTAATTCGCCCATTTTAATAGAAAGAAGTAGAGGCATTGTTCATGAATCATAAAAAGCCATAAATTCTAGCAATACCTACGAAAAATCTTCAAACAAGTCCAGAAGACTTCTTAATCACGATTCAGTTATAAATGAAAGAAAAAGATGCACAACCTGATCTTGAAAAGATGGAGAATTTATCACCTGGTTCGTATAGCGTGCTTCTAAACGACAACACCATCAAGACAGTGCCAACAATACAAAAGAAAACAAACTAGAACTCAATTATCCCAATGAAATAATGAAACCTTAATAGAATAATAATTTTTCAATGTCCTTGAACAATTACCAATATCATTTAAATAAATAGTAAAAACCTCACAGCAATATCGTTCATTCGATGTTGTTTTCTTACTTTTTTTGGGTATATATTAGGTGGCAGGTAATAAAGTGTAACTTTACAATAATATAGGACGTATATTTGATATTATATTTCTTACCAACCAGGGAGGTTCACTACATATGTTACAGACTAAAAAGATGGGAATGATTACAGCTTCTCTGATAAGCATCATGCTGCTTGGAGGCTGTTTGAAAGGGGCAACAGAAAAAGTGGAAAAGGAAGATAATCCATACGTTAGTGTACAGGAATACACAGGCAAGGAATTCAGGCTGCAGAATGGTGATGAGAATGACAAAATTGCTGAGAGAAGCAGAGAGAAAGTGATTACAGGAACGGAAGAATTTTTTCTGAAAAAATACAATACAAAAGTGAAAGTTAACAACATTGTGGGGAATAAAGACGGTGCTACGGTATATGTAGAATCTGTTGGAGAACCTCATTTTCACACATTCGCTGTTATCCCGATTGATACGCAAGAAAACGTGCGGCCTGACGGTATCTGGACCCAAGAAGGTGAAGTGGAAGGCGATATCGAGAGTGGTATCTACGCTTTAATTCATGAAGAGAAACTAAAAAAACTTAATAATTATCTAAATGAATTCATCAAGAAGCATCCTGTAGTCGGCCGTGAAGAGGAAGTAATAAAGAATACTTCTTCCACAGGTTATACAACACCTTTTTATTACATTATTACTTATGGAGACAGTCTTAGCTCCTACAAAGATCAGTATTTAAGTAACCCTGAAACCAAAAAGGAAGTGTACCAGAAAAAATCTCAGTCCTTAACTTTTAATCCGGAAGATTATCGTATAGTGATTGAATTATTCATGAAAGAAGAGAACAAAGAACCTGATCAAAAGATTTTTGATGAGCTTGAAGCGGATATAGAAAAAATGGATGGTCTTCCTCCTGGTTCTTACACAGTAATACTTAATGATAATTACATACAAAAAGAAAATGCGCACACCCAAAAAGACAATACTCTTATGCGCGGAATTCCTGATTTTATTATTAAGAAATAACGTAGGGGGTTGCTATGACTACAACTAATAAAAGCACTATAACCACAAAGACTAATAGTGTAACAGACAAAGATTTAGTTGAGATTTCTGGATTTCACGCTTACCAAGATTACCAGGTATCCGATAAAGTAATTGTTAATGGGAATGAATATGAGGTAGCTAATGTACATACTGATAAATCGAATGGACTGGATGCTATCACGTTTAGATCTGTTGATACGAAAGAATTTATCGTAGCCTATACAGGCACTGATTCTACGGATTTTAATGATTTGAAAACGGATGGACAGCTTCTAAGTGACATGGTTCCGGTACAAGTACAAGAGGCTCGTAACTACTTTAACCAGATGGAAAAAGAATTTGGCAACATCTCCTATGTGTGCGGCAACTCACTCGGCGGAGGAAATGCGAATGCGGTGGGGGTGGAACATCCAGATGTCAAAACCGTAACTCTTAACCCCGCCATGCTGCCAGAAGGTGTTGTGGATTACGGAAAAGAGTATGGAAACATCACAAATTATTTTGGAAGATATGATGTACTGACCAGTTTAGAAACAGGGTTGATGCTCGGTCATCGTATACCTGGGAAACAAATTGAAATCAATCATGGAATTCCAAATGCCAAGCATTTTCTAAACAATCATACCGGATATATCGGTAAGGATGAAGCGGATAAGTTGGTTTATGTGCTTGGAGTACCTGGACAACCGGGCTATGGGAAAATTTATTTTGATGAAGCCGACTCCAGTGTGGTATCAAGTATTTGGACAGGACAATCCCTCCACACAGGTAGTTCTGAGCGTATCGACATGAACACAGAGAACATGCACATGCTTTCAAAGTCTTTAGAAGGTTATGTCGGCACGCGAATGGGTTACGTTCATTCGTATTTACAGAACTCTGCTGCCATCGTTGATCACGAAGGAAGCCGCTATTATGAGCGGCTTCATACGCTGCAACAGACTTTCCGCGATATGTTCGAGGAGGCGGCTGAAAATCCTCTGTTCGCAGGAATTACCACCACAGGTAACGTTATCAAAACAGAGATATACCATCTTATCACTTTATTAGATAGCGCGGAATCCAAAGTCCAATCGTTAAACTATTTTTTGAACTCTCCACCTGCGGAGCTTGTGGAATTTCTTATGAACAAAAATATAAACGTAGAATCACTCTTTGGAGATGCTAGAAACTTTCTATACAGTTTGCGCTCAAACGTTGAAGAATTAACCGATGTACTTCCTAGAATGGTATCGCAAAAAATCCCTGAACTTTTTGAAGGTGGGACTGACCATTTTACGGATGCTGTTGTTGGTGAATTTATGGCTCATTATAAGATTCTAAGCAAGAACAATATAACGGTTAAAAAGCACATGGATTCTTACAGCACAGATGTTACGGCAACGGCTGACAATTTTACAGAGAGAGACAAGCTGCTCGCAAGCGGCATTTCAACAGGTGTCCCTCAGTCGATTATCATACCAAACTTTGGTTCAGCCGAGGATTTCAAAATGCTAGACTCTCCGTATTTGAAGATGGGGATGAAAATTCTCGATATTCAACTAGAGCTCGCTATCGCAGCTTTTGGAAGCTTTGCTCATAAAGTTGCATTACCACTACTTGTTGGACTTGAATTAATCACCTCCACGTTAGAAGGAATACTAGAAGGCATATCCTCTGCGATAAAAGGTGCGGTGTATGTCATTTTAAACGGTAGCTTACCTGTTAAATTGGCTGGTATGTTAACGGACTTCGACGATAAGCTTCGTGCGATGGTAAATGACGCGCTCGAGCCACTCGATGAACTTGCTGATACCGTAGAAGGTCTTCGACGTGGACTCGACAATCTTATTGTTTACTTTCCTGTACTTGTCCAAGAGTTCAAGCCATACCTGAAATCTGCTCTGTTCAGTGAAACCAACTATTTCAATATTTACTTATATAATACGGCTGCAACAGGTATTCTTGAGGAAATGGACATGCTGTTCAAAGACATCGTGTATCAGCTGACCCATAACAAAGGACTCGCGATTGATGCCTTAAGTGAAATCTCTCAACATGTAAAAAACAATATGCTTGTGATGCATGAGCAAACAGAACGTGGTACGTATGGTTGACCTCGAAGGCTTCATGCTTTTGAGGTTTTTTTGTTCGGACCAGATGACGGTTAACCATTTGCTAAAAATGTAGGTCAGGAAACAGAAGAACCGTCCAGTGCTTTCAACGAATTAATTATTGGGTCAAAATAGTAGGAGAGATAAAATGCTCAAACATACTCTAAGTTTATTACTGTTGCTAATCATATTGCAGGGGTGTAACAGTATGTCTAAGGATGAAGAACAAGAGATTGTACAGAAAGCTACTCATTCAGCAAGAGCTTATTTTCAAGCAGAACTCGGTTGGGATGTTGTTATTGAAGATCATGAATTCACTTCGCGCAAAAACGGAACAGAAGTCTTTCTTTATGGCCACCAAGAAGGAGATAAAGAGAACAGAATTGATGCCATGGTAGATTTCTCAAAGGATTACGAAGTGGAGTCGATTGGATTTGATTATAATTTGGGCGAAACAAAAAAGTAGGTAGGCAAAGACGACTGATTACAAGAATGCCAACTTGAGGTAAGGGAAACACGAAAACGGTTAGATTCCCTCTTGAACGCTGAAATTGGATCAGGACCAAATATGGCAGGGGGATGAGTATGCGAAGAAAGTGTTTCCTGATGATTAGCATCATTAGTATTTTATTAATTCTGCAGGGGTGTAATGAAATATCGGAAAAAGAGGAAGATAAAATCGTACAACGTTCCACCCAATTAGCAAAAGCCTATTTCAAAGAAAAGCTTGGGTATGCAATTGTCGTAAACAATCATGAGTTTTCGAGCAGGACAGATGGAACGGAGATCTTTATCTATGGCTATGAAAAAGGGGATAAAGCGAACAAAGTATCCGCAACCATTGATTATTCTGAAGATGAGTATGAAGTTCAAATGGTAGGCACAGATAAGAAGGTTGATTAGTAGGAGCAGATGGGACCAACATCTAAACGATCATGCAAGGAAAATAGTAAATGCATCACAACAACATCATACATTTGATGTTGTTTTTTTACTTTTTTTGGGTATATGTTAGGTGGCGAAACATGTTGTGTAACTCTACAATAATATAGGGCTTACACATAACATAATAAGTTTCGCCAATCAGGGAGGTCTCAGGCTAATGTTACAAGCAAAAAAGGTAGGAATGATCACAGCTTCTATTCTAGGTATTACACTAATCGGAGGCTGCAGCTTATTAGAAAAAAAGGAAGAAAATCCATACGTACGTGTACAGGATTACACAGGCAAGGAGTTCAGACTTGCGAATGGTGATAAGAACGACAAAATTGCTGAAAGAAACAGAGAGAAAGTAATTTCAGGAACGGAAGAGTTTTTTCTGAAAAAATATAAAACAAAAGTAAAAGTTAACAACATTGTGGGGAATAGAGACGGTGCTACAGTATATGTGGAATCCATTGGAGAGCCTCATTTTCAGACATTCGTTGTTATCCCAATTGACACACAAGAAAACGTGCGACCAGATGGTATTTGGACCCAAGAACGTGAAGTGGAAGGCGGTATCGAAAGTGGCATCTATGCTTTAATTCATGAGGAGAAATTAAATAATTTGGATAATTATTTAAACGAATTTGTTAAAAAGCATCCTGTTGTCGGCCTTAGAGAAGAAGCATATAAAAATACTGCTTCAACAGGTTATACAACACCTTATTATTATATTATTACGTATGGAGACAGCCTTACTCCATACTTAAATCAATATTTAAGTAATCCCGAAACAAAAAAAGAGTATTATCAGAAAGAATCTCAGTCTTTAACTTTTGATCCGGAAAATTACAACTTTGTTATTGAATTATTTATGAAAGAAGAAAACAAAGAACCTGACCAAAAGATTTTTGATGAGCTAGAAGCGGATATAGAAAAAATGGATGGTCTTCCGCCTGGTTCTTACACAGTAATACTAAATGATAATCTAATACAAAAAGAAAATGCGCACAGCCAAAAAGACAATACGCTTCAGCGCGGAAATCCTGATTATATTATTAAGAAGTAACTTAACAGGGAGGGTTATATAGATGATAAATAAAAGAAAGACCGGAATGATTACATTCTCTCTGGTAGGCATCCTGCTACTTGGAGGTTGTTTGAACGGTACAACAGAAACGGTGAAAAAGGAAGACAATCACTTTGTAAGTGTTCAGAACTATACGGGTCAAGGGTTTGATTTGCCTAAGGGAGAGGACAACGACAAAATCGCTGAAGCTAACCGTGATAAGGTCATTTCTTCAACAGAGAAGTTTTTCTTAGAAACATACAAAACAAAAGTAAAAGTACATAACATTGTGGGCAACAAAGATGGAGCGAGTGTGTTCGTAGAATCAATCGAGAAACCACATTTTCATACGTTTGCTGTGATTCCGATCGATAATAAAGGCAAAGTTCGTCCAGAAGGCATCTGGACAGAAGAAGGACAAGTCGAATTATCGATCAAGAGCGGCTTGTATGCGATGATTTATGAGGAGCAACTAACAACGCTTGATACTTATCTTGAAGGGTTTGTAAAAGAACACCCGGTGGTCGGAAAACAGGAAGAAGCCATACAAAAAACGTCTTCAACAGGGTTTACAACACCGTATTATTACATCTCGATAGCGGGAGAAAGTCTAGATGGACTTTATGAAGCGTATATAAACAATCCTCAAAAAACGAAGAAAGAGTGGCAAGCCGAAGCGGAGAATCTTCAATTCAGTCCAGAAGACTTCTTAATCACGATCCAGTTATATATGAAAGAAAAGGGAGCAAAGCCAGATCAAAAGATCTTTGATCAATTGGTAGCTGATCTTGAAAAGATGGACAATCTATCTCCAGGTTCTTATAGCGTAATTTTAAACGACAACACCATTAATAAAGGCAGTGCCGAGAATACAAAGGAAAATAAACTAGAACGTAACTATCCGAATGAAATTAAGAAGCCTTAATGATAGGAGTAATGTATGACAAAAATCACGAAGGTTATAACGACTCTTTTAATTTTCATGCTAATGGCTGGCTGCATGGATGGAAAAGACGAAAAGAAAGAAAGTCCATATGCTCGTGTACAGGATTATACGGGTCAGGAATATAGGCTACCCAATGGCGATAAGAACGATAAAATTGCCGAAGAAAGCCGAGGTGCAGTAATTTCAGCAACGGAAGAGTTCTTCATCAAGAAATTTAATATGAAAGTAAAGGTCAACAACATAGTTGGGAATAAAACAGGCGCTTCCGTTTATGTTCAATCTGTTGAAGGGCCCCTTTTTCATACATTCGCTGTGATCCCAATCGATAATCAAGAAAAGATCCGGCCAGAGGGCATTTGGACACAAGAAGGTGAGGTCGAAGGTGCGATACTGAGCGGGATATATGCTCTAATTCATGAGGAGAAAATAAAGCATTTAGACAACTATTTAGATGGATTTGTTAAGCAGTATCCTGTGACGGGGGTTAGAGAAGAGTCCTATCAAAACACGTCTTCAACAGGATTTACGACTCCGTATTACTACATAACCATTCCTGGTGATAGTCTTAATCCTTATTTTGACCATTATGTAGATAACCCGATGACAACAAAGGAAGAATATCAGACAAAAGCTCAGTCATTATCTGCTGATCCAAAAGAATTTAGGATTGTTATAGAACTATATATGAAGGACAAAATGGAAGAGCCCAATCAAAAAATATTTGATGAGCTAGTAGCCGATATTGAAGAAATGGATAACCTACCACCAGGCTATTACACGATCATCCTTAATGATAATCTCATTGACAAAGAAAATGGGTATGGCAAGAAAGATAATTCATTGATGCGTAGGAACCCGGAATATATTATTAAGAAGTAGAAGTTCTATAAGAGGAATATAAGGGGTAACAGGCAGGATACTATTAAATCAAAATTTAAAGTTAAAGGCGTATATCACAATTCAGAGATATACGTTTTTTTATGTGTCGATTCATAGATGAAAATGTTAAACTAGTAATAATTAAAGTATAATATTAACATATTTACCAATATGGAGGAGTCGTTATGAAGATATCTAAAGAAGTAATTGCTTGCTGCTATTATTATGCTGAAAAAGTCTATGGAAGACAGATTGAAAGAACAAATGCTACAAATCTTATATTCAATGAGGTAGAAATGAATCAGGGGAGTGCTGGTGATTATATAGAGGCATTTCGATCAATGATGAATGGTGAAAGGTATACTAGAACGATTAATACAGAAGCTACTCGATATTATTTAGAGAATATAGAAAAAGATTTTGGCTTCGATCAACTAAAAATAGCTTTAAAAGCAGTAGAACTCCATACAGAGTATTATGGAAATCTAGGCCGCGGACATTTACGAAGCATTGAAAAGGTTGTAGAAGAATATAAAGCAATTATGTATTAAAAATTGTGTGAAGTAGCACCAAAGTGAGGTAAGTAATACTAAAGTATGAGAATAGTGTGAAGTGATGGCACCTGAGCTGTAATGGCTTAGGTGTTTTGTTTATTCTTTTATGTTTTACTTTCACGTACAACAAATAGTTACATTAAAATTGGTTCAATCTTAGACATGTAAGGGTAAAGAAAAATAAAATAGTGACTGAAACATTGTAACTCTAAATACTATGAAAGAAAAATATTCTACTTAGGATGATTATCATGAGAAGTGAAAGAGAGCTGGATATTTTAAATGCTTGGCATAAGATTGAGTACCTAAATCCTATGGTTGTACATACAGATTTCAAAAAAAGAATAGCAAGCGAAAAAGATATTCCATGGAACGGTTTAGAGCGTAGTAAAACGTATGTTGTTTATCTAGGTGTTTGCAATGTTGAAGAGAGTATTTTAGCCGTTAAAAATGCATTGAATGAAACAAAAGAAGATTATGATGAAATAAATTATAAGAAAAAGACTGCGTTTGGTCTGATTAAAGTGGACAAAGAAGGCAATTATGTGAAGGATTCTTTGTCTTTAAGTTCAATGCCATTTGCTGTTGGAAAGCTAATCAATCATAAAAATGACTATTCAAACTGGCATCATAGCTTTAAAGAAAGACAAGAAGAAATAATCCAACTGACGAATAGCATTTTTGAAGATGAAAGCAAAGTAACTTTAGATAAACTACTGAAATTAATTACAGTTATTCAAGAGAAAATGGGGTGGTTTCCTACATTACATGAAAAACCTTTTTGGTTTAAGGAGATAGGTATTAAGCATACAAATAACCCGACTCGAGAAGAAGAGATTCTTAATAGTTTTTATGCAAGAGATTTAGAGAGAACAATGGACTATATGAAAAATAATAAACCAGGTAAAGCACTTCAAGCGTACTTGTCTGGGGATCGTATTCCCGCATCTGAAAGAAAAAATATTGATAAAGATAAGGAATTATTGTCACAAGTGCTATCACCGGGATATATCCCGAATGCAAAGTGGCCATCTAATGATAGTCATAAACTCAGTCTCATGCAACAAGCAGCAGTAAACTTGGTAAATAGAAATTTAGGAGATAAGAACGGTATCTTTTCTGTAAATGGACCGCCAGGCACTGGTAAAACAACTCTTTTAAAAGATATTATCGCTAACATCATTACTGAGCGAGCCCAAAAGTTAATTACCTATGATGATCCAACTACTGCATTTCAGAAACTTAAAGTTATAGAGCTTTCTCCAAGATTTAGAGTTCATATTAATCGTTTGGACGAAAATTTACAGGGATATGGCATTGTAGTAGCATCCTCCAATAATAAAGCAGTTGAAAACATATCAAAGGAATTACCTCAGGAAAAAGAAATAGATAAAGAATATCGTTTACATTCAGGAGCCACATATTTTCAAGATATGGCACAATCGTATTCTTCTAAGAAAAATGACAGATGGGGGCTTTTTACTGCACCGTTGGGTAATAGATCAAACATAGACAATTTTTTTAATATCTTTTGGGGCGAGAAAGAAAGCTCTGGATATTCATTTAAAGATTTTCACAACAAAATGACGGACAAAAGTAAAGAAGAGAGGATGGAAGATTGGAAAAAAGCTATAAACGCATTCCATGTGGCTGAAAAAAATGTAAAGAAGCATCAAGAACGTGCGATGGAATCTTATATGCTAATAGAAGAGCAAAGAAAAGTGCATTTAGAAAAAAGACAGCTAGAAACAGAGGTTGAGAAAACATCTCATGTAAAAGTAGAAACAGAAAAAAATAGATTCATAAATAAAGAGAACTTGCTTCAGTATGAAAAAGAAATGCTGGAATTGAAAGAACATATGTCTATTTTAAAAGAAGACAAGTATACAATCTGGCAAGTATTATTACGTGGTTACAAAGAAAATAAACATAAGAAAAACAAGTTGCAAACAAAAATGAATCTATTGAAAGAAAAGATAAAAATACAAAGCTTGGAAATCGAAGTTGCGAATCACCAGATTGAAAACCTTTCAAGAAAATACAATGAATTAAGTCATAAAATAATGATAGTTACTGATAAATTATCTTCTATAGATAGCCGTATTAATGAAGAAAAAAGTAAAAGAATTATAGTGGACCAAGAATTTTGGGAACTGAAGAATGAGAAAAGGCAACTTGCTGCGCCTTGGGTGACAGATGAATATACAAAGGCTAGAGCTCAACTATTTTTAGAAGCCATGAATGTGCATGAAAAATTTATTATAGCTTCTATTGAAAAAGTGTATGGAAACTTAAAGCTGTTTGATCAGTTCTCAAACTTGGATCTGCTCAGCCATAAAGATGTCATTCAACCGATCTGGGATGTCTTCACTTTAGTAGTACCGGTCATTTCAACTACCTTCGCTTCGTTTTCTTCTTTATTTCGAGGTCTGGAAGCGGAATCACTTGGCTGGCTATTCATAGACGAAGCAGGACAGGCTGTTCCCCAAGCAGCTGTTGGAGCGATATGGCGAGCACAGAAAGTAGTAGTTGTTGGAGACCCGAAACAAATTGAACCTGTTGTGACTCAACCAGAATCTTTATTCTATGAAATTACTAAAGCATTCTCCATTTCTAGTCAGTTTACTTCCAAAGAAAGTTCCGTACAAAGTCTCGCAGACATGGCAAATGTCTATGGAACGTATCTAGGGGAAGATCATCCATTATGGATTGGGTCGCCACTTTGGGTTCATAGACGTTGTGCGAATCCCATGTTTAGTATTTGTAATAAAATCTCTTATGAAAATCAAATGGTTCTTCCAAAAGAAAGTGATAAAAAGTATAAAGGCATTGGGCCAAATCAGTGGTTTGATGTAAAAGGCAAAGCTGTAACCAAGCATTTCGTTAAGGAACAAGGAGACTTGGCAATAGAGCTTTTGAAAAAAGCATTTGAGGAGTTAAACGTTGATCAAAAGTTTCCGAGTGTCTTCATTATCTCCCCTTTTGTTTCTGTAAAAGACGGAATAAAGAACCTGTTAAAGAATAAACTTTATGTCTTTACCCAAAATACCTCAATAACTCAGAAGGAGTATGAAGAATGGGTAAGTGAATCTATAGGAACCGTTCATACTTTTCAAGGAAAAGAAGCAGATATCGTGATTATTGTCTTAGGTGTAGATTCAGATGATAGAGGTGCAGCCAGATGGGCTACGGACAAAGCTAATATCATCAACGTTGCAGTCTCAAGAGCTAAGAAAAATCTTTATGTAATTGGTGACAAGCAAGTTTGGGCAGGGTTAGAGAATGCCAAACAAATGTTAGAGGAGATCACAAAGTATGAAAGAATAACTGAGGAGCAAAAAACATGAGTAGATCACAAACCTCTGAATCTAGTTCACTATCCAATTTCATAAAAGAGGCGGGAGTTTCTCTAAGTATTATAACCGTATTATGGTATCTTCTATCTTTCTCGTATATAAATGGAGAGCGAAAGTACTATGGCATTGAAAAAATAGCAATTAGCAACTTTAATTTAGAGGCAATGATTGGAACAGGGAGCAAATTGGTTTATGTAGTAGGTCCACCTATACTTATTTATTTTATTGTAGTAGGGTTCATACGTTTAGTTCCACTATTAGCTTTTTTACTTGGCTATCCTATTTATCTAGTAAGAATACTATATAACAAATATAAGGGCAGAGATATTAAACATATTAAAGTACTAAACGAAGATGATAAAAATTTTCCGAAGTCATCTTTTGCTTTTTTACTATCTTCACTTTTATTTATTTTAATAACGTTATTTACATGGCTACCCCTAATGTTAAAAAGTGAAATGATGGATATTTTTATTTCCGCCAGTACTTCTATTACTTTTTTATTGGTTGGATTTTTATTGTTTTATATCATTGCTTTAGAATTTAAAAAAGACTTACCATTAATTAGTTTAATTCATCAAAGACAAAACCCTTTAAGTGCTTTATGGAGAAAAATGAGCCAAAATAATAGGATTCTCTCTTCCATATTAGTTATTTGCTTATTGCCTAATATAGCGGGATATTTAGGTGGAAAACTTGCAGAGGATGAAACTGAATTCAATTTAATATATAAAGAAAATCGTGAGTATATTATCTTGGACCAAAATAAAACAACTTATCTAGTAGCGCCTTTATACAAAGACAATAAAAAACATGTCGTTTACCAAAATCAATATCATATAATTGACATAGCATCTTTTAAAGAGAAAGAACAAGTAGCTCTCAAATACAAAATTATTTCATCAGGTATTGAAGTAAAAAGGAACGGTAAAGAGAAGAATATGGATTGGAATTTTCATAAATAATGTTATTATTTTGCTGACAAGCAGGTATAGAGCTTACTATTCGACTATTAAAAACAGATAATACCCAAAGATGTGAATTTATCCTTCAACACCATCAGGGAAAATTAAGGTATAAACTTTAATTGTAAGGGCGGGGAAATATGGTGAGAAAAAGAAAAGTTATCTTAAGTCGTAAAGGATTTGATAATACTGCTGGGGGTAAGCCTAGCGCAATACTTGATAATAAATTTTATTCATTCCCTATACCTAAAGTAGATTCCGATTTATTTTATAAAAACTTACAGGTGAATGATAACTTAAACTATTTGGAATTGATGAAGGATTTGAATATTAAATACTTTTCAGAAGCTCATCTGGATCCTGATATTCGAAAAAACACAATAAATAACCGGCCAGAAAACTGGAGAGGAATCTTTGGTCAAAGTGGTTCTGCTGAAACTATCTTAGAAAAGAATGATATAAAAAATGGCGATTTATTCTTATTTTTCGGTTGGTTTAAAAAAGTAGATAAAATAAAAAATAAACATAAATACTCAAAGGATGCATCAAATGTCCATTGTATATATGGTTATTTAGAAGTGGAGGAAAAGTTCGATCTATGTTTACATAACAAGCAGCTTCCTCAATGGACCTTAAGCCATCCTCATGTTAAACATTCTTCAGAGTATAAAGGTCGTAATGCCATTTATACCGCAACAGAAAATCTCTCCTTTTCACCTAATAAAACAGGTTGGGGAACTTTTCATTATGATACTCGTCTAGTCCTCACAAAGGAAAATCAACCAAAACGATCTGTCTGGGAACTACCCAACATTTTTGCAAAAGAAGTGTCAAGATTTAATGGAAAAACAACTTTTACTGAATTAAACAATGGAAATTTCCAAGCAGAATTTATAGGCATGAATAACCAAGAATTATTTATTTCAGACAATGATGAAATAATGGGCTGGGCAAAAGAGCTTATTAAACAATGCCCTTCTGAGTGTTAATCACCTTCATATTTAAAGCAACATTTCTATACAACAGTCGTGGAGCTTAGCGCTGTTATATAAGAGGAAGCCTAAGTTGAATGTTTGTATACATAAAGCAGAAGTATCTTTTTAGATCTCCTGCTTTATGTATATGTATGTAATATACCGTCCCTGTAAACACTGACTAATAGATTACTAGTCAGGAGAATGTGTAATGGACGAGGAAAACTTCTTCAAAGGTATATTTTGGGGTGTTATGTTCAGTGTACCTTTATGGCTTGCCATTTTTGGTTGGATCAATCTTGTTAAGCAGATGTTAGATTAGCAATTATTTTTTGATTCGTACGCTCAAAGAATTGTGCAACAGCAAGGGGATCTGTTTCAAAATAGTAGGTATGCCCATTATAGGAATAGGGCTCATAAAACCATATTCCCTTAGTGATCGCAGAGAACCGTTTAAAAGTATCACCGGTTTCCTCCTTCAACCATCTAGCGGCTTCTTGAATACTCGCCGCTTCAACCGCAAGTGTTTCTCCTTTATAAATGTTAACAGGTATATTCGTTCTGTCTCTTAACTTCGGTTTAATCCTGTCCATAGCACGCTCCTTATTTTATTATCGTATTTTATACAAATTTTAACATAATATATGACTTTGTTATCAGGTCTATATACCTATAATGAAGAATCTTTATTTGAAACTTTCTATAAGAAATGACGTATAATTATTTTATAGAAGCTTACGATTGGATAGAGGGGTTACTATGAGACGAAAAAAGAAGATGGCAAAGGTCTTCTTATGGGGAGTTCTATTATCAATTCCCTTATGGCTACTATTCCTATTAATTATTGTTACCATAAGGGTTATATATTAGTGAATGAAGTACGTGGGGTGAGGTGATCCGCGTACTTCTTTTTTTATTTGGATAAAAGAAGAGTTGTGATTAACAACGACTCATAGAAGTACGATAACGACCCATAGAAATAGCGAGGACTCATAGGAATGCAAGTACGACTCATAGAATCTGAAAGAAGACCCATAGAATCTTGATAACGACCCATAGGATACTCGGTAAGACCCATAGGATATAATTAGTTGGAATAATATGAGGAGTTAGAGAAAAGAGAAGTACAAGGATATCATGAGAATCCACTTATTCTTGCTATTCTGTATAATGAATACGGTGATAAAGAGGCTGCAGATTATAATTACACAAATGTTTAAGATCATTAATAAAACATGAGAGGATAATGTCAATGTTCTTCAAGCACAACGAAAAGATTAAGCAGAGGAATGTTAATGTTGCTTGTTGGTGTACCTTAACCGTATGGGCAGTGCTGCTTTTAATCAATTCATTTTACGAGTTTTTCCTAAATAAAGAGCTTATTACTCAATCATTTACAATTTTAGCGATTGGGTTAGTCGTATTTTTTGCAGTTGAAGCATTTTTAAACTTCTATGATAGAAAGTCGGAAAAATCCCGAAACTTATGAGAAAGGGGCTATATCCATGGTTAACATATTCATACTCTTGGCTTTTATACTCGCTCTAGGTTATAACATCTATGTCAAGACCACTTTTTCCCTTGTGATTGTGTTGGTTATCGCAGCTATTGGAATCATCTATAGAATTTATAGTGGTAAGAAACAGGATAGAAATATAAATAGCTAAAGAAAATCTCTGGATACAGGGATTTTTTTATTGGAGGAATAATGTTTGCTGATAAATATTACCCAAAGCCACTTCTTTCACTTGAAGCCATTAGCCTCATTGTAAAACTTGCAAGCGGTCTGTAATCTTATACTTATATAAGGAAAATTAAGGTAAGTAGAAGAGGAGGACATAAGATGCTTCGAATCGCGTTTAAAAGTTTGCTTGCATTTCTCATGATCATTTCCCTTTATCCAAGTGGACATGCCCAAGCGAAAGTAGAGCTGATATCCAACACCCCGTTAAGTGAGAGGCTTCACGACATTACACTCCATAGTCCGGCATTAGGTAAACAGACATCACTGCGAGTCATTTTGCCTAAAGGGTATGAGGAATCAGAGCAAACATACCCTGTTCTTTACTTGCTACATGGTTGTTGTGGTGACTATAAAGCATGGACGGCTCGGACGGATATTGAAAAGATAACAGAGGATCTGCCGTTGATTGTGGTTATGCCGGATGCGGGAAGAGGTGCGAGTTATTCGGACTGGTATAACGGAGGTGCCTATGGACCGCCTCAGTGGGAGAAGTATCATATAAAAGAACTCATTCCGTGGATAGAGCAACGTTATCGTGCAAAAGGAACAAGAGAAGGACGAGCAGTAGCTGGTTTATCCATGGGTGGCTTTGGTGCAATGTCATACGCGGCAAGACATCCCGATCTTTTTGTAGCTGCAGCCTCGTTTTCAGGTGTACTTGATACGAACCTAGATCCTGAGTTTTTAGAGAAAACAATTTTTCAGAATCAGGAAAAAGTGCCACCTGGAACGGTTTGGGGTGACAGGGAAACGAACGAGATTATCTGGAGAAGCCATAATCCATGGGACTTAGCAGAAAACTTGCAAGGTGTGGATCTTGCTATTCACACGGGAACAGGTGAAGCGGGCGGACCGTTGGATGGTGGTTTGGAATCTCCGGTTGAAGAAACGTGTTTTGTGATGTCAACGAGTCTTCATAATCGGTTAGATGAACTGAATATTTCACATGTGTGGGATAGTTACGGACCAGGTTCTCATACTTGGGGATATTGGCAGCGCAATCTGCACCAAACGTTGCCTCGGTTCATGGACATCTTTAATAATCCCCCAGAAGCGCCGATTCCTTTTCAATATAAGTCGGCTGAATCATCCTTTTCTATCTACGGCTGGGATGTTACATTCGATCGAGAGAAAATGGAGTTTGCTAGATTATCCGACGTGAAGAAGACAGGATTTAAGCTTCAGGGTTCAGGAAAAGCAGATGTTCAGACAGCACCTTGGTTTAAGCCGAACGGAAAGTATCACGTGAAGATTAAAGGTGATCGTGGTGCTAGAGTTGTGAAGACACGTGCGGATGATGAAGGAAGACTGCGTGTTAGTTTAGATTTTACATCAAAACATGCTGGGGACGAGTTGTCAGTTAGTATTAAACATAAAAAGAATTAAGCAGATAATAAAACTCCATGCGAGTAACTAAATTGATTTTGTAAGTTTAACAAGGTAAAAGCACTGCGGCCGCAGTGCTTTTTATTTTCCATATTACGTAATTATTCTACTACTTCTCCACTCAACAATTTAGGCACATCATCTTCTATACCAACCATATAACTCACTTGATAAATCGAAGTTTGCTCACCATCGTTTACATACTCTTGGGCTTCTAACGTAATCTCAACCTGGAAAGTACCGTCTCCGTTATCTGTTACATATGAATTGGTGATATATGTGCTCAAGGTTTGAGCATAACCTTCCGTGAACTCTTCTAATGAAGGAGAGGATGCTTTCCAGTTACCACCGATCAGATCGTAAGCTAGGCTGTATTCTCCTGCATTTACATAATCATAGTAGGTATAGACCATATTTTCAGCATTTTCAAATGTTAAGTCTAAAGAAGAATCAAAGCCTTCTCCATTATATTCATCTTCATAAGGCCCTTCGCTATAGTCCTCATATATGTCTGCATCCTCATCTGTACCATACTCCTCATAGGAATCCTCTTCGTTATACTCTTCATATTCTTCTGAGAGGTCACCATCATATTCAGGAACTTCGTAATCGTATTGATAGTCTTCTTCGTATGGAGTAAGCTTCATCGGATTTCTCGACCATTCTTGTAGAGTAGGAAGAACAGAGTACATAGGAATACTAAAGCCAATATTATTTTCTTTTACATACTTTACAGAGTTGATTCCAAGCACTGAACCGTCTATACCACTAACGATGGGTCCTCCGCTGTTACCAGGCGAAATTGGTGCTGTAATCTGATACATATTTTCATAATAGTAAGGATCTAATTGAAAAGACCGGTCTAAACCACTGATGATACCCACTGTTACGGTGTTTTGTAGTCCGAGGGGACTTCCTAATGCAACGACGTCGTCACCTGTTTCTGATTTTTGTTGTTTAACTTTTAGAGGTGTTGTATGGGCTAGCTCTGGAACTCGAATTAGGGCAACATCCGTATGGTCACTGCGTCCGATGACTTGCCCTTGGTACGTTTGCTGGTTGCTCATCCGGATCGTAACATCCACTTCATATCCAACAACATGTGCGTTCGTTACGATATCACCTTTGTTGTTATAGAGAAAACCCGAACCTTGGCTGTTTGATGTTTCAATCTGCACTACTTTGTCTTGGGTAGCTTTAATAATAGATTTTAAATTTGATTTTTCATTTGTCGGGACTTCTACCGGTACTTTTACTTCTTTGGTTATGGTTTGTGTTTTTACTTCAGTTATTGTAGGTTGCGCTTGACCTGGTGGGAATTTTGTATACAAAAAGTAGGCGAGCGATAACCCCGTTACAAGAACAACCATTACCATCATGGAAGTCATAAATATCTTTTTCATCGTAAATGCTTCACCTTTCATATGGTTTATTGAAAATAAAAACCTACAAACTTGTTGTAGGTTATAAAGATATTATGTTTGAAAACAGGCGCACCGGTACAATATACCTATACTTAACGTGCATATACCTTTATATGTAAATTTAACCTACTTTTATACTATCACGTTTGGTAAAATATTCAATGTAAATAAATACTGAAGTATGGCAATGATCTTGGAAGACTTTCTTTGGTAAGGAGTGAACGTGATGCAGACAACATTTAAAAGACTTTATGATTTAGTGAAATATTCCACCACCAATCCATTTGAAGACTATTTAACGGAGTTAGTTGCGCCTATTTTTAAAAATAAAAAGATATTAACCAGTTTTATTCATAAATTCATACATAAGGATTTTAACGAAATAGATAAAATTAGAGTTTCTACTCAAAAGACGTATAACAAATTGCTTAATCATGAAACCGATAGTAGGCCAGACCTAGTAATTACTTTTGAGAATAAGAAAGGTAAGCATTTAATTTTTTTGGAGAACAAATTAGGTAGTGGAGAAGGTCAATTTCAGTTAAAACGTTATTATGACCATCTACAAATACATCAATCAAAAGGTTATTTTACATATTTGCTATATGTCACTGAAAAATATGATCCTAAAGAAGAAGACAAATATGCCGCATTAGGAACTCAATTTCATCAGATTCAATGGTATCAAATATATGATTGGCTACAGTTTTTTGAAGAAGATCTATACATAGAAGAAGTTATGAGATACATGGAGGTTAATGAATTGAACAAAAGTAGAAAGTTTTCCCCTGTTGATATCAATGCATTGCAAAATTTATACAAGCTACAATCCATGCTGGACGATACATTAGGAGGAAAGCTGAAGCACTCATTTGAATTATTGTTTGGTAGGCCTATGCAATGGATTAACAGAGCAAAGCAATTGAGAGATTATAACAGATATGTATTATTTAGTGACCAAAGTGATTGGAAATTTGTTGGTTGCGGGTTCTGGTTTACAGATGATGAGTATCCTGATATTACGGTTTTCTTAGAAGTATCAGCAAATTGCAGAAACAAAGACAAACTAATAAAAGCGATTGAAAACTTCTGTCTTGAATATCCTAATTGGACATTTGAAGGTCCAGAGGATGAAAAGGATGAATTTATTGTTTATGTAGATCATTCACTACTAAATTTTTTATCTGAACCTGACCATATTGAGAGTGTACAAAATTATATAATTGAGAGATTAGAAGAATTACATACGCTTAAAGCCAAATTCCCTGAGTTAAAATGGGAAGCTAGAGGATAAATAGTATTTTAAGCATTCCACAAATGGAATGCTTATTATATTTTATAAACTCGTGATTTACATGTTTATTTATCAAAAATGGCGTTGGAATGTTCATTTTTGCAAATTATAGTTCCTTATTTACTCACTTCTGCTCATTTATATTGAGAAGAACCTAAATTTTCTATATGATTATGAAAAAGCGCTTACATAAGAGGTGAATAAAATGTCCGGTTATTCAATAGGTATTGATTTTGGCACAGAATCTGGACGAGTGCTCGTGGTTGAGGTTAATACTGGAACCATAAAAGCCGTAAGTACAGTTCCCTATAAACATGGGGTCATGGTTGATGTCCTCCCAACCGACCAGAGTGTTCAGATTCCTCCCGATTTTGCTCTGCAGCATCCTCAAGATTATCTCGATGTGTTATATCATGGCATTCCTGCTGTTATGAAAGAAGCTAACATCCAACACCAAGAAGTAAAAGGAATAGGAATTGATTTTACTTCTTCTACTTTTATCTGTGTGGATGAAAATCTCGATCCCATATGTTCATTAAAAGAATATGAAAATAATCCTCACGCGTGGGTAAAACTTTGGAAACATCACGGCCCAAAAGAAGAAGCGCAAGCGTTGTTGGATAAAGCCTTATCTGAAAAAAGTGAATGGCTGAGAAAGTACGGGTTTACAGTCTCAACAGAGTGGTTTATTCCGAAATGTCTTGAGACGATTAACCATGCACCTGATGTATATGAAGCTACCGACTACATGTTAGAAGCGGGAGATTGGATCGTTGCAAAGCTGACTGGTGAAGTGGTGAGAAGCAATTGTTCGCTTGGATTTAAAGCCTTTTGGAGTGAGGAAGAAGGCTTTCCCCAAAAGTT
This sequence comes from Bacillus sp. E(2018), assembly GCF_005503015.1. NCBI lineage: Bacteria > Bacillati > Bacillota > Bacilli > Caryophanales > Bacillaceae > Bacillus > Bacillus sp. E(2018). Next base: position 143,820 of record NZ_SCOL01000002.1, on the reverse strand, counting down.
CTTTGAAGAATTAAATCCTTCTTTAGGGCAGATGGTCCATACAAAGTTACAAGGAAAGATAGGCAAGGTTGGTCAACGAGCGGGCGGTCTAACAGAAGAGATGGCGAACTCATTAGGATTACCCCAAGGGTTACCTGTTGGAGTCTCAATCATTGATGCTCATTCTGCTCTCCTTGGTGTTGGTGCATCAAATTCTAATCAACTCACGATGGTGATGGGAACATCAACGTGTCATATGACGTTAAATGAGGAGTTTATTCAAGTGCCGGGCATCTCAGGAGTAGTGAAAGATGGTATCCTGCCTGGCTTTTACGCTTATGAGGCAGGTCAATCAGCAGTTGGTGATCTCTTTGGATGGTATGTAAAACAAGCTCCAGCTTCTTATTTAGAGGAAGCGAAGAAACAAAATCTATCTTTATTTACTTATCTTGAAGCCCTGGCGAATCAGAAGGAACCGGGGGAAACTGGCTTGATTGCATTAGACTGGCATAATGGAAATCGATCTGTTTTATCTGACTCTAACTTAACTGGCACTTTAATTGGCCTTACGTTGCAAACAAAGCCAGAGGATATTTACCGAGCATATCTTGAAGCTACAGCGTTTGGATCAAAGATTATTATTGATAACTTCGAGTCATGGGGTATTGCGATTGACCGTGTATATGCGTGCGGTGGGCTGCCACAAAAGAACGAACTGCTCATGCAGATCTACGCCGATGGCCTTAACCGAGAGATTCACGTGTCTTCCACTGACCATGCTTCCGGAATCGGCGCAGCCATGCTTGGTGCCGCTGCAGGAGGAATGGAGTTAGAGGAAGTTGTGCAATCTATGAAACAACCTTTTCTAAAAACGTACTATCCAAAGCCGAAGCATGTTGAAAAATACGAGGCTTTATTTGAACTGTACAAAGAGATTCATGACGAATTCGGCTACAAGCGCCCTCATGTAATGAAACGGTTAAAGCAGCTGACTTTAAAATAATTAAAAATCGTAAGGATAGGAGGACATTCATGTTTCTCCTATTATTATTTTAGGCATTAACCTAGGAAAGTCTTACTAGGTCGAACTCTCTAAAAACAGTACAATGTGCGGTTTGATTTACAATTACTAGGGTATAAAATTTAATGGTAAATTTTAACGGTTACTGTACTGTGAATGAAAACTTTAGAGAGGGCAACGGTGAATATGGGAAGCAAAGTTTATGAAGCACCAACCTTAAAAGCTGCAACCAAAGAGCGAGCCCAACATTATGAGGAGTTACGAGAACAGTTTGTTGGATTAAAAAAAGAGTTTGGTAAAATTGTAGATGACGGACAATTCCAAGGACATGGAGCAGAAGCGATCAAAGGCTTTTATCAAGCGCAAAGTGATATCGTAGACGCTTGGCTTCGATTCATAGATGTGAACATTGAGTTCTTCAAAAGTATTCCGGGTTATGCTGAAGAAGCTAATCTAGCCGAAAATTCAATCGTTCAAGTTCCGTTTCTTGAGGAAAATGTAAGTCAAGGATTAAAATCAGCAAAAGACAGAGTCGCTGATCAACAGGATTCTCTGCAGAACATCTTTAATGGAATCAATGATCTTGTATCATTAACTGTCTTTTCAAAAGATCCATTTGATGAGCAGATGGATCAAGCCGACAAGAAACGGACACGAACTGTCGAAACTGTGAATGCAATCGACCAGCAGCTCACTCAAGAATATCTTGGGCTACAGAACCTAGTAGAGCAAGTAAATGAACTGTACTCTGCAATGATAAACGCAACGCGTCAAGACGAGAATATTTCACCATTATACTTTAATGCAGAAGCTTATAAGACGAGCTCAGTGTTTCAGATGCAAAGCGAACTAAAAACGCAGGCAGCCGGTTATGTAAAGCATAAGAGATCAGAACGAATGCCGAGTGCGATGAAGCAACTATCTCAGGAAGCTAAAGTATATACATTAAAAAAAGAAAAAGGCTTTTTCACAGAAATTTGGGATAACGTTCAGAGTGGATCAGGTAGCGCTCTTGATGATACCGTAGACGGTCTAGTGAATATGGTGAAAAACCCAGGAGAAACTTTCGATGGATTAAAATATGCCGCAGCGCACCCCATCAAAACAGGAAGTGCGGCTTGGGATCAGCTATCCACATCATTTAACGAAGAAGTTATTCACGGAGATGCGGGCAGCCGGGCACACTACTTTTCCTATATGGGCACTCAATTAGGAGTTAGCGTCATAGGTGGAAAAGGGATTGATAAGCTCTCTAAAGTGTCAAAAGTAGATCTGGCTAAAGGCATGGGGAAAGTAAAGAAACACACGTATGTAGTGAACAAGAAATCCACTGCTTATCTTGAGAAATTTAATCTGCTATTTTCAAAAGAGAGATTGGCTGCAGATGGCTTTACTATTGATTTGAAAGATTTTGATAATGTTGAAGAAGAATTGATGGTTTTGCAGGCTTCTAAGGTGAGAGAGGTTGAGGGTAAGGGTACGGGTGAAACTACAGTAAAAAGACAAACTCCAAATCAAAGAAAATCGGAGGTTATTCAACATAATTTTGTTAAAATTACATCTCGTACTAATATTTATAACTCAAAAGATATTCCTAGTGTAAGAGATGGTGAGTTTATTAGGTGGTTTGACAATATAACTATAGATGAATTAGAGATAGCGTGGGCTAATCCTGAAGTTAAAAAAGTAATTTCTTCAAGATTGAGAACGCCTGGGAAATTACATGAATGGTTAATGATTGCAAGAGCACCTACTTTTAAAAGATGGGGGATAAGTGCTAAACAAATCCAAGAATTGAGAACACCAACAAAAGATGTTGAGTTTATTAATCCACCAGGGAAACATCATCGTGCGCCGGGTTCTAAGCGAGCGCATAATGAAATATTAGAGATAATAGACACATCACTTGACTATGATACATTTGTAAGAAGGTTACAGATGTGGTCTCATTATAGATACAAGGGTGGAGTAGAAGGATTACCAGGTACTCTAAAAAAATGAGGAGTGATAATATGGAATATAGTGGAATGGCTTCAGTGTGGTTTGGAGTTTCTAAATCGTTTAAAAATCTTGAGGAGTATGTTGATATAGAATATACGGAAGATGGAGATTCAATAGACTCAAAGTTTGGAACAAACTTTGAATTTGGTTATTATGATGAAGATAACATTGAAATTTGTTTTTATGAAAATCCTAAAAATAATGTAGACGATATTTTAAATGATTTTTCTTATAGCGAACTAATTATCCCAAAAATAAAAGAGTTAATAAATGGCGATAAATTAGCATATAGTATTAATTCTGTTATTGTACTCTATGATTTTCAATACAATGAAGCGAAAAGTGGAGATGAATCCGAAAATATAGAAATTAAATTCATTGGTACTGTACCATACGAATAGCTCGTACAAGTTCGTTAGTTTAAACGTACTATTTGTCATGAAATACAAACGATTTCATATTCTCATTATCAAAATTGTACGTACAAACTTAAAGCGACTAGTGACTTGAAAACTTAGAAAACATGTGAACTTAAAGCACTTGATTGTCAACTAAAGGAAGCGCAGGGACGGTTCTCACGCTAGGCGGGTATGTATTAGATTAGAAGAATTGCTTGCGTATTTGCCTGTTTAGAATGCAAAACAATAAAAAGTAACTTATATGATTCATTTAGCTAATCCTTTTCGGGTTAGTTTTTTTGTCCAATCGACCAGCAGCTAACCCAAGAATATCTTGGGTTACAGAACCTAGTAGAGCAAGTGAACGAATTGTACTCAGCGATGATAAACGCAACGCGTCAAGGCGAGAATATCTCACCTCTATACTTTAACGCAGAAGCTTATAAGACGAGCTCAGTGTTTCAGATGCGAAACAAACTAAAAACGCAGGAGCCGGCAGAGTTTGTTGCTACCCCCTCTTTTGTTGAGAAATCTCTATATTTTAGAAAAGCACTTCCTAAAGGGTATGAGAATTTTGTTGCTATTGGTATAGACGGGCAGGTAATCCAGTAGGATTTAATTCCAAATCGCCTTTTAAGGTTTTCCTTTATTAAGACCACCACTGTAAAGTGTAGGCAAAAAGAAAATAATGATTTAACAACCTCAGGAATCTACACTATATACATTTAAAAAAAGAAAAAGGCTTCTTCACAGAAATCTGGGATAACGTTCAGAGTGGATCAGGTAGCGCAGCTTGGGATAATTAAGGATTTTTAAGGAGGTAACACCATATGGTAAAGATGAGGTTGAAAATCGAAAATAATTCAAATAACCTGAAATACATTCCAATTATTAGACAGAATAATGGTGCAAGTATCAAAAATATTAAAAGAAATATAGAAGATGGGAATTCGGTATTAGAGTGCGATTACTTTGATACAGACCAATTAAAAAGTTTAAAAAGGACAATGGATGCGCTAATAAGTAAAGGAGCTACTGTGCACTTATTTCAAGATGCGAGAGCAGTTCAGATTGACTATATTAGTAATCTTATTAATTCGTATGAACAAATTGCTGAAGATAGAAAAAACTTAGATGATAGAATTTTAGGTGACAATTAGGATCTTTAGGTAGAATGAAAATTAAATTAATAAAGTATATCCAACTCATGTAGAATTTATTGATAAGTTGCATGACTAAAATCAAAATAAGATAAGGCTAAATGTATTAATAATAGTTTACAAAATAAAAAAGCACTTGAGGCATCAAGTGCTTTTTAACATCAGGATACTAATTGTAATAAGATAAACCTAATAAATGAAAATGAGCTGAGAGCACTTGATTGCATAGTAGGCAACAAGTGCTTTATAGAGGGAAATAAACCTTTCTGACAATATAAAAATGATTGAATCAGGGGAAAAAGACTATGCTGTTGGTTTCAAGTGATATACACGGAGAAGTAAGGCATACTGATGGCGCGTCATTAATTAAAACAGGGCTTAGGCCATAGATGACGGAGGTAACTAAATGGATATTGCTCCGAATAAAGGATTTAAAGAAGATGATCTCATTTTATTTTCAGAGAAGATTGGATATGATTTACCAAATGATTATATTGAATTTTTGCGATACCACAATGGTGGCCACCTTAAAAATAGTATAAGTAAGTATTATAATAAGGGATATCAAAAATTTATATTAACATCCCTTTTTGGATTAGGTGTTGAGGAAGATTTAATAGATCAATATGAAGTATATAAAAATAGAATCCCTGAAACCTGTATCCCAATCGGAAGAGATGCAGGTGGAAATATAATATGCTTAGATTTATCTGAAAATAAATACGACCATATTTATTTTTGGAATCATGAAGAAGAAACAAACTATGAATATAAAGAAATAAACGTAGAAGATTTGTATATAATTGCAGAATCCTTTAACAAATTTATAAATTCAATTGAGAGTGACAATATTAGGGAACCTGTTAAAGTAGAGTATAAAGTAAATAAAGTATGGGTTGATCAAGACTTTTTAAAAGAGCTAGATAACTAAGATATTTATTCGAGTAACTAATCCTTGCGGGTTAGTTCTTTTTTGTAAAATAATCTAAATTAACTTTTATATCTCTAAGTGTCAAAAGCAAATCTGGTAAAAGGCATGGGGAAAGTAAAGAAACACATGTATGTGATGAATAAAAATCCACTGATTATCTTGAGAGATTTAATCTTAGTTAAATAGGGGATTAATGGAAAAGGGGGAATCTCTATATATCTTAAACTAAGGGGTGGAAAGTAAAGTTTAATTACAACCATTTAATTCAAAAAGACCCTGGTGGAATTTTTAAATTGCGGAGTTAACTCGTAATAAATATGATTTTGACTATTCAGTTGGGTTAAGAATAGAAAGATTTTCAGGAACTTTATAAAGTATATTAACCTTAGGAAGTAACTATTGGAAAATGTGTGCTAGTGAACAATAGGAGTGAGTTTAAGTTATGGACGATAGAATTATTAAGATGATTGAAAATTATGGTGAAGTAGATGATTTTTTTGGAGAAGTATCAGAAGAATATATTTATAAGGCTGAAGAAAAACTAAGAGTTAAATTTCCTCAAATTTATCGCGATTTTATAAAAAAATATGGTTCAGGAGGTATATGTGGAGTTGAACTTGAGGGTATTCAGGGTAATTTTGGAGCATCTGTAGTTGATGCAACAGAGAGATGGAGAAAATTAGGGTTAGGCATGAACCTAATTGTATTAGAGGACTCTGGAGAATTTGCTAGATGTATGTATTGTGCAGATATTAATGAAGACAGAGTATTTAGTTTGGAAAGGGGCAGGACAGATCTACACCCAAGATATAATACATTTAATGACTATGTAATAGACATATTTCAAGAGGGAATTGATAACTGGAAAAAAACAAGGAGATTATTCTAGGGGATACTTATGAAGGAAACTGGGACTATACCCGTTTTCGGTACAGGGATAAAAGAATAGGTAGAGGATATAAGGAAAAATTAATTATCACAGGTGGGCTAAAGGAAATGTTGGCTCACCTTTTGCTTGTAACTGATTTAAAAAAACTAATTGAATTAAACAAAAAAATGTATCCAGAAATGAGGAAATAAAAAAATGAATGATATTTTTGTTAAATCACTTTATGAATCTATCATTAAGGAGAACCTTCGAATATACAAAGACTTGTATGAAACAACGAATGTTACTTCTAGTACAGATGATTATTGGAAAATAACTATTGGTTTTTACGATAGTTTAACTGACGAAAATAAACATACATTAATGAAGATAATTGAACAAACTATGATTAATACTATTTCAAACGTGCTAGGAGTAATTGATGGAAGTTCAACTTTAAAAGATTGTTCGTTAGAACCAAAATTACTTCTCGATTCTATTGATACGGAAGGAGAATTGCAAGATTTGTTTTTAGAATTCATAGAAGAAAGAGATAGTAACATCTAATTGAAATTATTATTATAGACGCCTTTAATCTGGTGAAAATCCAGGGGGAACTTTCGTGGCAGGTCAAAAGATATGTGGGCAGATGCTCCTAGATAGTAATATTGAGGAGGTATAGAAATGGAATTTAAGGATGGAACAATAATTTATCCCTTACCAGATGATTCTTTACTTTCTGAAAAGGAAGGTAAATGGAGAGTGATACTACCAGATATTTATAAACATTTTATTATGAAATATAGTGGTGGAACTCCTATAGAGAATAATTTTAAGTGTAATAACCATGAATATATGATTGATAGGTTTTTATGTATATTAAAACTAACAGGGGAAAGAGATGTTGAGTATTACGATATAGGAGTAGTTAGTACTCAATTAGATGAAAGAATAGTTTATGATGAAAATTTAGTAGGCACTGAACTACTACCGGTAGCTGCTTTATATGCTGGTGACTTTGTTTGCTTAGATTATCGTAATAATGTTGAAGAGCCAATCGTATGCGTTTGGAATCATGAAGAGTCTTCAGAATTAAATCCTGTGACATATAAGGTAAGTGATAGCTTTGAAGAATTTCTAAAAATGTTAACAGAATAATTTTTTGTAGAGTATTTCTGTAAAAGAAAGATCTAATGCGCCAGTACCAAAAAAGTTTAAATAGACTGAATAGTAAATCTAGAATAACAAAACATAGTTAGGTTGCCATACTACCAAATTCTAACGGGGTGTGGGAGGCTAATTTTTTGGAGTCCATTCTTATTATAATACTCGAACATTAAATGACTATAAAATATTTGTTAGAAAACTTAATAATTAGGCTCACTAGATAAGAGGATGGAATTTCAGCATTGCCAGAAGGGTTTAAATATGAGTGTGTTATCTATGGAAAAGCAAGGAATCGTCTCAATATGGTTAGGTAATGTTAATAAAAGCCATTTAGAGGAGTACGTCAATTTAACAAATGATGAAGATGGAGAGTCTTTCCCTTCAAAATTTTTCGTGGATTTTAATATTGATATGGATGATAGAGATGAGGATTTTATTGAAAAAGAAATGATTACAAGGGGATCGTAGAATGAAGATAGAAATATTAAATGCTATTGATGAAGAGTTTGAAATGTGTCCTGAAGCTTTTGGAGGACCGCTTAACATTGAGGAAATAAACCAAGCGGAAGAAGAACTAAAAGTAAAATTGCCAGAGGATTATAAAGAATTCCTTTTGAGATATGGTTCTGGAGCAGTTGGAGAGGCTATTATTTTGGGATTGAAAGAGGCAGAGTTTGTTGCGACTCCATCATTTGTTGAGAAATCTCTATATTTTAGAAAAGCACTCCCTAAAGGGTATGAGAATTTTACTGCTATTGGTATAGACGGTGCAGGTAATCCAGTAGGCTTTAATTCTCCGAATAAAGAAATTATTACATTTGATTTTAATTTCGGTGGTAAAGAAACTATAGCAGAGAGTTTTGAGCAGTATTTAGAAAAAGCAATCCGTGAAGAAATAAATATACATTCTTAATGATATTAACATAGATAGTTTGAATAAATTCGATTACCTTGATTGGCTACAAACCGCCTTTCAAGGTTTTCGTTTATTAAGACAACCACTGTTAAGTGTATGCAAAAGGAATATAATGAATCAACAACCTAAGTAAGCTACACTACATACAATTAAAATCTATTGATACGGAAGGAGAATTGCAAGATTTGTTTTTAGAATTCATAGAAGAAAGAGATAGTAACATCTAATTGAAATTATTATTATAGACGCCTTTAATCTGGTGAAAATCCAGGGGGAACTTTCGTGGCAGGTCAAAAGATATGTGGGCAGATGCTCATAGACTGGGCCGAAGGGATTTGCGGCTAAATAAATAAGGAGAACATAAAGATGATAATTAATGATGAGGTATTTGGGGAGTTAAAATATAATTATGGTTGGAGTAGGTATATTAACATTGAATTTTGTGGGAAAGAAGCCGAAATAGCATTAATGGTTAAAGGTGAAGAAGACGGAAAGTTTGATCAAGAACAATATATCGCTTACAAATCATTAGTACAAAATTGGGGTAAATTACAGCTAAGTTTTTTACAATCAATATTAGATTATTACAAACAAGAGCGTCAAGAACTAGGATATGATATTGAAGTTAATGAAAATTATCCGCCAATCGAAACAACTAATCAAATGGAAGAGATGATAACTTTAGTAGGAATTGTAGTACCTTATGGCGATATTTATGAGGAGAGAGATATTGGGGTAACCTTTGATTGTACATGGGACACAGAAAATGGACTAGGACTTCGTCTATTAAATGAGAAAGTAACTAAAGTAGGTTACCAGGATGTCGCAATTTAGATGTTAGTATTTGTATGTATAATTAAGTACGAGGGTTTTATTGTAACTATTTAAAGGCACTTATTGTCAATCGGGCAACAAGTGTTTTTTTGTTACTACTAGAAATCAGAAGAAATAAAAATTGTTAAAAAAGAGGTGTGTTTATGGAAGAAACTTATGAGCATTATTTAGAGCAGTTAGAAGATTTTTTAGGAGGAACATTTCATCAAGATATTAGTTCTCCAAATCATGCATTAGATGAGTTTATTAACGAAGTTAGCAAAGAATGTCTGCTGTCCACAATAAAGGATTGTGAGGAGTTCTTGAATAGTAGTTTAACAAATCAGGAGAAAGAGAATATTATTCAACATAATACCGATATTTATTTTCCGACAATTAAATTAACACCTTTACAGTGGTTAATTAATTCTGTAGAACAAATGAAAGAAGGAATAAGATAAAATGAAATAAACAAAGTTTAAGTACAATTAAAGATGCTGCATTATCAAACATAGATTATGAATTTAGATATATTAGTTCACAAACTAATAGAATTATAAGGGGGAAAAATGGGTAAAGTATTTGAAGATTATTTTTCTGAATTACAAACAGATATGGTGGCTATCTGCTTAGAATACGTTGAACATGAAGCAGATGATATTTACATTTATTTTTCCTACGAACCAGAAATGTATGTCTTTGATGTATTTTACAAAATAAATAATCAGTTTGTTTATAGGCATAATTTGAACGATGCAATAGACTCCACAAGTGAGAAAAATTTTAATTATGATACTTCTGAACAAAGGCAAGAAGCTGTTTTGGATATTGGACTAAAAAATCTAGAAAAAATTCATGAACTGTGCAAAGAATATGAAAGAGAAATGCCTACAGAAATAAAATTGCATTATAATGTGCAACAGAATAGTTTAACAGGAAAATATAAATACGATTTAATCTATTCTAATGACAAAGAGATCTTACCAGATGAAATTTTTGAAGAATGGTTTGTACAAGTCCAAAATAGCTAACTATTATTTATCCTTTAACAGGAAGCGATGAGACGGTTCATTCGCTTTGGAGGGTTGAATGAATAAAGAAGAACTAAAAAACTTCATTAATGAACATAAGGAACCAGATGATTTTACGGAAGGGGTAGATGAAGTTCAAATTGATGCTATTCAAAATGAGCTAGAGGTAGAACTTTCAGAAAGTTATAAGTGGTTCTTAACTACCTATGGGTCTGGAGGATTATTTGGAGTCCATATATTAGGTGTAGCTAAGTCTAATAGAGCTACTGTTTCTGTTAATACTACGAAATATAGAAATCTTGGGCTGGAAAAGGATCTAGTAGTTATTGAAGATGCTGGGGAATATGTTTATTGTCTATATACTAGCAGAATGGAGAATAATGAGTGCCCAGTAATAGCGTGGAATAGACCAGGTGGAATGGATGACTTCAATACGGCAAAGAACTTTTATGAATTTTTATCACAGAGGTTAATCGATTCACAAGAAGCATGGGAAGAGGATTTTTAAGACCTACAACGGATAAGCGCAGAGAGGGTAATCTCAGAAATAATTACAGAAGTTTAAAGAACTGTTCCTTTGTTGTAAGAAAGAGAAATGCTAACAAAAATTATATAAATGATACACTAACTAATCCTTTAGGGTTAGTTTTTTTAAAAGGAAAGTTGTAATAGTTTTTCTTAATTCGAATTTTAGTACAGTACAACGCTGTGGTTAAAATACGGAGTGTAAGGGTAGCTGTTAAACAAAGTGGCAGATCTACTGGAATGTGGGAAGATGCTCCAAGATAGCTTATATAGAAAGGAGAAGAAAATATGAAAATAAAACAGGACACTATAGTAAGGCCATTGCCTTCAGAGGAAATGATAAAAAATCACGAAAAGTTTTGGAGAATTTCGTTACCTGTGTCTTTCTTAGAATTTATAAAAGAAAACAATGGTGTAGAGGTTGAGGAAGCAACAATTAAGTGTAACAACCGTGATTATGCAATAGAAAGGTTTTTGTGTGTATTAGACGATATTGAGAATCACCCAAAAGGAATTTATGACATAGATGTTGTATATTCAAAAATAGGTGAAAGGTTAACTGATAATGAGGACTTATTAGGGGCAGAGGTATTGCCGATAGCTAGTGTATTTGCGGGAGACTATATATGCTTAGATTTTAGAAAAGATAAAAATAATCCATCTGTTTGTCTGTGGTCTCATGAAGAATCCAGTGAGTTTGAGCCTATTACATATAATGTGGCAGATAATGTTGCTGAATTGTTAAAGATGATTTAATAGAACAAAGAGTATTGTTTTAAAATAAATGAATTAAATATGCAGCAAAATTAATAAATTTAGCAGAATGGAAGGGGCCCCCTGATTGAATTTTAGAAACAGGTGTTTTTATTTTTAGTTTTTCAAGAAAATCCTGATATGGTGGTGGAAAATGCATTCTGCAATGCTTGATAAAAAGGATTAATTACCAGCAAATAGACTGCTTAAAGGTGGAAAAAAATAATGGGCTATGAACATATTAAGGCCAACGAAGAAAACAGTTTTTATTCAGTGACTGAAAATGAAATAAAAGAGGCTGAGAAGGAACTCAATCTAAAATTCCCTAAGGAGTTAGTTGATTTTTATTTAGAGGTTGGCTATGGGTTTATTAAAGGTTCAGAGATTAATATTAATCGTATTATGGACCCATATTCCGTAAGAGATTTTCGGTTAAGAGTTAATGATTTCGAGTTTTATCCTGACATAGAAATATATAATGAATTTGAAAATAACAAACTAATATTTTTTGAAGGTAGTGAATCTGCATTAATATCAATTGAGTTGAATGAGAATTATAGAAGTGCGGTTTACTATTATGATATTCAAATTGCTACTTCTCTTGTAGAATTTATAAAAAAGATAGAAGAAGATGATAAATACTACAGAGTTACTTGCTGATTAAAGAGCGAAATGCGTAAAAAGATCGGAATAAATTTTATATGTAACCTGGGGGAGTCATATATGGAAAAGCAAGGGATGGTCTCAATATGGTTAGGGAATGTTAACTCACTGGATCAGTTAGAAGAATACATTAAGTATACATATGATGAGAAGGGGGAGTCTGTACCTTCTAGATTTTTTGAGGATTTTAATATAGATATGGATGAAACGGATGAGGATTTTATTGAAAAAGGGGTATTAAAAAAAAAGAGCGATAAAATTTCTGAATTATTAGAGGGTTGTTCTTATATAGAAGCTATATTACATAATATGAATAAGTCTATTAATCTAACTAAAGCCTATAACGCAATTATTTTAATTTATAATTTCGAGTACGAAAACTACGTTGGAAAATCAGGACAATTTCAATATATTATTTCTACTAGTTATCTTAAGTAGTATTTACTTTAATTTATATTGAACTACAAATTGAAGGCTAAAGGAATATTTTCATTCAGGTAGGGGTGATAAGCTGTATGAATACAAAGGATATTAAATCACTCGAAGAATTACTCTATCATTCAGACAAACAATATATAAAGATTCAGTTGGAGAATACAAAGGATTCTATATTCCTTCATTGGTATGCTTCAAATTATAATTGGAATGATGGATTTGAAGCGCCAACAATGATTCTAGAGAATCCAGCTTGTGATTTTGGTACAGCATTATTAATGTTTCATTTAGCAGATGGGTATCGTATGCTGGAAAATCCAGATCAGGTATCCAATTCTTCATTAAAAGATTGGAAAGATTTTTTGAGTAAGTGTTATATGAAATTATTAGCCTTAGATTTTGAATCTCAGAGTATTTCTTTTGACCCAGAATTAACACAAATTCAAAAGTTCAAACTAAAGAAGAACAATCCAAACATGCCTGATATCTTCATCAATATATCACCAGGAAATCTGGTAGAGGTTCCTAAAATATAATAACTCATCCATTTAAACCCTTGAAAAGCGAAATAACTTTCAAGGTTTTTTTGTCTCTCTTTTGCTCAGTCCTGCTTAATAATTCTTGACAGACCCACACCATATGACTATTATTTACATTAACGAGCATAAATGAACTTTAAATGAGCGAAAACGAACAAGTTAATACCTACATGGTCTTCATACAAGGGGGAATGATTTGTGCAGGAACAGTCAATCCATTCAAGGACGTATCGTTTATTAGGTCCTTATCAGATGGAAGAGGTTACCGTTAATCGAACGATTAATGAAGGTGAAGTGGTCGTTGAACCGCTGATTGCAAGCATCTGTCATGCAGACTTACGTTATTTTATGGGGCAGCGAAAGCCTGAAGTGCTTACTAAAAAACTTCCTATGGCCCTATTGCATGAGGGAATCGGAAGAGTAGTTGAAAGTAAGAGTAGCTCAGTAAGCGTTGGAGATCGTGTTGTGATTGTTCCTAATATTCCGGGGCATCTTCTTAAAAAAGGAGATCCTGAAGAGTGTAGTTCGTACTCGCAACAAGATTTCGTCGCCAATTATGGAGAGAAGAACGTGTTTTTAGGAAGCGGCTATGATGGAATTGCTCAAAATCGGTTGGTTCTACCAGCTGAATGCGCCATTCCTATCCCAAACTCACTTCCTAATGAAATTGCCGTTCTGTCAGAGCTTTGTACCGTGTCCTATCATGCGCTCAGTCGCGTTAAGCAGAAGTTAGAATCCTCTCAGAACACGACGGTAGCGGTTTTTGGAGATGGTCCAGTCGGATACTTGACGGCCGCTATGATTCATCATGTGTATAATCTTGGCCCTGAGCGATTGACGGTGTTTGGTGCAATCGATGAGAAGCTAAAACAGTTCACGTTTGCTTCAAGAAAACTAGTCCAGAACTATGATTTTAGATCTTCTAAAAAGGTAGATATTATTGTAGAATGCACGGGTGGAGCTTTTAGTGAGCATGCGATCAACCAAGGAATTGATCTTGCCGCACGCGGTGGAACAATCATCTTGATGGGCGTTTCAGAGGATCGAGTTCCAATTAATACAAGAGATGTTCTTGAAAAAGGGCTATCGCTATATGGCAGCAGCCGCAGTTCGAGTGCAGATTATCATGCAGTGATGAAAGCGATGGAGAATATAGAATACCAAAAGACACTTAGAGCGATCCTACCGAAAAGGAATACACCGATCCACAACCTATCTGATTTTCAAACGGCTATGAAATCAGCTTCCGAACATAGACATTGGGAAAAAATTATTTTAGATTTTGATTGGTCAGCTTCCTAAATACAATTCGTGCTTTTCTTCAGTCGAAGGAAAGCTTTTTTATTAAATAAACACAAAAAAACACAAATTTCATGTAAACTAACAGAAACAAACAATGGTTATATGTAAGGGGAGAACGTTATGTTAGCAGCAGAACGAAAAGCAAAAATTATTGAATTTGTAAAAAGGACAAACATTGCAACAGTCACACAACTTTCTGAGGAGTTTAATGTGCATGAAGCAACGATCAGAAGAGATCTTTCGGAAATTGAGAGAGAAGGTCATCTACGAAGAACGCATGGCGGCGTCATATTAGGAGAAGGCATTCACTCAGAGCCTTCATTCACAGTACGAGCAACCGAGCGTGTTGAGGAAAAACAGCGCATTGGAGAAAAAGCAGCGGAAATGATTCAAGAAGGTGATAGCATTATCCTGGATTCTGGGACGACAACGTTTCAGATTGCAAAGCATATCGCGAACAAAACAAATATTACCGTTGTTACAAATGACATTAACATTGCCGCAGAGCTTCGTGATTCAAAAGGAATCAAGGTCATCGTAACTGGTGGTGTGCTTTATCCAGAGAGCTTTATGCTGAACGGTATGTTTACAAACGATGTACTAAAGAAATTACATGTTCATAAAGCATTCATTGGTACGCCTGCAATTCATCCTAAAAAAGGACTGACTCATTTTGAAGAGCTTTTTGTACCAGCTAAGATGGAGATGATTAATGCTGCAAGTGAAGTAATCGTTGTTACCGATCACACGAAACTAGGCGGTGTTTCTCTTCACATGGTTTCACCAATCAATAAGGTAGATAAACTCATTACAGGTGAGGAAGCTTCAGATACGCAGATTCAACAGTTCAAAGAAAGCGGAGTAGAAATCATCATTTCTTAAATGTAAATAAATGAACATTAATGAGCACTTAAATGTAAACTTTATGTAAAAACAAACATTTTCAAGCGAAAAGTGATTGACATTTTTGGAGATATTCTTTAAATTTAATATAAATCAACAAAAACAATCATTATAACGCATATGTAAATACTTTTTATATTTGTAAGCGCTTTATTAAGATTTTGTAAATGTTTAAGCAGAGAAAGTTGTTTGCAAAAGGGGGAGCGTCAATGGCATCTATTGAGTTTGTGAATGTGACGAAAGAGTTCGAGAAAAAAGATATTATTAAAGATCTTAACCTCACAATCAAAGATGGTACTTTTACCGTTTTGGTAGGTCCATCAGGATGCGGGAAGACGACATTGTTGAGGATGATTGCTGGAATAGGGCCGCAGAGCTCAGGAGCTGTCTTGATCAATGGAGATGATGTTACAGCGGTAGCACCTGGAAAACGAGGAGTGGCCATGGTTTTTCAAAACTATGCGATCTATCCGACGATGTCTGTTAGAGAGAATATCGAATTTGGACTTAAGAATAACAAAGTAAAAAAAGAAGAACGAACAAAGTTGGTAGAAAGCATTAGTGCTGCTGTTGGTCTAACGGAATATCTAGAACGAAAGCCTTCCACCCTTTCTGGCGGACAGCGTCAGCGTGTGGCGTTGGCTCGTGCGATGGTTAAGCAGCCTTCCGTGTTTCTGATGGATGAACCACTGTCTAACTTGGATGCCAAACTACGAGCGCAGATGCGTCTTGATCTGATCGAGCTTCATAAAAAGTTAGGCACTACCTTTGTTTATGTAACACATGATCAGGTGGAAGCCATGTCGATGGCAGATACGATCGTGCTGATGAATAACGGGTTGATTCAGCAAGAGGCAGCACCTGAAGAGATCTATCATGAACCGAACAACCTCTTCGTGGCACAGTTTATCGGAACGCCACCGATGAATATCGGTGAACTCGGTGTGGATGGCGTTAAGTTTGGATTCCGTCCAGAAAGCGCGCAAACGTCAGACACGCCGGTCGATGAATATTTGAGTATGGAAGGCGAGATCGCCACGCGTGAGATGCTTGGCTCAGAAACGCTTTACCAAATGAAGTACAAGGATAGCGCGTTCATGCTGAAAAGCAATTATGCCTTCTACAAAGTAAACCAAAAGATACACATAGGGGTCCCTGAAGATAAGCTCTATCTATTCGATTCAGAAGGGACACGAATCAGAAAAGACCATGAACGTTATTCCTCGTATCTTGAAGCTTTAAGAGGTTATTGATATGAAGAAAAAGACGTTCTGGGAAACCTGTAGACCCTATGTCATGATCGGCCCGGCCATGATTGGTATCTTTTTGTTTGTGATCTATCCGATGCTCTATTTAGTCTACCTTAGCTTCTTCAAATACAATTTATTGAACAGTGCGATGAGTCGGTATGTTGGTTTTGATAACTATATTCAAATTTTCAACAGACCTGATTTTTATAAGTCACTTACGAACACCGTGATCTACACGGGTGGCGTTGTTGTTCTAACGATGCTCATCTCCTTGTTTTTTGCGGTATGGCTCAAAAAACAAACACGCTTGAATTACATTATCCAAGCGGGAATCTTCACCCCACATATCATTTCAATCGTTTCCGTTTCACTCGTATGGCTATGGCTGATGGAACCGAATCTAGGGTTTCTGAATTTTGCTCTAGAAAAATTAGGTCTTCCAACATCACAATGGCTGCAAAGCTCGAAAACAGCACTTTTTTCTATTATTATCGTATCGGTTTGGCACGGCATTGGGTATTACGTTCTTATTTTGGTCGCAGCGTTGCAAGGCATATCGCCAATTATATATGAGGCGGCGGAACTCGATAACACGAGTAGATTCAGAGTGTTCCGCAGAATTACTCTGCCTCTCATCTCACCACAAATGTTCTTTATCTTGATCATCATGACGATCGGCTCGTTCAAAGTCTTTGATACGGTTCGAATCATGACAGGTGGTGGACCGAACAATGCAACGAATACGCTCGTCTACTATATTTATGGATTCAGAACGACAAACATTGGTTATGCGGCGGCTACTGGTGTCGTGTTGATGGTCATTATCGGAATACTAACGTTTATCTACTTCCGTTTGATGTCGAAGAAAGTTCATTATCAATAAGTTCATAGAAAGCTAGATAGAAAGGGGGATCATAGGTTTTGAAAAAACATAACGTTTGGTTGTCGGTAGATTTCTTGCTAAAAGCAGCCATCTTATTCGCCTTTATTTTTCCGTTCCTATGGATGATCTCGACCTCGCTTCAGACGTTTCAAGAGACACTCAGCGTTCCGCCTACATTGATCCCGTCTTCACCGCAATGGATTAACTTTGTAGAGGCGATGACGTCCGGTCCGTTTGCGACTTATGCGAAGAACTCGATCATCATTACGTTTTCGATCATCGTCATTCAATTTCTTGTGATGATTCCGGCGGCCTATGCGTTCGCTAAATATGAGTTTTTCGGAAAAAACGTGCTTTTTGCTCTCGTGTTAATCGCGTTTATGATGCCAGGGCAGGTAACTTTTATCCCGATCTACTTAATGATGGCAGATTGGGGTTTGATTAAAACATTGATTCCACAGATTCTGCCTTTTATGTCTAACGCGTTTGGAATCTTCTTGCTCCGACAATATTTCATGCAGATTCCTGAGGAGATTATTGAAGCAGCGAGGCTTGATAATGCGAGTGAATTTAAGATCATGTGGAAAATCATGACGCCGATGGCAAAACCAGCACTCGCTACAATCGCACTCTTTAGTTTTGTCAGTCACTGGAATGATTATTTCTGGCCGCTTGTTATGACAGATTCAAATGAAGTTCGGCCGTTAACGCTTGGTATTGCCATGTTAAAGCAATCTGAAGGAATCAGTAACTGGCACATTATTATGGCTGGTAACGTGGTATTGGTTATTCCGATTCTAATCGTTTACTTATTATGTTCCAAACAGATCGTCAAAGCTTTTGTGTATTCAGGTATCAAATAAGTTTCATAAAAGATGGGGAGGGTTATGTTATGAAATTGAAGTACGTATTAAGTGCAATGGCTGTATTGGTGTTTATGATGCTTGCGGGCTGCCAGGGGGAAACTGAGAAAACCAGTGGCACGAAGTCGAAGGAAGGCGGTACGGCAACGATTCAATTTTGGCATTCATTAGGCGGTAAGAACGGCGAGTTCATGGATCAGTTGATTCAACGATTCAATGATAGCCAGGATGAAGTAAAGGTAGTCGGTACTTTCCAAGGAGCTTATGATGAAACATCAACTAAGCTTCAACAATCGATTTCAGCTAATACAGGTCCTGATGTTACCATGCTTGAACGTTCGTATGTCCAACAGTTTGCAGAGTCTGAAGTGCTTGAAGACATGACACCTTATCTAAAAGAAAGCGGTTTGAAGAAGGGTGATTTTACAAAAGGTCTAATGGGTCATTCAACATTCAATGATAAGCTAGTATCCTTGCCATTAAACCGCTCAACACCTATTCTTCATGTGAACAAAACGATTTTAGATGAAAAAGGCTTAAAAGTTCCTACTACGTGGGACGAATTAAATGAAGTGGCAAATGCACTTGTTGTTAAAGAAGGCGACAAAGTAACACGTTATGGTCTTACGATGCCTTACGATACGTGGTACCCGATCGCCATGATCTCTCAATCAAAAGGAATGTATTTTAACAAAGATAAAACGTCTATCGGATTTGCTAAAAATGATGTTGGCGTTAAAGTGTTTCAATACTTAAAAGATATGCAGAAAACAGGTGCTCTTTATTACCCGCCAGCACAGGATTCAGGAAACATCGTCAATCAAATGTTCGCTGCTGGAAAAGTACCTCTTATGTTCCAATCTACAGGGGTAATCGGTGACATCAACCAGAATACAGACTTTGAGTATGTAACGGCTTTTCTACCTAAGAACAAAATCCACGCTACGCCAACAGGTGGCGGGAACGTTGCCATGCTTGCAGGATCTGAAAACAAAGATGCGGCTTGGAAGTTCATTGATTTCATGATGGAAGATCCGAAGGGGTTACAACAGTTTATCGTTGAAACAGGATACCTTCCGTTCACAGAAAAGATGGTAGATTCCAAAGAAATTCAAGATCTGTGGGCAAAAGAGCCGAACAAGAAAACAGCGTATGATCAGCTGAAATATGCAGTAGACAACAATAAGAGTGTGGTTTGGCCAGAGACGATGCATGAGTTCTTCTCAGCTATTGAAGCGATCATGTACGATGATGAAGAAATCGAACCAACCCTCGATCAATTCAAAGGGGAAGTAGAGAGAATTCTCTCTGAAAGTTAATGGAATGACCAAAAAGCCTAGAGGAATGCAGTCAGTTCAATACGTCTAACTGATGACTCTAGGTTTTTTGTTTTTCAGAAAAATGAAGCAGGAAGGATGATAGAGATGATCGAGCAACTAAAAAACACCGATACATTTTTTATCGCAGGCCATCGTGGATTTATGGCAAAGTACCCTGAGAATACACTCATCGCGTTTCAAAAAGCGCTGGATGCCGGAGTCGATATGCTCGAATTCGACCTTCGCTTTTCTAAAGATTCCGTACTCATAGTCATTCACGATGATACGGTGGATCGAACGACGAACGGTACAGGAAAAGTTAGTGATTTTACCCTTAGTGAGTTGAAGAATTTATCTGCAGGAGTAGATCCTGACGGACAATCGCATACGATTCCTACTCTAGAGGAATTTTGTGAGTTGTTAAAATTGTATCCTGACGTTCTTTTTAATGTAGAGATTAAACCGAGCCCCGATGCAAAACGTGTTGCGGATGCAACTATTCAGATGTTAAAGGATTATGATTATTTACCACGATGTGTGTTTACAAGTTTTGATGCAGATATCGTTGCGCATATTCATGACGTTTATGGTCTTCGGACACAAGGATTTCCAGGCGAATTGATGTTTAACTTTGTACAAGGACCAAACGGAACATATTCGAAAATGTGGGCAGCGGGGATTAGTATGAAGCTGCTTACTAACGAATTAGTAGAAGAATTTAAGGACTTAGGTATTTTAAGATGGTGTTATTGTCCGGATACAAAAGAGCAAGTGACTCAAGCGCTGAATTATGGCATCAACGTTTTAACGTGTAACAATCCGATACCCGCACTGGAGGAACGAAAGAAACTAAAAGATGAAATCAAAAGTTAAAGGAGGACGACCTTGCATATATCCTTTCCTTTTATAATGAATTATGAGATGTATCTTCGTGTTCTGATCAGTGCTATCTTAGGCTTTTTGATTGGCTGGGACAGAGAATCAAAGAGCAAGCCAGCTGGAATCAAAACATACATGTACGTGTGCGTAGCGAGTACATTAATTACGTTGATCTCAATTTACAGTGTCGATGAGTTCAGTACGATGAGCGATACGATCCGAATGGACCCGATGCGATTGACGGCGCAGATTGTAGCTGGTCTTGGTTTTCTAGGCGGTGGCGTCATCATAAAAGACGGTGTTCAAGTGAAAGGCCTCACATCAGCTGCTATGATTTTATTAGCGGGTGGCGTTGGAATTGGCATTGGGGCTGGCTTCTATGGCATTGTTAGTTTTGCTGTTGTAATCTCCCTCGTGTTAGCAAAGCTCGGCAACCATATGGAGAGTAGAAAAATGGCACGTCTTGAAAGGGAAATGAACAAGAATGAAGTGCATTTATAACGAATAGGAGGCTACTACTAATGAATATATGGAAAACGAACGTTGTTAAAAAAAGCGTAGGTATGATAACAGTGTTGGCCCTTTCATTAAGTCTATCCATTCCCGCAAGTGCAAAACAAAGCGTCCCGCATTCAAAAGTGTTTGATCTCGATGCCCCCTCACATGAACTTTTTCGGGATAAAGCTCTACATAATGGAACGGTTCAACAATCTTTTGGATTCGATGATGTGAATGGGCATGTTTACGTTTTGCAGCTGATGGCAGGCGGCATCCAACTGCCAGGTGAAGAAGCTCCTGTCAGTGGTGCCACTCGTAGTCTGAATGGAGATCTGACGTTAACGAAACTTGATCTAGAAGGAAACAAACTCGGTTATATGTATTTAAAAGGCTTTGGTCACGGTGTGCAGATGGGAATTGAAACAGAGAATGGAGTTCCTTATATTTGGTCCGAAACTGATTCTGTTGCTGAAGGCAAAGATGGATGGGGAACACAGCTGGCTCGCTTTCCTTTTGAAGATGGTGCAATTCTAACGCCTGATTCGGATTCTTTAGAAAAACACCGTTTAATAGAAGGTGCCGATCGAACGACGGTAAACATTGATTCTGCCAACAACCTGCTCACCATGCGCTATCGAGTAAATGGTGTCTTTCATTTTGGCGTATTTTCATTAGACGATGTAAAAGAAGGAAGGTATGAACCTGTAGCAGATGTGCTGCAGCCCTCTCTAGGCACGTTTCAAGGGTTTGCGAGCTACGGCAGTTTCCTCTATCTTCTAGAAGGTAACGCATATGGTTCGAACGGCTCTGTTGAACCAACTGGAAATACCTATATTACGGTTGTGAATCTTCAAAATGGTGACGTGGTCGATAGGGAGTTATTTACAGGAGGGCAAGATCTATCATTTAGAGAGCCAGAAGGTCTCGGGATTCGAGTTCCGGATATTCGCCACCCGCATAAAGCACAGTTGTATGTTGGGTTTGCATCAAACTTTACTCCGAATCGCTTGTCTAATCTGCTGTATATAGATGAATTGAAGCCGTTGAGTCGAGTGGTGAAGTAGACATTTTGTTTGATGAAGCTTGGGAGAGTTCTCAAGCTTTTTTTGTTTTTTCGTACGATGATTTTGCGACGACCCATAGCAAGTTCAGTTTGACCCATAGAGTGCGTGTAACGACCCATAGAATTTGCGAAGACCCATAGAAGTGTGAGAATGACTCATAGAATTATCACGACGACCCATAGAAACATGATTTTGACCCATAGAAACGTGATAACGACTCATAGACAATAAAAAGCTCCATCTTCATATAAAAAATAGAACCCTATCCTCTTCACCGACATCGGTAAAAAGGTTAGGGTTCAGTTTAACTCTAATTAGTTCTTCGACACATCTACAATACGGCCTTCAACTGTTGGAGCGACCGTTTTTAACTTAGCTACATAATCACGAAGGTTTTCCCAATCAGAAGCGCCTAAGTCAGTTACGCGGCCTTCATTATATGCTTTTTCAAACATGGAGAATGCGTCTCCACCTTTAGCTGTAAAAGCGTTTGTAGCGATTACATATTCTTTAGAAAGATCGATAGCAGTATATGTTCCATCTGCATTTTTCACTTCCATCTTTACTACACGGCTGCCTGCAGCTTTTGTGCTGTCATACGTGAACTTCATACCAGAAACATGAAGGAATCCACCGTGTTCTTTAGGGGCACTCTTAACGCTATGCTCAAGAGCTGCTTTAATTTCTGCACCTGTTAATTTCATTGTTGCAAGTGTATTACCAAACGGAAGTACTGTTAATACATCACCGTAAGTGATAGGACCTGCATCGATTGGCGCACGAATTCCTCCACCGTTTTGGAATGCCATAGCAACATTTGGATTAAACTCTCTTGCTTTATCAAGCATGCCATCAGTGATCAGGTTACCTAACTCAGTTTCAGTGCTGCGTACACTTGGTGCGTCACCTTCAGAACGTGGGTTAGTTAGTTCTTTTTCTGTAACACCGCCAGTTGGTGTGTTCTTTAATTCAGCAATCTTGCTTGAATATTTTTCAAGTAGCTTAGCAGCTTCTGGATCTGCCGTTTTTGTTTTAACTTCAATTAATTTTCCAGCATGATTAACGACTTTCCCTTTTCTGTCAAACTCAACATCAAGTGTTCCTAAGAAATCTCCATATTGAGAAGCTTGTACGATTACAGTCTTGTCTTTTGTTTTGCCATATTCATCAGTTGAAACGACAACAGGCTCAACAAGTTTAGTGTGGCTGTGACCGCCGACGATTACATCAAGTCCGTCAACGTATTTAGCTAGTTCAAGGTCGTTATCATACTCTACATTATCATCATAACCAAGGTGAGTGATGGCTACAATTTTGTTAACACCACGACGTTCAAGAGCTTTTACTGCTTTACGTGCTTCAGTTTTGTAATTCTTGAATGTAACAGCTTCAGGGCTAGAGATATCCGCAGTTTCTGCTGTTGTTAATCCGATAAATCCAACACGCTCTTTACCTACCCACTTTACAACCGTTGGATAGATTGTGCTGTCTTTTGGAGAGTGTTTTATTTGGTTTTTAAATAATGATTTCATATTATCGTCTTTTGAAAAATTAACGTTCGTACTCACAAACGGGAAGTCTGCACCTTTAACAAAATCAGCTAATGCCTTATGGCCGTCTTCGCTTGATCCAAGGTCAAACTCGTGATTTCCAAATGTCATTAGGTCATACCCTGCTAGATTCATAAACTCAAGGTCAGCTTGTCCGCGGAACTCGTTGAAATACAGTGTTCCGGAGAAAACATCACCAGCGTCTAACAAAAGAGCGTTAGGCTTTTCAGCGCGAACTTCTTTAATCGCTGTAATACGTTGTGCCACATTATCTAAATGTGCATGTGTATCATTTGTATGCATGAGTGATAGGTTAAAGCCACGTGTTGGCTGAGGCTTACCGTGATCATTCGAATTAGCTAGTGCGGGTATTGCCACTTGAGAGGAGATTAGTCCAACAGCAAGTGAAGAAGCTAGTAATCTTTTAAACTTTTTATTTAAAACCATACATCTCAATCCCTTCGAATTAGTCATACTATTTAAATTTAGCATGTAACTAAATATTGTAAAGTCGAAAAATGTCGAAATTGAGAAAAAATTTAATCCTTACGTTATATTTACTCTTTTTACAATTTCGATATATAGACCTAGTACTAAAGGGAAGGCATGTCGATTTGCCTGTAGCTATGCACTCCTCACTCAGAATTTCAAAGGTATACTTCATCTATTTTGGTATTAGACCTAAAATAGAACATTTGGTACGCTATAGAAAGAGGTATAAAATACTATAAAGTTCTAGGAAAATGAAAAATTTATGAAGTCAGGATTGTAAAAAATGAAAAAAATCGGAAAATGGTTTATTGAACCTTACATAATCGTAACTCAGGAATGGCAACTCCTATCTCAACGGAATAAGGAGGAGTCTATAGCAGGTTCTGAAAAAAGAAGAATAAAGGAGCTTCAATTCTTTAACATCATGCTCGCGGCCGTGTATACCTTATTTTGCTATATGTTTTTAGGCGACTTGGTTATGCTTATACGCGGAAACTGGGTTTCGCTAATGGGTGTTGTATTTGGATTCTTAATGATGTTACTTCTGAAGAGAATACAAGTCTCGCGTTATCTTAAACGACGAGATGCTTATATTAAAAAAGATGAATCGCTTATTAAACAGTAGAAAGGAAACATAGCTATGCGTAAACCGATCTTCATCACATTCTCCTTACTCCTGATTCTCATCCTTGCAGCATGCAGCGAGAGTAAGACTTCTACTAAAAAAGAAATGTCAGACAAGGAAAAACAAGAAGAAATCGTTAAAGTCATTAATGAAGACATCGCTCAAATCTCTAAATACGAGGTAGAAGCTAATCAGATTCTAGCTTCTGTTTCTGGTGAAAATTTTAAAAATGATAAAGAATTATATGATGTGCTCGTCAATCAAGTCATCCCAATTTACGATAAAGTAGTAAAGGGAGCCAAAGAAATCGATCCGAAAACGAAAGAGCTTAAAGCACAAACAGATAAGATGGAAAAAGCCACCTTAATCTATCAAGAAGCGTTGTTGTTGGAGAAGGAAGCCTTAGAAAAACAAGACAAAAGTTTAATAGAAAAATCCAACGAAAAAGGACTTCAATACCAAGAAGCGATTCAAGAGTATCATGAAGGTATGGAAAAATTAACGAAAAAGTACAACATTGATTATGAACCAACTCTGTTGAACTAATATAAAAGGCGATCACTTTTATGAAGTGATCGCTTTTTTTTGTGCCTTTATACATTTCGCTATAGAGATTCATCGAGTTTCTTTTTTTCTAACTTCACATCATGTTTCTTCGCTAATTTTTCCACATCATTCTGATAATCACGCATCATTTTACGAGCCGTATTAAGTTTTTCGTTCGCTTCGTTAATCGTGCTGCTGTCTTGATTTTCAATCGCGGTCACGATAAGAAGAAAAGCGCTCGCCTGTAGGTTCGTCGCTTCAATAAAGTCCTCGTGTAACTTTCGCAGTTCGTCTGTCTTGGTCTCAACAGCCTCAAGCTTTTGGATGAACGCGTTGTACTCCGGAATAATCTCCAATTTTAATGCGTCATAAAGGGTGTAATCATCTGTGTAGTTCACTCCTGTTACCGCTTCATACTTTCCGACAACCTTTGTTTCCTCATCTGCCAGATCCGGCATCTCTTCGTTCACGTAGTGAAGCAGATCTTCCTGAACCGGGTCATCACTGCAACCAGAAAGAATGAAAATGAACATGAGCATGTTCGCTAGTGCGAATCTTTTTACTAAATTCATCTGTCACCTCCCTCAATCACTGTATTCACGGTGAAATCTGTCCTATGACTGGGTATTTTTTGTTGCTAGGAGGCCTGTACAGGTGAAAGTTATGCAATTATCGGTGGTGAGTGTTGAAGTTCAGGTGGTGGTGAACATGTTACCGGTGAAAACAAACATATCTCAGGTGAAAACAGCCATTTTACCGGTGAACGCGTAACAAAATATAAAAACACGTACCGTGAAAATCACGAAAGAAAATGGTACACAAGTTTCATTGAAAATCACGGTTTATATATTGGATAATAAAGGAAGTGTAAAATAGGTAAACATTTCAGACGAAAGAGGGCAACAGTAAATGGGAAGCAAAGTATACGAAGCGTCAACCTTAAAAGCTGCAACCAGTGAACGAGCCCACCATTATGAGCAATTAAGAGAACAATTTGAGACTTTAAAAAAAGAGTTTAGTAAAATAGTAGAGAACCATGACTTTAAGGGGCATGGAGCAGATGCAATCAAAGGATTCTACCAGGGGCAGATGGATGTTATCGATGCATGGATTCGGTTGATCGACACGAATGTTGGCTTTTTTAAAGGCATTCCTGGAGATACGGAGGATGTGGATCTTTCTGGAGATACGTTCGTACAGGTTCCTTTTTTAGAAGATAACGTAGAGCGAGCGGGGAAACAGGCGAAGGATATGGTCGCTGATCAACAAGAGGCGTTGCAGCATATTTTTAACAGAATCAATGACCTTGTCTCTTTATCGGTATTTTCAAAAGATGCCTTCGAAGATCAAATGGATAAAGCAGAGAAAAAACGATCTGATACGGTCGAGAAAGTAAACGAGTTCGATCAACGCTTATCAGAAGAGTACAGCATTTCTCAAAATCAAGAACAGCATATTTACGGGCTGTTCGCACAGCTGATGGAAGCCACAAGGCAAGGGGAGACCATATCTCCGCTCAACTTTAACGCAGAAGCTTATCACAATAGCGAAGTTTACAAAGCGATCGGACAAGCAAAAAAAGATACCTCTGACTATCTAACGTTTAAAAAGCAGCAAAAAGAGGATCGAAGGATTGCAAAAGAAATCGAAGAAATGGAAAACAGACCATTTTACGAGAAGGCGTGGGACACCGTCTGTACGTTTACTGGTGAAGTAACCGGGTATTACGATACACAGAGAGCTGCAACGGGCGTTGATCCTGTAACAGGACGCAAGCTGAGTGATGCCGAACGCGTGACATCTGGTGCTATGGCAGCGGCAGGCTTTGTTCCGTTCGTCGGTTGGGCTGGGCGAATCGGTAAAGGTGGATCGGCCATCTACAAAACGGTAAAAGGAGCGAACGCTGCGAATCATATGCTCGATGCCCACCGAACGGCGCAAGGACTCAAGAATCTCCAAAAAGCCGAATATGGCATATATGGACTTGTGTCAGCGAACGGTTTTGGGGAGTACTTCACCGGGAAAGACATGTTTGGCAATGAATTAACGGAACAACAGCGTAACCAGAGTCTGTTTAATGCGTTTGCAATCGTAGGAGTAAGCGGTGCAGGGTATGGTTTAAGTAAGGTAGATATGGGTAAATTTGTTCAAACGAAATTCCCTTACAGCACTCAATATGCTAGACAGAAGCTTTTGCAGGCTGAAGAAATGGCTAAGACTATAAAGCATAATGTAGGCAGCACACACATACCTGTAGGATTCAAAGTCTACGCGTTTGCGTCACCGACCGGTCATGTGATCAGGACGATTAGTACGGAGACGAAGACTGTTAAGGAATTGATGCAGCAGGCTTCGGTTACTAGAGGGACGGGTGAGCTAAGTGGTACTGTAGAGGTAAAAGCACCACCAGGAGCAACGGATGAACAGATAGCGCAAGTTAAGGCCTATGTTGAAGGCTCTAATAAAGCTTTGGAAGCTGGAGTATTATCTCCTACAGGAAGAGTGTCAACAAAAGGTAAACTAAGACAAGAAGCTTCACGTGCAGCAAGGCTCGAAGGAAAAAGAGCGGCTGACAATGGAGAAGCATATAAAGGGCATGTTGGTCATGTTCCTGATACAACTTGGATGGGCAAACCGGATCCACATAGTTGGTTAGATCTTGATCCAAAAGTTAATATGAGTATTGGAGGACAGGCTAATAAATATCCTGTTGGTTATAAACCTACAGAATTTAAATTCGTAGAGGAGGAACTAAAAGATGATTAATTGGAAAGACATGATAGCAACTTTAATTTTAGTAAAACAAGAATTGATGAAACAAGATGTAGAGAAAATTTGGCCACATCATTTTCCAGAGGTAGGAGCAACTGAAGAAAGTCTTCTAGATCTTGAAGAAGAATTGGGTTATAAACTGGACTTAACGTATCGAGACTTCTTACAACATGCAAATGGTTGGAAAGGTTTTTATCAAACGGTAGACTTATTTGGTACTGAACAACTGAAAGACTCCACTAAAAAAGAATATGCTGAAATGCTATTAACAGCTATTGATGATCAGGTATTAAAAGAAAGTGGTGTTAGTAGAAGTGAACTATTGCCAATAGCTGCTACGGAACATGATAAGGATTTATTTGTATTAAGCCTACCAAATTCAGCTAAACCAGGAGAGATACTTTGGTTTGCTGGAGAAGAAATAGATAGATTTGAGAATTTTGCTGAATTTTTTCTAGCAATGATAGACTACAATCGAGAAGAAGTTTTGGCTTTAAAAAGCTAACAAATAGGTAAAGTGAATATAATTAACCATAGTTCACCGAAGCATGTGATCTGTTGAGTAAATGAAAAAATTATAAAAGAATTAATTACAAACACTTGATTACCCTCATAAGGTAACAAGTGTTTTTTAATACTAATGCCTGGCAATCGGAAGGAGGAAATTACAATGATATTGATAGAAGGTAATAACGAAAAAATTTCAATAGAAACCATTAAACAATTTGAAAATGAAAACGAAGTAAAGTTAACCGAAAAATATAAACAATTCTTACTTCAGTGGAATGGTGGTTACCCTTCCGCTAGTACATTTAAAATTTCAGATGAAAAAGGGCATAGTGTTATAAATGTATTTAATGGCATCGGAGATATGTACGATAATTTAGAGAAGGTAATCGATATATATGAGTTTAGACTTCCGAATGGGTTCATTCCTATTGCAGACGATTCTGCAGGTAACGTAATTTGTTTGGGAACGAATGAATCCTATTATGAAAATATTTATTTTTGGGATCATGAACAAGAATCAGAGTATCCGGATGACATGAGTAATATGTACTTTCTTGCAAATGATATTAACCAATTTTTAAGCATGTTACATGCCAGTTTGGAAGAGTAATGATGGCTAACTTTTAAGCATGAATAAATCTAAGGAGCTAAAGCAGGATGAAAGAATTTGAAGATAAGTTTAGTGCACTGCAAGCAGATATGGTCTCTATATGTCTGGAATATGTAGAGGATAGGGCTGATCAAATATACATCTATGCTTCATGTGAAGAAACTGTAATTTCGAGTAAATTCTTTTATTTAATTCATGATCAATATGTAAAACCTCATAAATTAAATGACGTATTAATCGATAACGACAGAGAATATGACGTTTCTGCTAAACGACAGTTTATGGTACTAGATATATTAAACGAAGATTTTGAGAGTATTAAAAATACTTGTAAAGAATATGAGAGAGATATGCCAACTGAAATGAAGATTAGATATGATGTGAAAAGTGGAAAATTTACTGCTGAATACAAGTATGAGTTAGTATATATGAATGATGAGAATAAAACTGCAAGTGATATAGCGGATGAGTGGTTTAAAGAATTATCTAATAGTAGTAGAGTATGAAAATTTTAACGCTTACGTACTTTCCTAATTAGCTGTTATGAGAGGAGGTTTGTAGTATGGATATATTCAAAGATTTCAATAGGGTAAGTGAAGTTGAGGAGTATACCATTAACAAATACAAAGACATGCTTCCAGAAGAATTAATTGCCGCATGGAAAACATACGGCTATGGAACATTAATGAATGGGTATTTAAAAATTATTAACCCAGATGAATATAAATCGATAGTGAATGATTCTTATTTAAGAAGTGAAGGGACAACCCCTATATTCACTACATCCATGGGTGATGTTATACTTTTTGAAAAAGATGAGAATCAAGAGTCCTACATTGTAACAATTAATTATCGAAAAGGTAATACAAAAGTGGTAGCTTCAAAATACTCATTGTTTCTGAGGTTTTTAGAGGAAGAGGCATTTAAACAAAAGGTATTAGACTGGTCTCCTTATCCTGAAGCAATAGAAAAATATAAAGAACCAGAATATGAATATTGCTTTGGCTACACTCCTTTACTAGGTTTGGGTGGAGAGGAAAAAGTAGAACACCTAAAAAAGGTTAATTTGAAGGAACATATACTTATTATTACTGAATTTATGGGACCTGTTGAGTAAACAAAAAGATGATAAAGGAATTTATAAGCACTTGATTACCCTTAAAAGGTGACAAGTGCTTTTTTAAAACGCTCTCTCTTAGAACCTCATTAAGACAAGATTCATATTAAGTAGTTTATAAAATTGAGGGTAAAGAAATTTTTAAGAAAACTATTGAAAATAGAGCAGGAGGGTCAACATGGAAAAAGAAATGAATAGATTATATAGAGAGATAGCTGAAACAGTTAATGAAATGATCCCAGAGGATTGGAATAAATTTTATTTTTATGCTCAAATTTCGGAAAATGGAGGCGGAACTTACTTTTATTATAATACACTTGAAAATATGAAATTTAAGTATAGTTTAGAGATACCTTTTTAATTTCAAATTGATGAAGACGAGTTTGAAAGAAAAGAAGATATTTTATATACACTGAGTAAGAAACTACGAGGTATTTTTAAAGAAAATGGACAGGATCCTTGGTATGCATTTACAATGTCTCTAGAAAGTAGTGGGAAATTCAGTATGCACTATGATTATACCGATTGGTTTAATACCGACTACAGTTTTAGTGACCAGATGATTATTTGGAAGAATAAATATTTAGGTGAAGTACCAAATGATGATAAAGATAAAGCATTAATTGAAAAGTATAACCGCGAATTTTCTACTAATCCTATTTGATATAACGTTGGATAAATAGTTTTGAACATGAACTTAAAGCACTTGATTGTCTTTGAGGGCAGCAAGTGTTTTTTTTGTCTGGCGTAGTGGCATACGAACTCGTCTTAGTATATGGTTCGGGAATTACTTCACTATTAATATAATCTGTTCTGGAAGTAATACGCATCATAATAAATCTTTAGAAACTAACCAAGGAGTGGGAGTGAATGGTAGTATGAAAGATTTTGAAGATAGATTTAGTGAGTTGCAAGCGGATATGATATCTATTTGTATGGAATATATCAATGAAAGAGCAGATAAAATATACGTTTACGCATCGTGTGAAGGAAATATTATTTCGAGTAAGTTCTTTTATTTAATGAACAACAAATACGTAAAGTGTAATAAAGTGAATGATGCTTTGGAAGATGGAGACGAAGAATATGATGTTTCTCCAAATAGAATGCTTTCGGTACTAAATATAATTAATGATAATATTGAAAAAATAGAAACTTTATGCAAAGAATACAATAAAGAAATGCCTACAGAAATGAAATTAATTTATAATGTACATAGTGGTGACTTTAAAGCAGAGCACGATTATGATTTAGTATATACGAATGATGATATGAAAACAGCTAATCATATAGCTGATGAATGGTTTGAAGAAGTTAGAAATAATAATCTCTAGTTTTTATGGGATTATATGTTAAGTTTTATAAGGAGTAAAGTTGATAAAGTATGATGAAAACACTTGATTGTCTTTAGGCAAGCAAGTGTTTTTTCGCGATTATGGAGAGCTGCTAAACACGTAAATTTAGAAGAGCCTTGAATATAAGATAACAAAAAGCAGAGTTGCCTCATGTACTCTGTATTGGAATGTAGACTAGAGGCATAAGGAGGAGCTTGTAAGGTGATAATAAATGATTCAGTTTTCGGTGAGCTTGAGTATGAATATGGTTGGACTAAGGATACTTTTATTCAATTTTGGGGAAAAGAAACTATGATAACTTTAATGATAGATGGGGAAGAGGACGGTAATTTTGATGAGGAACAATACGTAGCATATGATGCATTCATACAAAATTGGGAACACGTACAAAAAGATATGTTACAGTCCATCTTCACTTATTATGAACAAAGAAGGAAAGAATTGGGTTATGATATAGAAGTGAATAATCATTATCCAAAAGTTGAAACAATTGAACAAATACTTAAAATGATAGAGTTAGACGGTATTGTTGTTCCTTATGGAGATCTGTGTGAAGGCAGAGATATCAGAGCCACACTTAAGTGTACATGGGATACAGAGAATGGCCTTGGAGTTCGTATGTTAGATGAGAAAATAATTGAAGTAGGTTACCAGGATATTGCGATTTAAATGAATGAGTTAATAACTTCGAATGATGATGTTAAAACAGCTAATCATATAGCAAAAATAATTTTGAGTACAAAAAAGTATTTCATCAAGAACCACTGCAACAGTTTAAGTGCAGTGGTTTTGTATTATATTTATCTAGCTACTATGAGTTGAAATACTTATATACTTCATTGAACCCTTCGACTAACCCATCCCAAAACATAATTGCACCTAAAAAATTTGATAATAGAAACACAAGTAATTCAGGAGGGTATCTTTAATGGAAAGCAAAATAATGGAACAGACGTATCAACAAATCGCTAATACATTACTCAATATTATACAAGAGGACTGGAAACAGGTTTTATTATACGCTGAGATTAGAGAGGGTTATAAAAAAGTGTATTTTTATTATTATCCTGAATCTGGTGGGAGTCCTATATATAGTCTTGATATAGTTGAGATTTATAACATGGTTGAGAGTGAATATGATCGGCTTGAAAACGAATTGTATCAAAATATTTCAAGATTACATGAAGAGTTCTTAGAGCAAGGACAAGAAAAATGGACTAATCTAACTTACATATTAGAAAACACAGGTAAGCTTAAGATTAATTATGGTTATGATGATTTATCTCAATTGAGTCCTGTCGAAAAACAAGAAAAATGGGAAGCAGAATATTTAACATATGACACTGGGTTTTAGGCTGATGTTCTAGATAAAAGGAGGTATTTTAATTTATGGAAATAGACAAAAGCACTCTTATACTCCCCTTACCTTCAGATAAGCTGTTTGAAAAAAAGAAAAAAACTGGAGGCTAAAACTACCAGAGGATTTTAAAAGCTTTCTTCAGCATAATAATGGTGGGAAACCAGTGGTAGGCACGTTTACTTGTAAAGAAAATGGTCATGAATATGCAATAGATCGCTTTTTATGTTTATTAGAAAACCCAAAGAACAATGAAGATCATTTAGGGGTTTACGATTTAAGTGTTACTTTGACTCAATTGGAAGATCGACTAACAGACAACGAAGATTTAATTGGTGCGGAAATCCTGCCAATTGCAGTGTTATTTGCTGGTGACTTTGTGTGTTTAGACTATAGAGAGGGCAACAACAACCCTAGTGTTTGTGTCTGGAGCCATGAGGAATCAGGAGAATTAGAGCCTGTTACGTACTTAACGGCAAGTAGTTTTGGAGAATTTATTAGTCTTATTTTGTAAAAGCTCTTACATAATACTAAACCAAGACCTTTTTCCGGGAGAGAAACTTATGGAACAATATATAAAAGATTTTAAGTTGCATAATAAAGTCTCGAACGAAATTATTGAGAGATATAAAGAAAATGTACCTAATGAAATAATAGCATTATGGAGAAAATATGGATTTGGTTCTTTTATGCAAGGATATTTTAAAAGTGTAAATCCAGATGAATTTAAAGGGATTCTAGAACACAGCAGCAAAAGGTATAAGGATGCAATAGTACTGTTTGCTACTGGCATGGGAGATTTATTGATATGGTCTGATGGATATGTCAGACTACTTAATTTCAGATACGGTACCGTCAAAACAATAATGTTTACCTTTGAATTCTTCTTTTCTAATATTTTTGATGAAGAATTTAGAAATGAAGATTTGTCTTGGCAGCCATATCCCCTTGCCATGGAGAAGTATGATGAGTTGAAGTATGAAGAGTGCTTTGGATACACACCTTTACTAGGTTTAGGTGGAGAAGAAAAAGTAGATTTTCTGAAAAAGGTTAAATTGAAGGAACACATGCTTATTACTAATGAGTTTATGGGACCTGTGGAGTAACAAAATTATACAAGAAATAATTACGATCACTTGATTATCTTATAGGTAGTAGCTGTTTTTTAAAATCCTTCTTTTATACAAGTTTTATAGTTGTAAACATGACTTCCTTCGCACTGCATTTTGGAAAAAGACTTAGACTTCGTAAGAATCATCATTTGAAAAATCCATTCAAACAATGTCTATAAAAATATAGGGAGAGTAATGATGACAATAATTAATGATGAGTTATTTGGAAGACTTGAATATATAAACAATTTTTGGAGAGGAAAAACCACTATTAAAATGTTCGATTTAGAAAAAGAAATCATTTTAAGTGTGGATGCAGATGAAAGTGCTAATTTTTCAAATGTGCAGAAAGATGCATTCTCTAAATTTAATCAAAATATGAAGAAAATAATAGAAGACGCGGAAATTCAGATTTATGATTACTATAATGAAAATTATCAAGAATATAGAGAGATGTTAGAAAATGATCCGGAAATAGATAAAATTGCTCCTGAAATTGATTCAATCTCAGATTTAAGAAAATTGGTTAAACCGACAGAATTAATTGTAAGGAGAGTAAGAAGCAAAGGAAGAAGACTGGGATTGTTGTGCGATGCATCTTGGAATATAGAAGATGGATTGGGAATAAAAATTGAAGATGAAATTGTAGAAGAAGTAGGTTATCAAGATAGTATATTATGACTCAAAATATAATTTAGAAGCTCATCGACCTTGAATGTAAAAACGTTGTTCATGGTCTTTTTTAATATTCTTCGAGTAGAGACTATTTTACAAGAAACTCTTTTATATAAGTAGAGGAGGAACTAAAAGATGATGAATTGGAAAGACAGGATAGCAGCGTTAATTTTAGTAAAACAAGAATTAATGAGACAAGACGACGTAGGTGGAATTTGGTCACATCATTTTCCAGAGGTAAGAGCAACTGAAGAAAGTCTCCAGGATCTTGAAGAAGAGTTAGGTTACTAACTGGACTTCACGTACCGAAGTTATTTACAACATGCGAATGGCTAGAAAGGTTTTTATCAAACCATGGACTTATTTGGTACTGAACAACTGAAAGACCTACTAAAAACGAATATGCTGAAAGGTTATTAACAGCTATTGATGATCAGGTATTAAAAGTGTATCCAACAAAACATATGGAGGGGAAAATAGCTATGCCACATTGGAAGGACCTATTACTGGAGATTAAAAGAATTGAAGAAAAATACGAAAGTTCACTCAGAAATCCAGCTTGTGATAGAGAAATTTTGAAAATGAAGAACAATGTTGAACAAAATTTAATAAGTGTAGCATTACCTAGTTCATATATTAAGTTCTTACAGACAACAAATGGTTTAGACTTTAACGGATTGGTCATCTACGGTGTTGATCAAGTTTTTCTTGAAAAGAAGGATACAACAGACTTTCAAGGTTTTATTGAAACAAACAACCTATGGCATGAGAATGATTGGCAGAAGCAGTATATCTTTTATGGGGATTCTAATACAGCGTGGTATGGTTATGATCAAGTGGAGAATGAGTATGTAGAGCTTGATAAGCCATCAGGAACATTAATTCAGACCTTCGATAGTTTTGACTCTATGTTAAGTAGCGCGTTTGAAACTATTCTTTAATATTTTGATTTAATCTCACTTTATAGGAAGTTAAATTAACTGAAAGAGAAGATGAATTCCTGTAGATCAATACATAGGTTAAAAATCTAAGGTTTTATTAGAAATTCTTTGGTAAGTTAGGGGGATAGCAGCAGTGGAAAAGGTTTTTGAAGATTATTTTTCAGAGTTGCAAGCAGATATGGTAGCAATCTGTTTAGAATATGTAGAGCATAAAGCAGATGACATATTTATCTATTGTTCTTATGAACCAAAAATGTTTGTATTTGATGTTTTCTACAGAATAAATGGAAAGTTAGTCCACAAAAATCAACTTAATCATGCTGTTGAGCAACACATTTATGATGTTTCATCAGATAGACAGAATGCAGTATTAAAATTAGGGAATGAAAATCTAAAGTCTATTCATAAAAAATGTGAGGAATTTAATAGAGACATGCCCACTGAAATCAAAATACATTACGATGTTAAAGAAAATAGTTTAAAAGCACATTATAAATACGAATTAGTTTATTCACATGTTAATGAACTCCTTCCTGACGACATTTTTGATTCATGGTTTGATGATGTGAAGAATAGTAATTTATAAATTTATGTTCTTGATAGTCAATGTCGTCAGAGAACATAACTGAATATTAGTTAGCATTTAATCTTGAATGGCTATATGTCGTTCAAGATTTTTTTCTGTATATGATAGCAGATATTAAGTTATTCATTCAAATGTTAGTTAGAATTGGTATAAAATAGGAGCATGATATGATGCATAAAAAAACTACGAACGGATTCATACGAATTTTATATGTTAAGGGTTTAAGACTATTAAAAAGTCATATTACAGCAGCAGTCAAAGGAGAAGCTAATATGGATAAGAATCAATTGGCAAAAGGTATTAGATTAGCTGTGAAAAATGGAGAACTAGATACATTAAAAGATTTACTGCAAAAAGAAACAGATATGTTAACTTGGATGACACCTTTTGGTACATGGTTACATGTAGCAGCAGCTCATGGACATCTAGAGATCGTAAAACACCTTATTAAAGTGGGTTTAGATATTAATGCACAAGGTGGGACATTTTCTACAAATGCACTTGAAAGGGCAGCTGCTAAAGGACATTTAGAAATTGCTGATTACTTAATTAGCCAGAAAATAGAGATGGATACTACTGAACCAGATAGAAACCCTCTGTTTGCTGCAATATACGGTGGTCATTTGGACATTGTTAAGCTACTAGTTAGGAATAGTATAGATTTATCAATAAATTATTCTAGTGAAACTATGGAAGATATGAATGCTTATTCATTTGCTATTGAAAGAGGACAAACAGAAATTGCTGAGTATTTGAAAAAAGAGATGGGTGTCTTGAGATAATACTTTATGAAAGAGGATTAGGAGGTATGACTTTTGAATAACACGATTCAACAAATGATATTTTCCTTTGAAGAAGAAAATGATTTTTATGGTTCTGTTTCTATTGAAGAAATAAAAAATACTGAAAAAGTTTTAGGTGTGAGTTTTCCGTCAAAATATATTAGCTTTATAGAGAAGTATGGTTCTGGAGGTATTTGTGGTGTCAATATATTAGGGGTTGAAGGTGATCGGGGCGCTTCTGTACTTGCAACTACTGAAAACTATAGGAAACTAGGATTAAGAGAAGACCTAATAATTTTAGAAGACTTAGGTGAATTTGTAATGTGTAGTGAAACAGGTAGTAAAGAACAAATTTTCTATTGGGACAGCGTTCAAAAGTTAGAATCATTTAGGTATCAGAACTTTGATGATTATCTTGAGGATACTTTTAGAGAAGCAATTAGCAATTGGTAGTAATCTTATTAATGTTTACGTATTCATATGGGGGTAAGGCCGTGGTTAATATGAATCTATATAAAGAAATCAGGCATGCTATTAAAAACTTTGAGAACAATGAAGCTAAGAAGCTATTAATTGGTCATGAAAAAGAAGTCTTAAATACGATGACAACGTTTGGCACATGGCTACATGTTGCTGCCAAACATGGGAATCTTGAAATATGTAAACATCTAGTTGAAGAAGGAATCGATATTAACACAAAAGGTAGGATTTTTGATGCTTCAGCATTAAATTTAGCAGCAGGTGCAGGGCATCTGGAAATCGTAAAATATTTGATAGATTCAGGGGCAGGATTAGATGAGAGTTTAGCAAAAAGAAATCCATTGTTCGGGGCAATTTATGGTGGACATCAGGAAATAGTTGAGCTATTAGTGGAATCAGGAATTGATATTTCAAAACGATATACGGGAGAGAGTTTGAAAAATATGAATGCATATGAATATGCGAGAGAATTTGGGCAGACAGATATTGCAGAGTATTTAAGACAGCAGATGGACGGAAGAAAATGATTTGTTTTGGAAAGAAAAATTATAGAACAAACATATCAAAAAAAGGGGATTTAATTTGATTGGTTTTGAGAAAGTATTAAATGTTTTATATAGATCTATTGCACAGAAGGTTAATGATATGATACCAACTGAGTGGGATCATTTTTGTTTTAACGGTGAAGTGAAAGATGGAGAAGGAGGGGTGTTTTTCTTTTTTACTCCTAAGGGTGAGCAACAATATATTTTCTCACATTATGTTCCGAAATTATTTAATGTAGATAAAAGAGTATATAATGACAAGCTTCACAAATTATTTCAATTAACTAATGAGTTACAAAACGTTTTTATAGAAAATGAACAAGAGCCTTGGTTTTCAGTAACAATATTATCTAATGAAAGAGGGAAACTAAATGTGCATTTTGATTATACAAAATGGCATGAAAGTAAATTTGGTCCAACGGCTAGAATTAAGTATTTTGAATATAAATATGCGAATTATAACGACGAAAAACTAGATTTAACCTTAATAGAGGAAATGAGAGATTTTGAAGAAAAGTAGCCATGAAAGAGAATGTTTAATTAGAAACAAAAAAATTATACTTAAATACAAATTATATGGAGGGTATTTTGGTAATCAAAAAATTCTATAATTTATTAGATGATGGTAAAGTATTATTTTTTCTGGGTCTTTCAGAAAGGGTGGTATCTGAACTTACATTAAAGGAAGATCAAAAACTAGCTCAGAATGCCTTGTACAATTGCTGGGAATGGTTGGAATACAAAAGCACTAGTGGAGATTCACTTTATGATGTATTAGATAATGAAGAAACGAGTATCACCATCTCTCTAGAGCTGGCTGATAATGAAACAGATATTATGGCTTGGAACTGTATAATTGATGCAGTTGCATTTACTAGTAGAAAGGCATTTGAAAAAGAAGGTGTTAAATATTATCCTGAACCAATTTCTTTAGTAAATGATACATTAGTAGAACATTTTTTGGAGTGTTTTAATACTTGTGTAGAGCATGCAGATAGTTATATTGAGAAAATGTTTTTGTTAATAGACAGTTCAATTAAGAGGAACTTACGCAATGAAGTTGTTAGTGAAATAGTAAAGTAGTTTTCCTGCAATACATACACATTAAATAGAATTTTTAGTTATACATTCAATGGATAAGCAACTATTTTTTTCGTGAGTTTTTATGTTTCTTAGCTAATGCTTCAGAGAGTACCGTGGGTAGGATAGATGTTAAAAAAACTTATTTTATAACTCGATTTTAAAGGAAGTTATGAAATAAAATGGATAGGGAGAACGTATAGAACATAACTTTCAAGGTCAAATTAAAACTCCCTTTACTGTTTTATAATATAATCCTTATCAAACGTTTCAAGCGTATTATCTTTCGAATTAATGGCGTTGGTTTTGTCGACTGTATTGTCATGCAGTAGGAGACTATAGGCACCCATTGGTAAGCCTTCCATCTTTTCAATATCTGCTTTTAGTTGATCAAATATTATTTGTTCAGGCTCAGCACCTTTTTCTTTCATATAGAGATGAATGGTTATGATAAAATCTTTTGGTTGATGTTGGGATTTGCTGAATGCATTTTTCCATTCTTCACTGGTTATATTAGGGTTTTCCATGTATTGTTCGTATAGAGATGTAAAGGATTTGTCGTAAACAGTCGCATAATAAAACGGAGTCATAAATCCGTTTCCAGCTGCTTTTTCAATGGCTTCTTTTCTTAGGCCGACTACAGGATGTTCATCTGTGAAATCTTTTAAAAAAGTATCGAGGACTTTAAATTCTTCTTTTTGAATCATTCCATAAATACCATCCATAATAGCTCCTTCAATCTGTCCTTCCTGTGACCACACTTTATCTGTTAATACCTTTTCTTCTTTGACATCAATAGGAACAATTGCATACGTATAAAAATGAGGCTCTCCTAGGGACTCGACAAGCACTGAAACGGCTTCTGATGCGCCAACAACGTTATGTACTTTTACTTTTGTTTTATATTGATTTTGAAAATAATCCTCAACTGCTGTGATAATTTCGTCACGGTGGTTTTCCGCAATCTTATCTGTTTGCACGCCATTATCTAGTTTGAAACCTTGACCAGTATAGTTTAAAACACTTACCTCAGTATTTGACTCACCTTTTTCGACTGAACTCCACATATTGGAGCAACCTACCATTAGCGTTAAAAGTATATTCATTGTCGTCATTAGTGTAGTTTTTTTGAACATGAGGTTTTTTATCTCCTAAAATCTTTTTGTGTGTATTTTTTAAAAACTTTCACCTTTGAGGGTTATTGTTTGTATGCATTATGAGAGTCCTTTTGGAAGGAACAAATTAAGGGTAATCGATTAAGGTTTCTTTATTTCATTAGGAAATGCTTTTTCAATTGTATTGTCTTTTGTTCCATCCGCTGAATCAGCAGCAATATTATTATCATTTAAATAAATCCCATAACTACCTGGAGATAGTGTCTTCATGCTTTCTATATCTGACACAATGGTATCCAGTATTTCTTGATCTGGTTTTTGCTTCTTTTCTTTCATAAATAATTGAATAGTTATGAGATAACCTTCAGGATCTATTTTTAAAGAACTAGCTTTGTTCTTCCAGTCTTCTTTAGATGTTTTAGGATTCTTAAGGTATTCTTCATAGAAAGTATCATATGCTTCATCTAGTATCGTTATATAATAGTAAGGAGTGGTAAAACCCGTAGAATAGGTGTTTTGAATGGCTTCGTCTCTAACTCCTGTAACCGGATGTTCAGATACGATTCTTTCTAAGTAGGTATCGAGTTCATTTAATTCTTTATCATAAATCATGGCATAAATTCCACTCATTATGGATCCTTCCACTTGGCCTTCTTGCGTCCAAATGCCATCTGTAATCACTTGATCCTGACCATTAATCGGAACGATGGCAAACGTATGGAAGTGAGGTTCCCCAACAGACTCTACAAAAACAGTAGCTCCGTCTTTATTCCCTACGATGTTATGTACTTCTACTTCTGTTTTATATGTATCCTTGAAGAATTTTTTCATTGCCTTATCTATCTCATCGCGTTTCGCTTCAGCGATTTTATCGTTCTTCTCGCCATTAGGTAGATCAAAGCCTTCTCCTGTATACTCTTGTATACTTACTAAATTGCTAGATTCTTTATCAGCAATTTTATTATTGTTTAGATTAAGGCAACCGCTCGCAAAAAGAATGGAGCTTAAAGTTACCGATTTTAGTATGGTGTTTTTCTTCTTCATAAGCAAGCTGCCCCTAAAGTTTTATTGTTACCACTGTGTAAGAAGTTAGCTCCTACCATTCTACTGATATTAGCGACTATATACCACTTGAAATATACCCAAAAAAAGTAAAAAGAGAACCTTATTTTTGAAAAAATGTGATAGAAAAGTCCCTTGATTACAGTTTATGGGGTTAATGAGGTTAACTAGATTGCATATTGAGTGGCTGTAGTGGTGAGAAATGTTAGGTGAAGTTGGAGTCAGAGGTGATTTCTAGCTGCTTATGAGTATTACCGGTGAACGAGTAACAGATTATAATACACGTACCGGAAAGCTATTCTAAAACAGAAACGTTTCAAGCACTAGCAGTAAGGCCATAATTGTTTTAAGATAATTGTAGAAGATAAGAGGCTATTTTTAGGAGGAACCATGCTACAAAAATTCGGTTTTTCACAATACGAAAGTCAGGTGTTCGAGGTTCTTGCATCAAGCGAGGAACCAATGGACGCGACAAATATCGTTAAATACTCGGGTGTTCCGAAATCCAAGATATATGAAGTGCTATCGCGCATGATCGAAAAAGGCATGGTGCTGGATTCGGTGTCAGAAAAGAAAAAGCTGTATACCGCTCTACCGCTGTCGATCGTGATCGAGAAGCTGACGACAGAATTTCAGGAAAATGTGGAGCAGCTTAAAAACAATACGTCGAAGCGAAAGTTTTACGATGAACACGTTTGGAGTCTGAAGGTGGATTCGTCGATTCGCGCACAAACGAAGCAGCTTCTGCAAACCGCTGAGACATCCATTCGCGTTTCTGGGTGGCAAGACGATATTCAAGAGATCTTACCGATTCTGCAGGAAAAGGAAAAGCAGGGAGTGGATGTGGAAGTGCTTGTTGTTGGTGAGTTGGAGTCCACACTTTCTCATGTGCACACGTTGATTCCTGCGCAAGAGCATCACTCCCTAGAGCGCTTTCGCCTTGTAGTCGTTGATGAGACGGAAGTCATCTTTGCAGGGATGGAAAGTCAGAGTTGGCAAGCATTGAAGACCAAATCTCGACCATTTATTAAAGTTTTCATTGAGTTCTTTTATCACGATGTGGCGTTGGCTAAGATTACAGAGAAACATTCCGAACTGATGATGAATGATGAAGAGATTAAGAGTGTATTGATGAAGTTGAGGTACTAAATGGATAGGGCTGACCCCAAAAGAGCACTTCAAGTGATCTTTAAAGGTCAGCCCTATTTCATTTTATAGTCTGATTGTGTGGAAGGCAGATTCCTATGAGTCAAAGTGTGTACTCTATGGGTCGTACCTAGTCACCTATGGGTCAAACGAAGACTTCTATGGGTCAAAAAGAGAAGTCTATGAGTCAAACCATAATCTATGGGTCAAAGTCATAAGTCTATGAGTCAAAATGAACATCCTATGGGTCAAACGTTGATACATACAAACGTTGACATAGACAAAAAAAATCATGACGAAAGTCCACAAAAAAAAGCTCAGAGAAGTATCTGAGCCGTGTGTCCATACTTATTTATTATCTTCAGAACTCACAACTTCCAAAGCCATTTCAATCATATCGTTGAACGTTGTTTGGCGTTCTTCAGATGTTGTTTCTTCACCTGTGAAGATGTGGTCACTTACAGTTAGGATCGATAGTGCGTTCACACCGTATTTTGCTGCGATCGTGTAAAGTGCTGTTGTTTCCATTTCAACTGCAAGCACACCGTTATCCGCAAGCTTCTTCACGATATCCATGCTGTCGCGGTAGAAAAGGTCTGCTGTTAACACGTTACCTGCTTTGATCTTCAAGCCTTTTGCTGTTCCAGCTTCATACGCTTTTCTTAAAAGATCAAAGTTTGCGCAAGGTGCGAAGTCGATGTTAGGGAACGTCAAGTGGTTCATGCGAGAATCTGTAGATGCTGTCATCGCAAGGATTACGTCACGCACTTTTACGTCTTGTTGGATCGCACCACATGTACCAACGCGGATCAAGTTTTTTACGCCGTATTCACGAATTAACTCGTTTGTGTAGATCCCGATTGAAGGAATCCCCATGCCTGTCCCTTGAACAGATACGCGTTTTCCTTTGTATGTTCCTGTGAATCCAAGCATGCCGCGAACTTCGTTGTAGCATGTTACGTCTTCTAAAAATGTTTCTGCAATATATTTTGCACGAAGCGGATCCCCTGGTAATAGGATGCTTTCTGCGATTTCACCTTGTTTAGCGCCGATATGAATACTCATTTGTTCACCATTACATCGTTACGATTGTAATGGTTTCACCTCCTCAAAAGATTGTAACTTACCAAAAATTTCTCTACCTTCATCATGCCATAGTTTTCGCAACCTAGCTAATAGTATGTGCAGATTCTTCAGTGCGGCGTGCTTTTTTTGTCATAGAAAGTACAGCGGTACCAAGTGCTAAGATGATTAGCAGTCCGCCGACCGTTGCGTTGTTCTCGACAGATGCGTTCTCAATCACGATTCCGCCGATCATGGACCCGAACGCGATCCCGAAATGAAGCGCCGAGTTGTTCAGACTCTGCTGAATGTCGGATGTTTCAGGTGAAGATTCGATCAGATAGCTCTGCATCGCCGGAGTGATTGCCCAGCTGAGCATGCTCCAGATCACCATGACTACTAAAAATAGCGGAAAAGCAAACGTTGTATAAGGAATCATAAAGATTGAGATCGCAAAAACAATAATAACGCCTAGTATTGTAGGCTTCGTGCCGAATTTGTCAGCGAGCATACCACCGATTCCGCCGCCAAAGACGGCAGCAACACCGAATATTAAGTATACGATGCTAACCCATGTTCCGTTA
This sequence comes from Bacillus sp. E(2018), assembly GCF_005503015.1. Classification (NCBI taxonomy): domain Bacteria; kingdom Bacillati; phylum Bacillota; class Bacilli; order Caryophanales; family Bacillaceae; genus Bacillus; species Bacillus sp. E(2018). Next base: position 99,555 of record NZ_SCOL01000002.1, on the reverse strand, counting down.
AGTCCAAGTGCCATTTTTAAAAATGGAGTCAGGTATCCGTATAACGTTAGATGACCGGCTAAGAACAGGAACGATGTGATCTGCGCAAACAAGATACGTCTATTTTTCAAGGTGCGCAGCTGTTCTTTGATCGGAATCGCCGGTTTTGGAGCCAACGTATTCATGAAAAAATGCACACCGAGTATGGATAGAACGGTAAGTGCAGTGATCAAGATAAACGGTGCGCGCCAGCCGAACGCATTTCCGAGCATTAAACCGATCGGTATGCCGAGTACAAGCGAAGCACTGATTCCCATGAACACCACGCCAATCGCGCGAGCTCGATATTTTTCTTCCACGATGTTCGAGGCCATCGTTACACAAAGTACAACGAGCAACGAACCACTGACCGCGGATAAAATTCGTGCAATGAGAAGCATTGAATACGTCTGACTCACGATCACGAGTGCGTTTCCTATTAGGAACACAAATAATGAGATGATAGTTAGTCGTTTTCTCTCGATATGAGCAGTCATCGTAAGCAGGATAGGTGCCGCGATGGCGAACACCAACGAGAAGATCGTGATCAGAAAGCCCGCTTTACCGAGGCTAACGCCAAGATCGTCAGCAATCAGGTCAAGGATGCCGCCGATGATTAGCTCAACCATCCCAACCACAAACGAGACAATCGTTAACAAATAAACACGTTTGTTCATATTTTATCTACCTTCTTTTATATAAAAGTTACCCCTGTAATGGTAACTTATTTTGAGTGTGGTGGCAATAACGAAATTGTTGTTAAAAATAGGGTTTGAGGGAGAGGGGAATTGGGAGTGGACAGTATTTTGTTGAAAGTGGACAGTCATATTGTTGGCGACTCCAATCTGTCGGATTCGAAGGTTAATCTGTCCAGTTAGCCCCACAATCTGTCCAATCTCAAACATAATCTGTCCATTCTCCAATACAATCTGTCCATTTCGGCCGATAATCTGTCCGATTCAAAATATCTTGCTTAAAACTTCTAACGGCTCATCCCCCACACCCTAAATCCTCACAAAACCACCCACCAAGACGAACAACTAAAACATCCAAAACTTGTTTTGATTGAACAATAATAGGAAAAGCTTCAAGTAAAGGAGGTCGCACGTGAAAAGTATACATAGTCGTTTGTTGCTTATGCTGTTAGGTTTTATTATCGTGCCGTACTTTTTAACGATTTTTCTTATATATGCATACACGAAGAACAGTGTTGAAGAGTATGAACTCAACAACAGCAAGATGCAGCTGGAGAAGAATGCGGAAGACCTCCAACAATATTTTGATGACATGGTGAACCTGCCTTTTATTTTGTATCGAAATCCAGATCTGTTTCGCATTTTTACGGAAGGATTTGAAGACTCGATCTATTTTGATCAGGATTCGGTCGAGAAGAGTATTGAGACGTTTTACTTAGCTAGAAATGAGATTCGTCAGCTCCGGTTTTATTTAAATGAAGGAAAAGAGTCGTTTACCGTTTACAACGCGACAGTTAGTACGCGAAAACCGCAGCCGAATCTGCTGAACCAAGAACACATTAAACAATTGTTTAAATCGAATAAAAATCACGTGATCGAGCAGCCTCATGTGATCAAAAACTACAACAACGCGGCGATCATTCCAGAATCTGACCGGACGAAGGTGCTGAGCATTCATCATAAAATAAAGGAAGTGCCGTCTGACAAGTTTCTTGGAATCATGACGATGGACATCAGTTTAGGTGAGTATTCAAAGATCGTGAGTAACTTAGCCGGAGAAAACGGGTCATCTGCTTATCTGATTAACGATCAAAACGAGATTATGTATGCTACGGATGCTTCATTAATAGGTAAGCGTGTTCCATCCGAGCTAAAAAATCGAATCCAAAAAGGTACAACAGATAAAGAAATATCGTTAACTAAGACATTAAAAGGACCAGTTGAAGGATGGAAACTGGTGAAAAAGACGCCGAGTGACGTACTGTTTCGTGATGTTCGGAAGACGGCAACCATCAATATCATCGTTGGACTTGGTGTTGGCCTTTTAGGTCTACTCATGATCAGTTTTATCTCATACAAAATCTCTCGGCCGATTCGGGAACTGAGCGAGAAGGTGCGCGGGATTGAAGGTGGACATATCACGATACCATTTGATCAAGATAGGCAAGATGAGATCGGACACTTGGAACGGCATATTAAAGACATGACGGATCGGATCAACCTTCATATTAATCGTGAATATAAGTTAGAAATTGAGAACCGAAGAAATCAGTTCCGCGCGTTGAAGTCACAAGTGAACCCGCACTTTTTGTTCAATGCTCTGCAATCAATCGGAGCGGTGGCGCTGCGTTCCAAGTCACCGCAAGTGTACGGCCTTATAACTTCGTTGTCTAAGATGATGCGTTATTCCATGCAAGCAAACCAGTGGGTGAGCGTGCAGAATGAAGTGGATTATATGAAGGCTTACCTCACTCTGCAACAGGCTCGATTTGGAAAAAATCTGCACTATTCATTTGAGTTTAGTGACGAGGTACTAGAGAGTAGGATTCCAAGCATGATTTTACAACCGCTCGTTGAGAATTTTTTCAAGCATGTGTATGAAGAGGGGTATTATGAAGCACAACTGACGGTTTCGGGTGAGTTAAAAGGAGATACTCTCTATCTTGTTGTTGAAAATAGTGATGGACCTGAAATCACACAAAACGATTTAGAGCGTTTACGAGAAAACATTTACGAATCACCATCGGAAGGTACCCCTGTAAACGAGCATATCGGGCTGAAGAATATATATCAGCGACTGATTCTAAACTATGGCACAAAAGCGGAATTCTTAGTGGATAGACCGAATGGAAAAGGGTTTTCGGTGACGATTGTTATTCCAAAAGATTCTAATGACGAGCCAAGGGTTTAGTAACAGAAAGAAGGTAACGGATATGAAGGTGTTGATAGCTGACGATGAGTTCAATGTCCGCGATGTGATCCGGTATATCGGCAAGTGGGATGAACACGGGATAACAGAGCTCTTGGAAGCAGCGAACGGAAACGAAGCAAAGAAAGTTATCGAAAAAGAGCAGCCGGAAATTATTTTTACAGATATTAAGATGCCGGGAATGAGTGGCTTGGAGCTGATCGAATGGCTGGATTCCATCTCGTACGAAGGCAAAGTGGTGTTGATTACAGGTTACGATGATTATCAGTTTATGAGAAAAGCCATTCAGCATAATAGCTTCGATTATCTATTAAAACCGGTCGAGGATGAGGCTTTTAACAACGTGTTGAAAAAAGCTGTTGCGGCTTATGATGAGGAAAGCAAGTCTCGTCTGTATCAAGAGGACGCGGTCAAGATTCGATGGAGTCAGACGATGTTAGCCGCTTGTCTCGGTGAGCCGGCTGACCTTGATTTCATCGCCTCAAACCTGCCACCATCTGAAAAATATGATTTAACATTATTAACGTTCTATCAAATGCATCAGCCCGCACCTTTTATTGAAAAACTAGCTGATCAGCTGGTGGAACAAGAAATCGGAAACGCTGTGATGCTGTCGGGTGACTCTAATCAAAGTGTGCTCATCACCTTGCCGGAAGAGTGGCTTTTCGTTGAAGAGCGTTTAAGCCGTGAGCTTGATATTCCGGTGCGCCTTGTAAAGGGCGAGCTTCAGTCTCTACATGAGATTCACGAAAAATATAACGATCTTCAAAGTGAGATGGAAAACCAGAACTACCGATCGATCCAGCGGTTAGACGAACTTGAAGCAAAGCAGCGCATGAACGATATTATTTCTTATGTTGAAACATACTACATGGAAGATATGAGTTTAGAGAGACTAGCGAACGGGTTCTTTTTCAGCCGGGAGCATATCTCTCGTAAATTCAAACAAGAAACAGGCTTAACATTGTCCAAGTATATAACAAAACTGAGGATTGATCAGGCGAAACGTTGGTTGAAGGAAAGTGATGAAAGCATCTTTTCGATCTCGACGATGCTTGGGTATCAAGATGAAAAATACTTTTCAAAGCTTTTTAAAAAAGAAGTGGGGATAACCCCGTTTGAATATCGAAATGGTTAAAAATCGTAAGCAGAGATTTTATAAGGAAAGGGGTGATTCCAGAAAACATGGAAAAGCGATATGTAAGTATTGGTATGATAGTGATTCTTCTCGCGGGCTGTCAGACAGAAAGTGATTCGAAGCACAAGAAAGAAGCAAAGATAGAGAAAAAGGTCGTTCTCGATATTCGAAATCCGAAAGTAGAGATTGCCTCTGAATTTGAAGAGCTCGCGAAAGTCTATGAAAAAGAAAATCCTGAGATTGATATACGGATTCGTACGGTCGGAGGAGCGGCTGATGATTATTCCGACTTAAAAGCGGAGCTCGCTTCAGGTAAGGGACCGGACATTTTCACAAACACAGGTTATGAGAATGCTGAGACATGGCGGCCATATTTAGAGGACCTGTCAAAAGAGCGATGGGTCAAGGAAGTCTATCCAGGTACGCTTAACGCGATTAAGATGGATGGCAACGTGTACGGAATGCCTATGAATTTAGAAGGCTATGGCTTCATCTATAATGAGGAGTTGTTTCAACGTGCGGGTGTCGAGCAAGTACCAGAGACATTATCAGAGTTGAAAAATGCAGCGGCAACATTACAGCAAAAAGGAATCACCCCGTTCGCAACTGGCTATTACGAGGACTGGAAGCTCGGTGTCCATCTATTAAACGTGGCTTTTGCGAGACAAAAAGATCCAGATGATTTTATAAAAAGGTTGAATGCAGGTGAAGAACAGATTCCGGACAATCCTTTGTTTCATGATGTGATTGATCTATTAGATGTTACGCTGAAATATGGAAACGCTGATCCGTTAACGACGGATTACAACATGGAAGTGGATCTTTTTGCAAAAGAAAAAGCAGCGATGATTCTTCAAGGAAACTGGATTCAGCCGATGATTGATGAACGAGCACGAGACCTAGACGTTAGCTTTATGCCGATACCAATTAATGATGAACCAACCGATCAGCTTGTGGTGAGCGTGCCGAATTATTGGGTCGTGAACAAAGAGGCAGATTCATCAGATAAAAAAGAAGCGAAGCGTTTTTTAAACTGGATGGTGAATTCAAAAAAAGGGCAAACGTTCATTACGGAGCGTTTTAAGTTCATCCCGGTTTTTAAAAACATAAAAACAGACAAACTAGGTCCTCTTGCTAAAGAGACGATTGCCGCATACAAAGAAGGCAACACGTTGGATGCCAACTGGAACGGCTTTCCCGCAGGGGTAAAAGAAGAGTTCGGATCTGCCATGCAGATGTATGTAGGTAAACAATTGACACGTGAGCAGCTGTTGCGCGAATTTCAGCTCTCCTGGGACAGGGCACGGAAAGCACAAGAATGATGAGACTCCTTGATAGGGGTCTTTTTTTGTTGTGAAAGTTGTTGAATTACTACGCAATCAATTTATAAGGCTGTTTTCGTAAGCTTTGTTGCTTTTGGAAGTGTTGATTTCCGTTCCAGGCTGCTCGCTTTCCACGGGGCAGGCGGTGAGCCACATTCGAACGTTTCACATTTAAGTGTCTCACCTGCCCGCCTGTCCCGTAGGAGTCTCGCACCTTCCACTCCAATCAATTATCAAAGGTGACAAGGAGTTAAAAACAACAATCTTTTAGTATACTTTCCACCAAACTTTACGAGATATCAATTTAAGACGAAATCCTTATCAATCTATGCCATATCTACATGCAGCATCCTTCCCTATACTTAATCATGCAAAGACAAACGATTGGAACTGCTGAATCAGTCCCAACGAAAATCACATAGGAGGAATACGTATGAACTATCGTAATATGGCGAAAAAAGTAGCTGTCGTATCACTCAGTACTGCGATTTTATTAGGAGGGGGCGCAACAACATTCGCGTCAGGTCAAACCCCTTCAGATTTTAAAGAAACGTACGGAACTTCACAGATCACGCGCTACGACATGAAGCAGATGATCAATCAACATAACGATCCAAAATATACAGTGCCAAAATTTGATGCATCTACGATCAAGAACGTAGAGTCAGCTAAGAAGGTTGACGAAAACGGCAAACAGATCGACATGGATGTTTGGGATACATGGCCACTTCAAAACGCGGATGGAACGGTTGCTGAATACAAAGGCTATCACATCGTTTTCGGTTTAGCAGGTGACCCGAAGAACCCGAACGACACGTTCATCTACATGTTTTATAAAAAAGCAGATGACCAATCAATCGATGCTTGGAAAAATGCTGGACGTGTTTTCGAGGACGATGACAAATTCAAAGCAAACGATAAATACTTAGACCGTCAATCTGAAGAGTGGTCAGGCTCTGCAACGTTCACTTCTGACGGTGAAGTTCGTTTGTTCTATACAAACCGTGAAGCATTCAAACCAGATCAAGACCGTTTCGGTAAACAAACGTTAACAACTGCACAAGTAAACCTTTCTCAACCTGATAGCAAAACGCTGGAGATCGACGGTGTAGAAGATTACAAGTCTATCTTTGAAGGCGGAGACAGCAAGATGTACCAAACGGTTGAAAAAGCGTTCGGTGGTGGAGACTACAACGATAACCATACGTTCAGAGATCCTCACTATATCGAAGAAGATGGACGTAAATATTTAGTATTTGAAGCGAACACAGGCACAGAAACGGGTTACCAAGGAGAAGAATCTCTTTATAACCAAGCGTACTACGGAAAGAGCACCGCTTTCTTCCAAGATGAAAAGAAGAACCTTTTAGCAAGTGATAAGAAAGAAACGGCTAAAAAAGCGAACGGTGCGATCGGAATCATCGAGATCAACGACGATTATTCTGTGAAAAAAGTGATGAAGCCACTAATCGTATCCAACACAGTTACAGATGAGATCGAGCGACCGAACATCTTTAAGAAAGATGGAAAATGGTACCTGTTCACAAGCAGCCGTGGCGCTAAGATGACAATCGATGGCATCGATGACAGAGACATCTACATGCTTGGGTATTCAGCTGATTCTCTAGACGGTCCATTCAAGCCGTTGAACAAAACGGGTATCGTGCTGCACCAAGACCAAGATCCGAACGACATCACTTGGACGTATGCACACTACGCGATTCCTCAAGAAAATAGCGACAATGTCGTTGTAACAAGCTATATGACAAACAGAGGCTTTTTCGAAGACCGCAAATCAACGTTTGCACCAAGCTTCGAGATGAACATCAAAAATCAGAAAACATCTGTTGTGAAAAATAGCATTCTTGAACAAGGACAACTAACGAAGTAATACAGATTTTCTATCAATCATTTTTCGACCTACCCTACACATCAACCAAAAAGAAATGCCAGAGATGGCATTTCTTTTTATTTAGGGATCACTAGGATAGGAGGTTAAGTTATGTATAAGTACGATAAATGGCCCTTATTATTCATTTTTAGTCTACTGTTTGCAGGCATGATACTCGTGAATCATTTGATAGATGAATCTAGTAAGCCTGTTCCAAAAAAGGAAAACGACCCATCGTATCGGGCGGATTATCATTTTACAACGCCTGATAAGTGGAAGAACGATCCGCAAAAACCGGTCTATTATAAAGGAAAATATCATTACTATTATCTGTATAACAAAGATTATCCGGACGGAAACGGAACAGAATGGCGCCATGCAACGTCAGAAGATCTCGTGAACTGGAAGGATGAAGGCGTGGCGATTCCAAAGTTTACGAATGATAACGGAGATATTTGGTCAGGGTCTGTGGTAATTGATAAAGAAAATACCGCTGGCTTCGGGAAGAATGCGTTTATCGCAATCCTCACACAGCCTTCAAAAGACGGAGGGAAACAGAAGCAATTTCTCTGGTACAGTACGGATGAAGGAAAGACGTTTAAGCCTCATGGCGAGGATCCTGTTTTAGACAACCCGGGAACGAAGGATTTCAGAGATCCTAAAGTCGTCTGGGATGATGAGCGGAAAAAATGGATCATGCTGATGGCAGAAGGTACGAAGATTGGTTTTTATGAGTCTAATGATTTGAAAAACTGGAGATTCACGAGCGATTTCCAAACGAAAGACATTGGACTAATCGAGTGTCCTGATCTCTTTTTGATGCGTGCAGAAGATGGAACGTTGAAATGGGTGCTCGGGGTGAGCGCGAACGGTCTTGCGTCTGGAAAGCCAAACACGTACGCGTATTGGACAGGAGATTTTAACGGCGAATTCTTTGCTGTTGATCACGAAGATCCAGAGTGGCTGGATCATGGTTTTGATTGGTATGGCGGGGTAACGTTTGATGAAGGAGAGAAAAGTAATCCTGATGCAAAAAGATATGCGCTCGCTTGGATGAACAACTGGAGTTATCCGCACGAAACGCCGACGATGAAAGAGGATTTTAACGGTATGGATTCCGTGGTGCGTGAACTGCAGCTGAAAAAAGACGCTAACGCGGATCGATATTATTTAGCGTCACAGCCGGTTGCGGCACTAGATAACTTGACGAGTTATAGGGATTTCTTCCAGCAGATTAAAGTAGATGGGGAAAAAACGCTTGATGTATCTGGAGATTCATACGTGTTGGAAACAGATATTAGTTGGGAAGACAGCGAGAATATCGGATTGAGACTTCGTGAGTCTGAAGATAAGAATCGCCATCTGGATGTGGGCATTCATACAGAAGGGCAGTTTTCGTACGTGAACCGATCCGCTTCTAACCAACCAGATAAAACCGGTCAATATGTAGAGAGCAAAGCGCCATTATCTTCAAAAAACAGAAACGTTCACTTAAAAATTCTTGTGGATAAGACAAGCGTGGAAGTGTTTGTAGATGATGGAAGAGTCGCGCACTCAAGTTTAGTGTATCCGGAGCAAAATGATCAGGGAATCACACTGTTTTCTGAAGGTGGAGAAGCCATCTTTGAGAATTTACAGGTTAAACATGTAGAATGAGTGTGATTTTCGTGTGTAATAGGGTTCCGTAGATCATGTTTGTGCGGGTTGTTGGTGGTTATGTGAGGTTTTCAGGTGGTGGAGTTGTGTTTACCGGTGGTCAAAGCATCATTTCAGGTGGTCAGCGGCCATTTACCGGTGGTTACACACCATTTACCGGCGAACGCGTAACAGATATAAAAACACGTACCGTAAAACCACCCACAACATGAAAGTAAAGCAGCTTCCTAAGTGAAGTTGCTTTTTTTATATAACAAAAAGTCTAGCAACACACCTTTCCGGAAGTAAATGTAAGATTTATAATAAAATCACAGACGGAAAAAAGGGGATATGAGGGTATGGCAAATATTTTATGGACGATTTATCTTGGAATTCTAGGTACTCTTGCCATCGGTTATTTTATTAAAGGCGGATATAAGACACACTCTGCGAAACTAGATTTTGTTATCTCAATCATTACGTGGATCGGCTTGTTCGGTTATGTTACAAGCAACGAGCTCTTCACGCCGCTACTATGGAAAGTCGTTTTTATCGGCGGATTAGTTTGGGATCTAGCTTATGGACTTAAAAAGTTTAATGAAGACGCAAATGAGATTCCAAGATCCGCTCGCCCAGCGGTATTTGGTATAACAGCACTCATTATGATTGGTCCGCTTTATTACGGGCTGTTTCAATACGCGTTTTAAGGAAAGGTAGATGTTTCCTATCAATACGAATAAAGAAGCGATTCAGCAGTTAGAGGAAAATAATTTAGAGCAAGCGATGAAGCTATTTCATAAAGCTGTACTTGAAAAGAGAGATATTCAATTGCTAACAAACTTAGCATGGGTGATTTGGCGTGAAGAAGATGACTTAGAGCGTGCATTGTCACTCGCATCAGAAGCCGTTGATCTCCGCCCTATTTCTCATTTTCCATACAGTTTGTGTGGGGAACTTTTATTAGAAAATAAACGTTATGAAGATGCGTTAAAAATGTTACAGCAAGCCATTTCAATCGAACCTACTAATATCACTCATCATAACCTAGGTGTAGCGTATTACTATCTTGGAGAAACAGCAAAAGCAGCCACTCATTTCGGACTAGCAGCTGGGAAATCTGACTATACGCTGTACAATCAGGTAAAATGTTTGATAGAACTAGGAGAAAAGGGTGAAGCTCTGCGTTTAACCCAAACTTTTGATGAAAATGCCGAAGATTTTATAGGTACGATAGACCTTGCTGAATTGTATGCAGAGATTGGATTACATGAAGAAGCTGTTCATTGGTTTGAAAAAGGATGGAACGAATATTATTTACAGCCAAATTGGGTTGGGATGTATGTCTATTGTCTCTTACAGAGCAAACAAGAAACCTAAGTAAACAATACGATACAAGAATTTCTTCGCTACAAAAAACAAGAAATACTAGATACAGAAAAAGAAGAATTAGAAGAAGACTGGACTGAAGAGGATAAGCAGGAAATTATCATTAGGCTTACAAACGAAATTCAAGAGTTTGAAAGCATGCTCCAGGGAGTTAAGGACGGAATTCTGCCAACGGTTATTTTAGAGCCATCTCCAGAAAGAGACTGTTACCTTTTCGGCTGTGAACGCCATCAACATCCTGAATATAAGACTCGTGAGACGTGAGGCTCTTCTTAATAGAGTCTCTTTTTTATGTTCAAAAGAAATCCGTCATGTATTGAACAAGCCCTCCATATAGTAGTAATAATCATCATACAAGTGGCTTCTTATGTGAGAAATGCCTGTGATTAGAGGAGGGGTCGAATGCTTCATATTGTGGCTTGCATCAAGCAGGTGCCGGATACGAAGATCATCAAGATGAACCCGAAGACGAATACGATGGACCGCGCGAGTGCGCCTGCGATACTTAATCCATACGACGCGCATGCGGTAGAAGAAGCGGTGCGTTTAAAAAAGAGATACGGTGGGACGGTTTCAGTGGTGACGATGGGTCCTCCACCAGCCGTAAAAGCGATCAAAAAATGCATCGAGATCGGTGCAGACGAAGGGTATATGATCTCAGACCGAGCGTTTGCGGGAGCGGATACGCTTGCGACGAGCTATGCGCTCACGAAAGCGATAGAGAAAATCTCGCAAATTCAGCCGGTAGATCTGATCATCTGCGGAAAGATGACAATTGACGGTGATACCGGACAAGTTGGGCCAGGAATCGCACGCCGATTAGACATGCCACCACTCACTTCAGTCAACAAAGTAAAAGAGATTAACGTAGAAGAAGGGTATGCAATCGTTCACCGAAAGCTGGAGGATGGATATGAAGTCATCCAATCGACGATGCCGTGTTTGATGTCGGTAGAAAAAGAGATCAACGATGTTCCGTACTCTTCAATGACGAACATGCTGAAAGCGGCTCGTTATCAGCCGGTGATCTGGGCAGTCGCGGATCTAGAGGATGTGGAGAGAACACAGCTCGGACTGAAAGGCTCGCCGACGATTGTTTCGAAGGTGTGGGCACCAACAAAACCGAGTGGTGGCGAGATGCTAGAAGGGGATGCAGCAGAGCAGACGGAGCAGCTGCTGAATCTTTTGTTAGAGAAAAGAGAGCTTTTTGCGGTGAAGGGAGGGTCTGGCGTTGAGCTTTGAGGATTATTCAGGCATTTGGGTTTTTATTGAGGTAAAAGACGGTGAGGTCGTTCCTGTTTCGCTTGAGTTGTTAGGAGCGGGGAAGGAACTGGCAGACAAACGGGGCACAGAGCTTGCTGGCGTATTGATCGGAGAAAATATCACACATCTCTCCGATATGCTTTTTGAATACGGCGCGGACACGGTCTATGTGTATGACGACACCATTTTTAAAAACTACCGAACCGAGTCTTATATGAAAGCATTGTTAGAATGCTGTCAAAAGTATAAGCCAGAAGTCATTTTATACGGTGCAACATCGACCGGGAAAGACTTGGCGAGCGCCGTTGCGACGGACCTTCCAACAGGACTCACTGCAGACTCTACCATTTTAGATATAGAAGAAGACACAGGATTGTTGCTTGCGAGCCGACCAGCGTTTGGCGGTAACATCATGGCAACGATTCTTTGTAAAAAGTATCGACCGCAGATGGCGACGGTCCGGCCAAAAGTGATGAAAGCACTAACCCCTGAACCCGGCCGAACAGGACAATTAATAGAAGAAACGGCTTCTATTAAAGAAGAAGACATTCGTACGAAGGTGCTTGAGATCGTACAATTTACAACACAAAAGGTTCGCATCGATGAAGCAGATATTGTTGTTGCTGGCGGAAAAGGGCTGGGTAGTGAGAAGGGATTCCAGGTAATTCATGATCTTGCTGAAACGTTGGGCGGAGCGGTTGGGGCGAGCCGTGATGTGGTGGAAGCCGGATGGGTCGAGCATCATCACCAAGTCGGACAGACCGGGTTAACCGTTACGCCAAAAATCTATTTCGCGATCGGTATTTCTGGAGCCATCCAACACATTGTTGGGATGCAGAACTCAGGGCTGATTATCGCGATCAATAACGATCCCGAAGCACCTATCTTTCAATCGAGTCATTACGGCATTGTGGGGGATGCCTTTGAAATCGTACCGCTTCTGATTCAACAGTTTAAACAAGTGTTTAACCAGGAGGTGGTAGATCATGTCTGAAAAGTTTGATGTCATCGTTGTAGGAGCAGGTCCTGCAGGAATTTCCTGTGCATACGAACTTGCAAAAGTAGGCGTAAACGTATTACTCATCGAACGCGGAGAGTATCCTGGCTCGAAGAACGTGATGGGCGGTGTTCTTTATCGCAAAATGATGGAGGACGTGATCCCAGAGTTCTGGAAAGAAGCGCCGCTCGAGCGACCTATTGTAGAGCAACGATTCATGATGATGGACAAAGAATCTGCGGTAACCGTCGGATACAAGGGAATGGAATGGGGACAGGAACCGTACAACAACTTTACGGTACTACGGGCAAAATTCGATCAATGGTTTGCGGGGAAAGCCGTTGAGCAAGGAGCTCTTTTGGTGAACGAAACCGTTGTTCTAGAGTGTATTGTTGAGAACGGAAAAGTAGTGGGAGTACGAACGGATCGACCAGACGGTGACCTGTACGCGGATGTTGTTGTACTGGCGGATGGCGTGAATTCGTTGTTAGCCAAGTCACTCGGCTTTCACAAAGAGTTCAGGCCGGATGAAGTGGCCCTCGCCACGATGGAAATCATCAAGCTCGACAAAAAGACGATTGAGGACCGATTTAATTTGGAAGAGAATCAAGGTACCACAATCGAGCTTTTTGGTGACGCGACAAAAGGAATTCTCGGGACCGGATTTCTTTATACGAACAAAGACACGTTGAGCTTAGGTGTCGGCTCACTTCTATCTGGGCTTATCAAGCATAAGATAAAACCATATGAGCTCTTAGAGTATGTGAAGAATCATCCGATGATTCGACCGTACATCGCGGGAGGAGAGCCTGTCGAGTATTTGGCGCACATGATTCCAGAGGGTGGATACAAATCCATGCCAAAGGTAGCGGGCAACGGGGTGCTCGTTGTTGGAGACGCCGCTCAGCTTGTGAACGCAATTCACCGAGAAGGCTCAAACCTTGCAATGAAGTCCGGTCAGTTCGCCGCTGAAGCGGTGCTCCTCGCGAAGGAACGTGATGACTATTCGGAAGCGACACTCAATCATTATAAAACACGCTTGATGAGCAGCTTTGTCGGTCAGGATATGAAAAAGTATAAAGATTCGACGCATCATTTTGATAAGTTTCCTCAGTATTTTGATAAGTACATTCCGATGGTGAACAAAGCGGCGAGCCAAATGTTTACGGTAGATGGTTCATCGAAATGGGAGAAACAGAAGAAAATTTGGCGTGATGTAGGAACGGCTGGAGAGAAATTCAAACTAGCTCGTGACGCTTACCGGGCGTGGAAGGTGATGAAGTAAATGAGCGAAAAAAAGTGTCAAAGCATCGAAGAAAAACAGTATCTCGTTCGTTTTAACGCAGACACGAAGTCACATCTTACCGTTATGGATGCCGATGTTTGTCTGAACCACTGTCCTGATAAAATCTGCACGATTTTCTGTCCGGCAGAAGTGTATAAATGGGAAGAGATTCGGATGCACGTCGGGTACGAAGGCTGTCACGAGTGCGGAAGCTGCCGAATCGGTTGTCCGCATCAAAACATTAAGTGGGAATATCCAAAAGGCGGACATGGGATCGTGTTTCGTTTGGGATAACGGCTGGAAAAAGGATGAGGATGACCTGGGGTTTGTGCCAGGTTATCCTTTTTTTGTGTTTGGAATGACGGTGATTCTTTTTGTAGCAAGGAAATAGGCTGCAACTCCATAACAAAGTAAGAAAAACGAGAGGATTCCATAAGCTGCTCCTTCAAAACCACGAATGAACTCTAAACTCACATATAAAATGACAAAGGAGCTAATCACGATTAACAAACATGGCACAAGTTTTATGAACAAAGAGACGTTCTTTTTTCTTAGCCACCAGGTGAGAAAAAGGACGATTATGCCTGGTATTAAGCTAATAAGAAATGGCATTCCAAAAAACATGATATTTCCTCCTGTTATTATAGTGGATTAAGGCTTAGACCAGAAGAGGTGCAAGCCAAGATACAAGAGCGCCGCCAATCCTATGAATCCAAAAACGAGAGTTGTAGCAATTCGTTTTGATAATCCTTTTTTCGCGTAAAAAGCCAAGAACAAAGATAAAACGATAAACGTGAAAAAAATAGGAAACATATAGTCCGCAATGAATGAGCTATATGCAGCCAGAACGATTGGAGAACCTGCAATTAATAAAGAAAGAATTGAAAGTATACCAGCATTTCTTTTTAACACCATAAGACCACTCCTCATAACCAATATTAACTTTTATTTCCAATTATTTATAATTATACATAAACTCCCTTCGCAAGTATGCATAAAAAATCTATAACTTTTACAGATGATCTATCAAATTAAACAACTGTTTAAAAATATTATTATTACTCTCTCTTAATACGGTAAATATTTTACCGATATAGAATATGTAAAGTATTTTCGATTTATCAACAAGGAGAGTTTCTATAAATGGACGCCGTTTCTAGTACATATCACATTCCGCTTGTTTCTCTATCAATCATTATTGCAGTCATTGCTTCTTATGCGGCATTAGATTTAGGGATTCAAGTGCAAAAAACAAAATCATACGCACGATACATTTGGATGATCTCAGGAGCTTTTGCGATGGGAATGGGCATCTGGGCCATGCATTTTGTGGCGATGCTTGCTTTTCACTTATCAATCTCGGTCACTTATGATGTAACACTCGTCATTGTTTCAATCATTCCAGCGATCCTTTCTTCCGGAATCGCACTCTATATCATCAGCCGCCCTGTTATGGGGAAAAAACAGGTATTGTTAGGAGCTCTTTTCATGGCGACGGGTATCGTTTCTATGCATTACACAGGTATGGAAGCGATGAAAATGAACGCTGAAATAAACTACAATCCAGTATTATGGACGCTTTCAGCGATCATTGCTTTTGTCGCATCAGTCGTAGCGCTGTATCTACTTTCGTTTGTTAGCCAAAACTATAAAACCAGTAAAATATGGCTCGTCAAACTAGGAAGTGCGGTGCTCATGGGCATCGCCATTTCTGGAATGCACTACACAGGTATGTCGGCTGCTAGTTACAAAGCGCATCAGCATCACACGGATCTAGCAGCAACACCGTTTAACAGCACCCTATTAGCTTATGCGATCGGAATCGTAATCCTCATTCTATTAGGTATGGTGTTCATCAGCACGTTCATTGATCGTAGGTTTGAGTATCAGTCGATCCTATCAGAAAGAAAATTCCGTTCTGTTATCGAGTCTGCTAATGATTCTATTATTTTGTCAGATCGAACAGGAACTATCATTTCGTGGAACAAAGGAGCAGAGTTGATCTTTGGTTTTACCGAAAAAGAGGTACTTGGAAAAAATCTGCAGATCATTATACCGTACAAATTTAGAAAAGCGCATAAAGAAGGCATGGAACGTTACCTGTTGTCTGGAGAACCAAAAGTAATTGGCAATACGGTTGAATTAGAGGGAGTTCGAAAAGATAGAAGTGAATTTCCGATTGAACTGTCACTCGCAGCATGGCAGGAAGATGATCAAGTTTATTTTAGCAGCATCATTCGTGACATTACGGAGCGAAAAAGAAACGAGAAGAAAATTAATCAGATGGTCTACCGTGATCCTTTAACAGGACTTCCGAATCGACTTCTGTTGAACGACCGTCTTTCTCAAGCGCTCGAATTGGCGGATGATACCAAACAGACGATCGGCATTATGTTTATCGACCTAGACCGATTCAAGTACATCAATGATACCCTTGGACATGCGGTCGGAGATCAACTGTTGATTGAAATTGCAAAGCGCATCCAAGCATGTGTAGGAAAGAATGATACGGTCTGCCGTCAGGGTGGAGATGAGTTTATCGTACTCATACCGAACACAACAGCAGATGAAGTCTCAAAAATCGCACAGCAAATCGTAGATCTGTTTAGCAGCTCCGTTATGGTTAACGAGCAAGAGCTTTTTGTCACACCTTCGATTGGAATTGCAATGTATCCAGGAGATGGCCGTGATATTGAAACGTTGATCAAAAATGCAGACACTGCGATGTATCGAGTGAAGGAACAAGGGAAGAACAACTTTCAATTTTATACACCAGAGATGAATGAGGCGGTTACTAAGAAGATGAAGCTCGAGATCGGCCTTCGAAAGGCACTGGAACGTGACGAATTTAAGATTGTATACCAGCCTCAAATTAATGTAGAAACGGGTGGCATCATCGGAGTTGAAGCACTTTTACGCTGGCATCATCCAGAATGGGGTACGATCTCACCAGCTGAATTTATTCCGATCGCCGAAGAAACAGGACTGATTCTACAGATCGGAGAATGGGTGCTTAATGGGGCTTGTCGTCAAAATAAAACTTGGCAAAACGCAGGGTACGCGCCGTTACGAATGGCCGTCAACATTTCATCTCGTCAATTTCAGCAGAGCGATCTCGTTGAGCGGGTGAGTAGAATTTTGAATGAAACTGAGCTTGCTCCACAATATCTAGAGCTAGAATTGACAGAAAGTATCATTCAAGATTCGAAGTATGCTGTAGCTAAGATGCAGCAGCTGAAAGAGATGGGAATTCATCTATCGATCGATGACTTTGGAACAGGCTATTCGTCACTAAGCTATCTGAAGACGTTCCCGATTCATACGTTAAAAATCGACCAAAGCTTTACGCGTAACATCTATGCAGATCCGAAAGACGCGTCACTCGTAGAAACGATTATTGCAATGGCTCATAACTTAGATTTGAAGGTAATAGCAGAAGGGGTAGAAACGGAAGAACAGCTTCAGTTTTTGCAGCAAAAGCAATGTAATGAAGCGCAAGGGTATTACTTCAGCCGACCGATTTCAGCGGAGGAGCTGGCAGTGATTTTACAGGAGCGCTCGGTGAGTTAAGTGTGCTAAATTTAAATATAGGTAGAAGAAAAAAAGCACTTTTGATTGTGCTTTTTTCTTTTGATTAGATATATGTAACCCCAAAGTCATACATTTTCTTCATAGAAAGAATAGCTGAATTGTAATACATACTTGCTTGTTTATATTTCTGGTTATTCTCAAAATATTTTCCGAGAATCGGATAATACTCTGATAAAAAAATCCACTCATTCCGTTTTTCAAAATAGGGAATTAACTCTTTTATCATAAACTGAACAGCCTCCTCATTGAGTTCACCATGAGTAAATAAATGTTTATGATAAAGAAAATGGAGTTCATATCCTCTAAATAGAGGATTATTTTCTAAGTGATTGATCCAAGTATTGATGAGTTCTAGACCTTTTTCTCGATTGTTACACACTTGATAACTTTTTACTAACGCGGATAAGGTTACAATTTTTAAGGAAAGTGGTTCTTTCTCTTTGGCTATTAAACTTCGAGAATAAAGTTTTATTGCTTCTTCTGTTTCCCCTTTATGCGTGGCAATACCACCTAAATTGTGATAAATAATTCCCTTTAAATGGTCGCTATCACCAAATGAATTTGCAATCGTTTCTGCAAGTAGTAAATGTTTTGCTGATTCCTCAAAGTTCTTTATCCTTAGATGTACAGTGGCGAGTAACACTCTACAATCTGCACACCGTTTAAAAAAGTAGGTTTTTTCAAAGATTTCTAAAGCTTTATTTGTGTATTCTAATGTAACGACATTTTTGTAAAGTTTATGTGCTGTAAGACCGATGGTGTAAAGCAAATATCCTTTTTCCCAATCTTGAAAACGGTGTTCTTCTAAAAGTTTTTCAGCTTTAGTTAGATAGTTAAAACATTCTTGGAATTCTTCTAAATAAAAACTTAATTGTCCTCTAGCAATTAAATAATAAAACGCCTTTTCCCCTTTAATTACATTATCAATATAAGCAACTTCATCTAATAAACTGGAGACTTCTTTTGTATCTTCCATTGCCATCATGATATAAATACTCTTAAATATCTTGTGCAATATGTCTTCTTCAACAGACTGTGAGGGTGAATTTAAAAGTGTGTGGTATTGTTGCTCTGCAGTTTGATAGTCTCTTTGGTACAACGAATAGAAAAGTTTTATGTAATTTTGAATTAACTCATTCTCATTAATAGTATGTAGTCTAATATCTAATCTTGCAGCTAAGTGTTGCTGTATTTCCTCCGAAGGTTCAGTAACTCCGTTCTCAATCTTACTTAAATAAGGAACCGAACAAATCCCGGCAGATAGTTCTTGCTGGGATAAGTTTTTAACTTTTCGGAAATAACGAATCTTTTCTCCTAAGTTCATATTTGTTACCCCGCCTTTGTTTGCATGGTTAATTTACATTTATTAGGTATAAGCTCACGCTAAAAATTTTCCCTTCTATAAATATACATGAACTTTAACTGTAAGAGGAAACTAGTCTTAAATTATCGTGATTTAACCTCTAAATCCCTTCATGTTTCCCAATTTTTTTACCGAAATAGTTAGGTATAATTAACTATAGAAACTAACGACTAGGGTGAAAGCTATGACTATTGAAAGAGGCGACCTCGTAACCTATCATGATGAATTGCACAAAGTACTTCACGTATATTCTTCGGACTTTCTTGAGATTAGGAAAGTGAATGAACCTTATGTACCTCGTGTGATCTTGGTTCATAAATCAGAAGTTATGGTTCAACTATAATTTACGTTTACCCATAGATTATAAAAGACTCAGGAGTAGTAGGTTGACTATCTTATGAGTCTTTTTTTGTTGATTAAATAAAGTATCAGAATTTTTAAAAAACGTTTATACTTATGGTATTAATGATTAAGGAGGAATTTAACATGAGAAACATGACTACTCAAACCGTACAAACATATAAGGGTGGAACACGTTCTTAACTTATAGACGGTGTGTCCCCTTATGTGTGCCTCGTAAAAAAACACAAAAGGGGTAAATCATGAATTTTCCAATCAAACGTTTTTTCTCCTATTACAAACCGTATTTAGGGTTATTTCTATCTGTATTAATTACTGCGTTTATTGTTTCTGGAATCACACTCATCCTTCCGCTGCTCGTTCGGTATATAACAAAAGATGTTTTAGAAGGGGACTTATCCGTTGTCCTTCATAAAGTCTACTGGATCGGCGGAATCATGTTCGCTTTAGTTGTTATTCAGAATCTCGGAACATACTTTGTAGACTATAAAGGACATGTGGTCGGTGCTCGAATGGAAAGTGATATACGCAGCGAATTGTTTCAGCACCTACAGAAACTTTCTTTTAGTTTTTACGATAAAGAAAAGACCGGCCAACTCATGTCTCGAGTAACGAACGACTTATTTTTACTTGCTGAACTGTATCATCACGGTCCAGAAGATTACGTCAAATATTTCGTGAGGTTTGTAGGGGCATTTGTGATTCTGTTTTTTATCAATGTACCTTTAACGCTGGCGGTGTTTTTGTTCCTACCGATCATCGGTTTTCTCTCGCTCTATTTTAACAAGAAAGAAAACGAAGCACTGCGACGAAATAAAGAGCGGATTGCAGATATCAATGCTCAGCTTGAGGATACACTTTCAGGAATTCGGGTCGTAAAATCTTTTGCGAACGAACAAGTGGAGATCCGTAAGTTTAATAGAGAAAATCTTCGTTTTTTAGAAAGTCGAAGAAACACATATAAAGTAGAAGCAACTTTTTATAACAGCATTCAGATCTTGATTCAGCTCATCACGATTACCGTTGTGGTGTTCGGCAGCGCCAGTATCGTTAATCAAACATTAGATTTAGCCGATCTGATCACATTTTTGTTATATGTCGGCTATATGGTAGAGCCTATACAGCGTTTGACTCATATGAGCACACAGTTTCAAGAAGGCATTACAGGCTTTCAGCGCTTTATGGAAATCATGAACTTACAACCAGACATTGAGAGTCATACAGATGCGAGAAAACTTTTCGCAGTAAAAGGGAAGATTACATTTAAGGAAGTGAGATTTCAGTACGAACCGCATTTGGATCCTGTGTTTTCGAATCTTTCTCTTCATATAAAGCCTGGAGAGTACGTTGCCCTCGTGGGACCATCTGGTGCGGGAAAGACAACACTCTGCTCGCTCATTCCTCGCTTTTATGAAGTGACAAAAGGGGAAGTGCAGCTTGATGGTGTGGACATAAGAGAGCTTGATTTAAATGATTTGCGAAATCAGATTGGTGTTGTGCAACAAGACGTTTATTTGTTCGCAGGAACCGTGATGGAGAATATCCGCTATGGTAATAATGAAGCGACTGATGAAGAAGTGGTGGAGGCCGCAAAGCAGGCTAACGCTCACGAGTTCATTATGAGCTTGCCAAATGGGTATCACGCTGACATCGGTCAACGAGGAGTGAAGCTTTCTGGTGGTCAGAAGCAACGGCTCAGTATCGCTCGTGTATTTTTAAAGAATCCTTCTGTACTAATTCTGGATGAAGCGACGAGTGCGCTGGATAATGAATCTGAAGCAGTAATCAAGGAATCACTTGAGTCACTAGCAAAAGGGCGTACGACGATTGTTATTGCTCATCGCCTTTCCACAATCCGCAATGCTGAACGAATTATTGTGCTAACAAACGAAGGCATTGTGGAGGAAGGGACGCACGAAGTATTGCTTAGCTACAATGGAGCATATGCGCAGCTTTACAATAAGCAGTTTGACTTACAGTATTAGATCGTTTTTTAAAATGGTCACTCCTTATTTTATAGGAGTGGCTGTTTTTCATTTCGATCATAGTTATACGATACTTGTTGAACATTAAAAAAAGACTTTAAAAGAGAGTTTCCTTTCCCATACATGCATAAGGTTTTCATGATAGTCTTTCGGCTTTTCAATAATAAACTATTCCAATGTTTTTCTGAACAACTTGAGGTTCTTCCTAAAATGAGGTATTGTCCTCTTGTTGTGCTTCGTTCATCCTGATTCTCCTCTTTATATCGTTCTTATTTCATTTCCTTATTTTCCTACTATACCTTTATTATGTAAGATCGTCTGCACTAATTTATGAAAAAGACATAATAAAAATGAACTGGTTTATTATCCACTTCATTGGTTCGTTTCTTATATAGTTTGCTGTCCTATGTACACTGTTTCACAATCTGTAGCAAAAAGAAAAGCGAGGGTGAATCTCGTTAAGCTTCTCTTTGTAAGGCAGGCTTTTCAATCGTACTTAGCAAATCTTCGCGGGCTTTTTGACTTAACTCGTTAGAGTACTCGATGGCCTCATAGATGGATGTAAAGTGCTGCGACGCGTAGTACGGCGATTTATAGCAATGTATCACTTTCGTTTGTGAAGGATAGATGAGCACCTTCCAGTGGTAAACATTTCGTTGCTTTTCACTGCCTTCCATCGCGATGAGCCAATGTGTGGAGCTCTCAAGTGCTGCGTCGTCTTCCTGAGCTGTGTTCTTTAGAGCAGCCCGATCATTTTCACCGATTAAAATAGGCACCTTTTCATAGAACTCCCTAAGGTTTGGGTAGTTGTTCATACCATCTCTCCTCTCAAACATGATTTGTCCATTTCACAAAGTACATGTTTCGCTTATTGTGACATTATATGAAGGGAGAGAGGAAAAGATGATTCAAAAATAAAACCAGATGCCGAAAATCTTTAGCATCTGGTAGGTGAACTTTAGAAGCGTCTTCTTTTGTTACGACGAGGTCGTCTCGGCCGTCTGATCTTGATCTCTTTTACCTTAATAAAACGAACCCCGATAAATAGGAAGTAAGTAGCTAGTGCGACATAAAAGAAGATCGGTACGCTTTCGAATCGGTTCTTCGCAAGCAAGTAAAACATGTAAAACAAGAATAGCGAGATAATCGTTCCGTATCGCGGCATCGGGATATCCTTGAAGCTTGGAATCTTGATCGTGCTTACCATCAAGAGACCGAGTCCGTAAAACAGAAGTACAAAAATCCAAAGTGGAATCCATTTTACAAAAAAGACCAAAAATACAACGATTCCGCCTGCTAATGGAATTGGAATTCCTTTAAAATACTTCATGGATTCTTCTGCAGCTGTAATGTTAAAGCGTGCTAAACGGTATGCGCCGAATAGCGGGAACAATCCTGCAAATAAAAAGCCCCACATTCCTAAATGAGCAAAGTAAGTATTCGCTACAAAATAGGCAGGTGCAACCCCAAAAGATACAACGTCCGCAAGGGAATCGAGTTCTTTTCCTAGGTTTCCTGAAACCCCTAAGATGCGAGCAGCTCTTCCGTCGACCGCATCCAGCATCATCGCGATAAAAATGAGGATGGCTGCGTTTCGAATATCACCGTTTGAAACGTACCCGATGGAAAGAAACCCACAGAATAAATTTCCTAAAGTTAATAGGTTTGGAATATGCTTTTTCATTGTTCACGTCCTTAAAAAATACTCTTCTCTATATAATAGATGATTTTATTGGAAAAAGTTATGTTTTTTTACGAGTAATTCGGTATTGTGTCAAAAATTATATTTAATCTAATCTCGATAGTTTCATGAAAGTCTATATGTAACATTTTAATGATCTAAAAGCAATCCTTCATAAGTAAAAAGTTAGATACATAAAAGACAAATAATAAGACTATATTACGTTTTCGTTAAGTATACCCATAGATACAGTGATCTTATTGCGAAATAATAATCCGTGTGTTTTACTAAAACAAGTTTTTTAGATAACAAATGGAAAAGAGGGGAGAAAATTCATATGATCCTGATACCTATTATTCTTACTATAATTATTTTTTATGGGGTATATGAACAGAGGTTACATAAGAAAAGCATTGAATCAATTCCCATTCGAGTAAATATCAATGGAATTCGTGGTAAGTCAACCGTTACTCGTCTAATAACAGGAATCGTAAGGGAGGCAGGTTATAAGACGATAGGAAAGACAACTGGTACTTCTGCAAGAATGATTTTTTGGTTTAAAGACGAAGAAGAACCAATAATTAGAAGGCCAGAGGGTCCTAATATTGGTGAACAGAGAAGGGTCGTGCAAAAAGCAGCTAGCCATGGCTGTGAAGCATTAATTAGTGAGTGCATGGCTGTAAATCCGGATTATCAAATAACATTTCAAGAAAAATTAGTACAAGCGAACATTGGAGTGATTGTAAACGTCCTGGAAGATCACATGGACGTTATGGGACCAACATTAGATGAGGTCGCAGAAGCATTTACTGCTACTATTCCTTACAATGGTCACTTAATTGTTACAGATGATTCCTATTTAGACTATTACAAAGAAGTAGCCAAGGATCGAAATACCAAAGTGATAGTTGCAGATAACTCACAAATCACAGAGTCTTTTTTAAGGAAATTTGAATATATGGTCTTTCCTGATAACGCAGCATTGGCACTTGGTGTTGCTGAGGCCATTGGAATAGATAAAGATACTGCATTTACTGGAATGTTAAATGCGAATCCCGATCCTGGTGCTATGCGAATAACGATTATGGGAGATCAAGATTCTCCATCCTATTTTGTAAATGGATTTGCTGCAAATGATGCATCATCGACTTTAAAGATTTGGGATAGAATTGTCGAACTTGGGTATCCAACAGAAAGACCTATCATAATCATGAACTGTCGAGCTGATCGAGTGGATCGCACAGAACAGTTTTCCAAAGATGTTTTACCATACATAGATGCAGAAATACTTATTTTAATTGGAGAAACAACAAGTCCAATTCTTAATGAATTTGATAAAGGAAATATAAAAGCAAAAGAAGTGTGGAATTTAGAAGGTTATGGTACGGAAGAGATCTTTAATAAGATTATACCTGTGTTAAACAATACTGTTATTTATGGGGTAGGTAATATTCATGGGTCTGCTGAACCTTTAATTCAAAAATTCTCGACAAATAAATACGGAAAAAAAGTGGGGTAACGAACAGATATGTTTGGATCTGATTTATACATAGCACTAGTCTTAGGAGTTATTTTAAGCTTAATTTTCACTGAGAAAACAGGAATTATCCCAGCAGGATTGGTTGTACCTGGTTACTTAGCACTTATCTTTGATCAACCCATTTTTCTGTTAATTGTTCTATTTATTAGCTTACTAACATTTTTGATCGTTAATTACGGACTTTCTCGATTTATGATTTTATATGGCCGCAGAAAGTTTGCAGCTATGCTGACTACAGGTATAGCTCTTAAATTAGTTTTTGACTATTTATATCCTGTTATGCCGTTCGAAATCTATGAGTTTAGAGGCATCGGCGTTATCGTTCCAGGTTTGATCGCAAATACAATTCAAAAACAAGGTATTCCAATGACATTAGGAAGCACGGTGCTACTAAGTGGATTAACATTCAGTATTATGTCATTGTATTATCTGTTTTAGGAGAATAGTAGATGAATAGAGTATTAACACC
Source organism: Bacillus sp. E(2018) (assembly GCF_005503015.1). Classification (NCBI taxonomy): domain Bacteria; kingdom Bacillati; phylum Bacillota; class Bacilli; order Caryophanales; family Bacillaceae; genus Bacillus; species Bacillus sp. E(2018). The sequence continues at coordinate 74,727 of NZ_SCOL01000002.1, read as the reverse complement.
TCAAGAAAAAGTGTTACGTTTTTTAAAACGTACAAAAAAGAAGAATAAAAAGTATTCCATTCTTTCCACTATCATTGTTTTAACTTTAATCATCTCTTACAATCTCTTTTTTGAGAATGATCCTGTTGCTGTAAAGAGTGAAGGGGAACCACCGCTTCTAACTGGTACATTTGTGGGAGACATTATGCTAGGCAGACATGTGGAGGAAGTTACGGATAAAAAAGGACAAGAATACTTATTCAGAAATGTTCGTCCCTATTTTGAGACTTCTGATTATGTTACGGGAAACTTTGAGCATCCAGTTACTAAAACGGATGATTATGAAGAAGCGGATAAATTCATACACTTACAAACTTCTGCAGATAGTGTAAAGACAATGAAGAATTTAGGTTTTTCCGTATTGAATCTAGCTAATAATCACACTATGGATTATTTAGAACCAGGCTTAGAAGATTCCATTGAAACCTTTAATAAGACGGACATGGATTTTGTAGGTGCAGGAAAAAACATTGAAGATGCAGGTGAAGTATCTTACCAGTCGATCAACGGTATTACGATTGCTACTTTAGGGTTTACGGATGCTTATGTAAAAGGCGCAAGAGCTACAAAAAATGACGGTGGCGTAGCAAACGCTGATCCAACAATCTTCATGCCTCTTATTTCAGAGGCTAAGAGAAATGCAGATCTTGTAGTCGTCCATATGCATTGGGGACAAGAATACGATGCTGAAGCGAGTCCTCGACAAGTTGGATTAGGTCATGCACTTTCAGATGCAGGAGCAGACATTGTGATTGGTCATCATCCTCATGTTCTTTCTACTGTTGAGAAGTATAACGACACTGTTATTTTTTATTCGTTAGGCAATTTTGTATTTGATCAGGGCTGGTCCCGAACGCGTGACAGTGCCGTCGTTCAATATAAACTTTCTAAAGACGGCATGGCCACCTTTGAGATCACGCCATTACGCATAAGAGAAGCAACACCTTCTCCTGTTAACAGCTGGTTAGCTAGAGAAAAGATATTTAGACAATTAACAAAAGATACTGGTGAAAGTATAGTCTGGAAACGTCAGGATGGAAAACTTTCTTTTCAGGTAAATCATAAAAAGGTAATTAAAGAAACGGGAAGATAAAATGAGAAAAAGGACAAAAACGTTTATTTTGGTCATTTGTATTGGAGTGTTGTTTTTATGGTTCAATATAAGCGATTTGAATAATAAACGAGAACATACAAAAAAATACGAATCCATTAAAGGTTTTGAGTCCTCATTAAACTATGAAAAATCTGAGCATATCGGAGTTTCTGCATCTCATCCCATTGCTGTTAAAGCGGGAATAGATATTTTAGAGCAAGGTGGTAATGCAGTAGATGCGGCCATTGCTGTTTCATTTGTATTGAATGTCGTAGAACCATACGGCTCAGGAATAGGTGGCGGTGGTGGCATGTTAATTCAAAATGACGAGAAAAGTGATTTTATTAATTATCGGGAACGTGCTCCATCCCGTTTTCGCACTACAGATAATAAAACAGCGATACCTGACTTTGTGAAAGGTATGGAAGCAGCTCACAAAAAATATGGTTCTCTTTCTTGGGAAGAACTTCTAGATCCTGCTGTAGATTTAGCTGAACTAGGTTTTAAATCAGATCAAGTGCTTTCAGAGCGATTATCGAATGCGAAATATCGTTTAGATTCATCTGATCTGTCTTCGTTTTTTCCAGATGGCCAGACGATCGAAGCGAATGAATTAGTTCAACAAAAAGAACTTGCTGATACCCTGAAAGTTATACAGAGTGAGGGTGCAGAAGGATTTTATTCGGGGGAAGTTGGAGAAGACCTTAGTGACTATATCGGGATCAGTAACAAAGAGCTTAAGAGTTACAAAGTATCGTTTCAAGATCCGGTTCGAAGCAAGGTTGATGGATACGAAATTATTTCAGCACCTCCACCGTTTTCGGGAATCACCCTCATACAAATGCTAAAGCTGGCTAACAAGCTAGAAATTACTGAATTAGAAGGCATGAGCGAATATATTCATTTAGCCGGGGAAATTCAAAGAGCAACTTATCAATCTCGGGCAACACATTTAGGTGATCCTGATTTTGAAAATGTCAGAGAAAACGATTTAATATCAGATTCCTATATAAGTGACCTCTCAGATCATATTCATAAAGATAAGATTACACAAAAAATAGAGTCTGATGACGAAGAACATACAAGCACCACACACTTTGTAATCATGGACAAGAATGGAACCGTTGTGTCAGCGACTAATACGTTAAGTAACTTTTTCGGAACGGGTAAAGTGTTGCATGGCTTTTTCTTGAATAACCAGATGGATAATTTTAGTGCTCGAAAAAATTCTGTAAATGAGTTCTCAAAAGGTAAACAGTCTAGAAGTTACACGACGCCTACCATATTAATAAACAAAGATCTTACGATTGGAATAGGATCTCCTGGTGGAAATCGAATACCTATGGCTTTGTTTCTGGCACTGAATGAATTTAAGTCTAAAGAAGATTCACTTCAAGATGCTGTAGACCATTCAAGATTTTATTTTGATGGAAACGAGATATTAGCAGAGTCTGCGTTTCCAAACAGCACAGAAAAAAGATTAAAAAAGCTAGGCTATTCTATTGATTATTATAAAAATGATACTTTTTACGGAGGAATTCAAGCCTTAGTCGTTGATAAACAGCACGATAAAATCTACGGTGTTGCAGATAAGCGTCGTAATGGGAGTTGGATGGTTAAATGAAAACAGTAAAGAAGTTAATGGGCTTTATACTGCCTGTGGTTATCATTCTTGGATTGCTACAAATCATGTCAACGTTTAAAAGAAGTGAAGTATTAAGTACTGATGAAAAAAAAGTAATTGATGGATTTGAAAATCTATCAGAGGACCTTGAATTAAATTATACAAAGGTAACAGGTAACGATGTAAGAGTTTTTAATTCGAAAGGAGAAATTCTTTTTCAAACATCATTAAACGATTGGAATAAAAAGCTTGTATCCTATCAAAAGAAATTCAATCTAGAAACGATAGAAAAAGACGGCTAAAAATAGTCGTCTTTTTTTTATTTATGCATATTTAATTTGAACGCTTAATGTAACAGACGTAACGGTCGATAAAAGCTATAACACTCATAGGGGAAAGAGGAAAAGAGATGAGGTTTAAGGCGAATCGTTTATTGGCCATAATCGGATGTTTCTTATTGGCTATCGTTCCATTATATCCTAATATTTACAATCAAAGTGCCAATGCATTGGAGAATAAAAATCTAGTAAACCAATCACTGAAATTACTTGGTACACCCTATAAGATAGGTGGAGAAGATCAGAGTGGTTTTGATAGTTCTGGATTCATACAACATGTTTTTAAGGAAACTCATAACATTTTAATGCCTAGAACCATATCTGAACAAAGTAAGGTAGGGAAGATCGTTAAGATAAAGGACTTAAAACAAGGTGATTTAGTGTTTTTTGGGAGAGAAAGCAATAAAAAGATGGCTACTCATGCTGGAGTTTATATTGGTTCCAATCGCTTTATAAATGCACAGACCAAAAAAGGTGTAATCATGAGTAATCTGAAAGATTCTTATTGGCAGAAGAGTTTTATAGAAGCGAGACGTGTTACGTTAGATCTGAAGAACATAAAAACATTATCAGTGGCAGAAGAGTCACTGCACTATTTAGGCTTTTCTTATAAAGCTGGAGGAGACACTGTCAAAGGGTTTGATAGCTCTGGTTTTGTTCAGTATGTTTTTGAGAACTCGATATATTTAAACCTTCCAAGAACCATTGATAAGCAGTGGAAGTTTGGTAAGCCAGTTAAAGAAGATGAGGTAAACGTAGGGGACTTATTGTATTTTTTTAATGATAAAAAGGACAAAATCTCACATGTAGGGTTATATCTTGGCAACGATCAATTTATCTCTGCTACAGTGTCAAACGGTGTTGTGATATCTTACTGGCAGAAGAGCGATTACTGGAAAAGTAAATATGCAGGCGCGCGTCGATTCCAAATTTCAAATAATCATGTGTCAACAATTGAAGAAGCAAAAAAATATTTGGGCACTCCCTATATCTTTGGAGGAGAGACGAAAGCTGGATTTGATTGTTCAGGATTAGTAAAGTTTGTCCACGATCATTCAACGAATATCAAATTACCCCGCACAGCAGAAAAACAGTGGTCTGTCGGAACTGAGATTACAAGAGATCGAATACAGCCTGGAGATGTTGTTTTCTTTAGCAACACGTACAAAGAGGGAATTTCTCATAACGGCATATATATAGGAGAGAATCAATTTCTACATGCCAATCGATCCAAAAATGTAGTTGTCTCTTATTTAGAAGATACTTACTGGAAGGAAAAATTGACGGGTATAAAGAGGTTCAGCGAGTAAATGGATCAAAAGAGGCGAGTCAAGAAATGGGCTAGTCTCTTTTTTTGTTGGATGAAAGGCTCTATGATTGAAGTTGATTATGTGTAAGCATTTAGCACTAATCGAGAAGAAGGGTTTTTTACGGGTTTAACGAATGAAGAAACAGAATGAATAAGAGAACGTAAAAAGTAGGTGAACACATTGAAGATTGTCATCGCTCCTGATTCATTTAAAGAAAGTATGACAGCGGGAGAAGTCGGTAGAGCAGTGGAAGCTGGTTTTATAAAGACGTTTCCACACGCTCAATATGTTCACGTGCCTGTTGGCGACGGGGGAGAAGGAACGGTTACATCGGTTGTTGATGCGACAGGCGGCGAAATGGTCGAAGTGAAGGCAACAGGTCCGCTCGGTGAAAAAGTAAATGCGTTTTACGGCATAACAGGTGATGGAAAGACGGCAGTGATCGAGATGGCTGCCGCTTCTGGTCTTCATCTTGTTCCGAGAGAGAAGCGGAATCCTTGTGTGACCACAACACGCGGAACAGGTGAACTGATTCTCGATGCTCTGGATCGAGGAATAGAGCGAATCGTACTCGGTCTTGGTGGGTCTGCAACAAATGACGGTGGTGCCGGCATGGCTTCCGCACTTGGTGTTAAGTTTTTGAATGTGAACGGGGATGAATTGCCTGCTGGTGGTGAAGTGCTTCGTGAACTTCTGACCATTGATGTTTCTGGACTAGATGCTAGACTGCAGTCAGTGAAGATAGATGTGGCGTGTGATGTAACAAATCCGTTAACGGGACCGCTTGGGGCTTCGGCTGTTTTTGGGCCGCAAAAAGGTGCGACACCAGAGATGGTTGGTATCTTAGATGAAAGTTTAAAACGATACGCTGAAGTGGTAGAGCGAAATCTTGGCGTTGCAGTGGATAAGTTGCCTGGGGCTGGTGCTGCAGGAGGGCTTGGTGCTGGGGTTGTAGCGTTTTTAGATGGAAAGTTGCAGAGCGGAATTGATCTTGTGCTTGATGTAATCGATTTTGAAGATGTGGTTCAGGATGCCGATCTTGTGATTGTTGGAGAAGGGCGGATTGATTCTCAAACCATTCATGGGAAAGCGCCAGTTGGTGTAGCGAAACGAGCCAAGGTGGTTGTGGAAGGTGTACCCGTTGTTGCGATTGCTGGCAGCATCGGTCCTGATTATGAAGCGGTGTATAATCACGGAATTGATGCTGTTTTTAGCGTAATGAACGGTGTGGTGACGTTAGAGGAAGCATTGCTGCATGGAGCGACTAATGTGGAAAAAACAGCGGAAAACATTGCGCGTGTGATACATTTGAAAATAAATTAGCCCCTTGGTCTCAAGGGGCTTTCCGTTTTTTAGGATTTGAGAATTTGAAATTTGAAATGGTCTAGAAATGTACAATCGAGGGGTTTTTCTGAAGTAATCTACACGACATGAAGTTAATTCTTTTGTTTTTGCATCACTTGTAATAACCCAATCACATCATCATTTTGGCTAACTTCGATCCGATTGACTGTGGCTTTAACATCTTTTACATCTCTTTCTAATGTATCCAGTCTAATAACAATCTGTTGTTGACCAGTTTCTAAGGTCGTTACCTTTTTATCTAGATTGGTCACTTTATTATCCAGATCTGTAACCTTATTATCGATGCTGAGTAATCTAACTAAAATTTCATTCAGTACTTTTTCCACATTTCTCACCTCCTTTATTAGTCTTCCTAAACATTTTACAATATATAAAACTTATCGTACAGTTGGTGTAAATTAAACAACTGTTTAAAAAGTAGGAGGTCGTTTCATGAGTATTATTGATATTAACTGTGATATGGGTGAGAGTTTTGGGGCTTACAAACTTGGAACAGACGAAGAGATTTTAAAGTACATAACGTCAGCAAACATCGCATGCGGTTTTCATGCGGGGGATCCTGCGACGATGAGAAAAACCGTTAAATTAGCATTAGACCATGAAGTTGGCATCGGTGTTCATCCAGGATTGCCTGATCTAGCTGGATTCGGCCGTCGCAACATCGACATCTCTGCTCAAGAAGCGTATGAAATGGTGGTTTATCAGATCGGGTCATTGTGGGGATTCGTGAAGGCGGAAGGCGGAAAGATTCAACACGTGAAACCGCATGGTGCACTTTACAACATGGCAGCTGTGAATCGTGAACTGTCAGAAGCGATTGCCGAAGCCGTTTACAAAGTGAACCCTGAGCTTATTTTGTTTGGACTTGCAGGGAGTGAGCTCGTTTCAGCAGGTGAAAAGATCGGCTTGCGAACAGCATCTGAAGTTTTCGCTGATCGATCGTATCAGCAAGATCGCACGCTTACTTCCCGCAAACTGCCACATGCGGTGATCACGGATGATGATGCAGCTGTCGCACAAGTAATCCGTATGGCAAAAGAGGGAAAAGTGATGACGCAGCAAGATGTTGACGTCGATATTAAAGCCGATACGGTTTGCATCCACGGCGATGGTGCACATGCACTGAGTTTTGCGAAGAAAATCAGACAAACGTTAGAGGATTCAGGGATTTCTGTTCGTAAAATCGGAGAAAGTATTTAAATCAGACGGAAGTTGGCTCAAAGGGTTGCACCTTTGGGCTTTTTTTATGTGTAAGAAGTTAGGTTCAGGTGGTGAAGAGTGGATTTCAGGTGGTGGAGGGACGGTTAGCGGTTAAAAGGTGACCATCATCGGTGAAAACTACCCCTTTACAGGTGGAACGACCAACTTTACCGGTGAACGTGTAACAGGTATAAAAACACGTACCGTAAACTCTGCGTACATGTCATAATAATAGCTGGAAACTCCAACCAACTATAGAAAGGAATCATCAAACCTATGATCTGGATTCTCTACCTCATGCTTTTCATCCTATCATTCACACTCTCGGTACTTGGTGCACAAACGTGGATGTTCGTCACGCTGTTGATCCTATTTGTCACGGGCTCAGTTTTATCACTTTTCTATCCGTTGCTATGGCAAAAAGATGCGGAAAAAGTAAAAAGGTACCTGTTAAAATCAAAACAGCCGTACCATCGCTTTTTATATGCTTTCCTATATGAAGAGGAAAGTGAAGCTGAAAAGAGGCTTACTAAAATCAAACAGAATCAGGCAAGGAAATACGCCGAGGTTATGCTATTCACTCAGCAAGAAAGATGGGCAGATGTGAAAGAGCTTCTCCAAAGTATGAAAAAAAGCAATCTGACTCATTATTATGCCGCAATCGTCGCGATGGAAGAAGGCAGGCAGAAAGAATACGAGCAACACAAAATCCAGTTAAAAGACCCTCATTATGTGACGTGGTTAACAGTAGAAGAACTGCGACGAAACGGCAACAAAAACGAAGCACTTACAATCCTTGAAAAGCAGATTAAAACATTAGGTGGACTAAAATTGTTATCCGCGCTTCATTACAAAGACAAACTTCAACACACAGACTAACGCTTAAAACTAGATCTCAGTAAAAAAGATCTAGTTTTTTCTTTTTCCAGCACATTCCACGGTCTTCGTTACTACCTTTATCTCACAAATAACAGTATAATTAGGCATAAAAACATTTTTTGTAAAAAGGCAGGAATATAGGGGATGAATAATTTTAGATTCGGGATTCGCCAGAAGATTATTACTGGCTATATTGTGATCATTATCTGTTTAATTGCTGCTATTCTTGCGGTAACGAATCAGTTGGACACAATGAAGAGTGAGAGGAATTTTATTATCCAGCATGATTTTGCGGTTCGAGATCTGACTAGTCAGATTGAAAAAGATCTCTTAAAAATGGAAACCAACAAGCGTGCCTACATCATTACAGGAGATGAAAGCTACCTTCAGCTTTATAATGAAGCGAGCTCTCAATGGTCAAAAGACTACAACACGCTGAACCAACTTTTATCGGATAATCCAAGTCAGCAAAAGAGAATTGCTGAGATCAATGAAAACATTCAAAATTGGGTTGCTGTTGCGGGTGATCCACCGATTCAAATGAAACAGCAGAATGACACGGCGGGTATTGCTGAGTTTTTCAAACAAGATCCAGGAAAATCACAGACAGAAAAAGTACTACAGCAGTTTGATTCATTTCGTAATACTGAAAAAGATCTTACACAAAAACGTGCGGATAATCTAAACGAACAAAATCGATACTTAGAGATCGGTCTTTTTAGTTTGCTTGCGTTCGTTGTTCTAGTCTCAACGGCTCTTGCATGGGTGATTTCAGGTTCCATCATTAAAACGATAAAAGAAGTTGTCGGAACGATTCGCGCCATGACAACAGGTGGGAACTTAAGCAGCCGAATTCATGTAAAATCGAACGATGAGATTCGTGATTTAGGAGAAGCGACGAACGAATTGTTGAATTCTTTTGAAGAACGTGACTGGCTGCAGCGAAGTGTAACGGATGTTGTAAGTAAGAACCAAGGGGTATCATCGCTTGAAACGCTTGCGGAAATCTTCCTTTCTGCCACGGCGCAGATTACAGAATCGTCGTATGGTGCTTTTTATATTAAGGAAGGAAAAGACGAAAACGTTCGATTTGTTAAAAAAGGAGCGTTCGCCGATACAGCTGCAGATGTTGGACGAGCTAGCTTTAAGCTAGGACAAGGTCTCATCGGACAATGTGCACTGGAAAAACGAGTTCAAGTGATTGACAGACTCGAAGGAGAGTATACGCTCATCTCTTCTGGACTCGGAGAAACAAAACCAAACAGCATCATGATTGCACCGATCGTACACGAAGGCGAGATTGTAGCGGTCATTGAGCTAGCGAGCCTTAGCTCATACAGCAACCAGCACATTGTGTTTATTGAAAAAGTACTTGAAACATTCGGACTCACGATCAACCGAGTGATTGATCGAATGGAGATTGCAAGACTGTTATCTGAATCACAAGCGATGACAGAAGAACTACAGGCGCAATCGGAAGAGCTGCAAACGCAATCGGAAGAATTACAGATGCAGTCGGAAGAGCTTCAGATGATCAACGAGCAGCTTGAATCACGTTCACAAGACGCCGAGGAGAAATCAAAAGCACTTGAGATCGCGAAAAAAGAGCTTGAAGAGAAAGCGAAACAGCTTGAGACTGGTTCAAAATACAAATCAGAGTTTTTAGCGAACATGTCTCACGAATTGAGAACGCCGCTTAACAGCATCTTGATTCTATCTGAGATGCTTGCTGAAAACGGCAACCAATCACTTTCAGAAGAAGAGCTAGAGTTCGCGCGAGTGATTCATTCATCCGGACAGGATCTTCTTAATTTGATCAACGATATTTTAGATTTATCAAAAGTAGAAGCAGGTAAACTGGAGATCATGCTTAGTGAGGTAAACCTCAGTGAGTTCCCGAGTAACTTGGAAAGAAACTTTACCCATATCGCGGATAAAAAGAACCTGAACTTTACGATTAATATGGCACCAGACGTGCCACCACTCCTACAAACAGACGAAAAACGATTTCAGCAGATCGTTAAAAACCTGCTGTCTAACGCGTTTAAGTTTACGGAGAAAGGCTCAGTCTCTGTTAGCGTGAAAAAAGTACAAACCGATGTGATCTACACCGGTGTTGATTATTGGTTAGAAGTAGCGATAAAGGATACCGGAATCGGCATACCGAAAGAAAAGCACGAACTCATTTTCCAAGCGTTCCAGCAAGGGGATGGAGCAACGATTCGTAAGTTTGGCGGAACTGGCCTTGGTTTATCGATCAGCAGTGAGTTTGCAAAACTTTTAGGTGGTAGATTGCAGCTGCAAAGTGAAGAAGGAAAAGGAAGTACGTTTAAACTGCTGATTCCTAGTATCTCGGATGAAAGTGTTTCTGTTCAAACCTTCCTTGGCGCATCAGCTGAAGTAGCAACTGCCCTTGAGCAGTCCAGCACCTCGGTAGCTGTGGCAGAAGCACCAATCACGGCTAAAATCGTACCGGCAGAGCCAGAAACCGAACAACCATCGATTACAGTTGATGAAGAGAACGTGTTCTATGGCAAAACGGTTTTGATTACAGATGACGATAATCGAAACATTTTTGCGTTAAAAACAGCTCTTGAACAAAAAGGAATGAACATACTGATCGCCAATAACGGTATGGAGTGTCTTGATGTTCTTGATGCGAACAAAAAGATTGATTTGATCTTGATGGATATAATGATGCCTGAGATGGATGGCTACGAAACGATGCAGCGCATTCGCGGAACGGGTGAACACAAGGACCTGCCGATCATTGCGCTAACGGCAAAAGCGATGAAGAACGATCGTGAAAAGTGCCTAGAAGCAGGAGCGTCTGATTATATCAGCAAACCGCTGAAGCTCGAGCAGCTCTTTTCTGTGATGCACGTTTGGATGACAAAGTGAGGATCGACCACTGATGAAGGATTTCTTATGGAACAACGATGACAACCAGGAGAATAGCATAACAGAAACGCTAGAGATGGAGCTGTTATTAGAAGGGTTGTACCGCATATCTGGATTTGATTTTCGCCAGTATATGCGGTCCTCCATCCATAGACGTGTTCACAATCGTATGCAGCTTGAACAGATTTCAACGATCACAGGCGTGCTAGAAAAAGTTCTGCACGAACCTGCGTTTATGACGACACTGCTCAACGACTTTTCGATCAATGTAACAGAGATGTTTCGAAACCCTGAGTTCTTTCGTGCTTTTCGCCAAAAGGTAATTCCTGAGCTGAGAGAACTACCTGAAATCCGCATCTGGCATGCTGGATGTGCGACGGGTGAAGAAGTATATTCGATGGCGATTTTAATGGAAGAAGAGGGTTTAAGTCATAAGACAAAATTTTATGCGACAGATATGAACGAACCGGTGCTGAACAAGGCCAGATCAGGTATTCTGCCGCTGAGCAAGATGAGGACGTACACGAAGAACTATATGGCGGCTGGAGGGACTCAAGCCTTTTCAGAGTACTATACAACAGACGGCCATTTTGCGTATTTGAAGCCTTCGTTATTAAAACAGATCAGCTTTTTGCAGCATAACCTTGTGACAGATCATTCGTTCAATGAATTTCATGTGATTCTTTGCCGAAATGTACTGATCTACTTTACGGCTGCTCTGCAAAATCAAGTGCATGAACTGTTTTATGATAGCTTAAGTCCCAATGGTTTCCTTGGTCTTGGTGATAAAGAATCTATTCAATTTGCAGACTGTGCGGATAAGTACGCAGACTTTGTTGAACAAGTAAAAATCTATCAAAAAAAATAAAGCAGGAAGAAGGGGTATGATCACCTCTTCTATCCTGCTTTTTTTATTTGGCTTGAATCATCATGATACACATGTCATCGCTCTGCCCTTTTTGCTGTTCTTCTGGAATCACAAGATGGATCGGAGAGCGGATGTTGCTCCATTTTTCCGAAGCCACGTATTTCAGCTTCTCTAGCATCAATTCTTCGTCATCACCCGCTTCTAACACACCATCCGTAAAGAGCAGCATCTGAATGTTGTCTTCGTAATGAATAACAGACTTCTTCACTTCGATCTGTTCGAAGAAACCGACCGCATAACAGCTGCGTTCGATCGACTGAAGCGAGTTATCAACGAGCGCATAGCCTTCCGGATGACCGGCATTCACGTATTCAACCTTCTTTTTCTCGGTATCGATCAAAAGGTAGATGCCTGTGAAATAGTAGTTGTAGTCATTTTTCGGGTTATGCAGAAGCGCCATATAACGGTTCAACTCTTTAATCACGAGTTCAGGATCTTTCAGCTCTTTAATGCTGTCTCGCATAACAGAAGAGATGAACATGCAAACAAGAGAAGAGGAGATTCCATGCCCCATCATATCGAGCAAGATGATGCCATAACGATGGTCATCGAACTTGTGCCAATAATACATATCCCCTGCGAGCTTAAAGGAAGGCAGGTGAGACACGTTTATCGTGATGTTGTCTTCTTTAATCGGCGGATTCAACAAGCCTTTTTGAACTTGCATCGCAAGATCGAGCTCATTCTGAATCTTTTGTTCTTGTTCGGCGTGCCAATCTTTCTCGTATTTTAATCGAAGTGCGACTCGAATTCTAGCAAGCAGTTCTACTTTATTAATGGGCTTCGTGACATAGTCCATCCCGCCGCAGTCGAGCGCTTCTGCTAACTTCGTAGAGTCTTCAAGCGCTGTGATGAAGATGATCGGAATGTCTTTGAAACGCTCGTCTTTTTGAACGCACTGACAAGCTTCGATCCCATCAATCTCAGGCATCATGATATCAAGGAGAATCAAATCAATCGCCTTTTTGTTCAGTTCTTTTTCGTTTTCTTCGAGGTGATCGAACAGCTGTTGAGCTGACGAAAGAGAAGTGCAGTCATCGTATCCTGCATTCTTTAATATTTTTTCTATTACGAATAAATTTACTGTATTATCATCAACGATCAGAATGGACATTCAAACTTCTTCCCCTTATATGTACCATTTATTGTGTGTTTTTCTAAGATCATTCATTTCTATAACTCTAGTATACAAGTAAATGCGGTATGGCACTATTTTTTTAGATTATTTAGAGTGGGAAAGTGACGCCAAGAGAAAGTAGAAGAGATATTATTTTGTTCATTTTAAACAAAATAATTGACATAATTGTTCGTTTGAAACATTATAATACATATAAAGTGTTTGAAATTAACAAAGGTGATGAAAATAATGCCTAAAGAGCGTAGAGAGCATATTCTGCAACAATTAAATGAGAACGGAAAAATTGAGATTGAGGACCTAGTAAACGAATTAAATGTTTCGGCGATGACAATCCGTCGTGATCTTGCCTTTCTCGAAGAAACTGACCAGATTATTAGAACGCATGGCGGAGCGATACTTAACAAGCCTTTAGTCGTGGAGTCATCTTTCAGAACAAAAGAAGGGAAGTTCAACGATCGTAAGAGAGCAATCGCCGAGAGAGCTGTGCAATTCATACAGGATCACTCTACTATTCTTTTAGATTCAGGAACAACAACATTAGAAATTGCAAAATTGTTAAAAGAGAAAACGACAATCACAGTAGTTACAAATGATATTAAAATTGCAGCTGAGCTTCTTGATACAGATGTGAAAGTGATCGTGACTGGCGGCGAACTGCAAAATACAATCGGAACATTGTTCGGCCCGTTAACAGAGCAGATGTTAAGAGGCATTCACGTAGACCTCTTTTTCTTAGGAGCTCATGCGATCCATAGCCGAGCGGGTGTTACAGCACCGACTTTTGAGAAGGCTGCGATCAAAAAGCTGATGATTGAAGCATCGGAAAAAACATGGCTCGTGGCTGATTCTAGTAAGTTTGATCAAAAATCATTAACAAAGGTTTGTGATTTAAATCAAATACACGGTTTGATTACAGATCAACACCTAACAGATGAAACGAAGCAAATGCTGAATGAATGTTTAGAAGTTGTAACCGTTGAAGGTGGTGAAAAGGGATGAAAGTCGGCGTTATCGCAGATGATCTAACAGGTGCCAATGCGACAGGTGTAAAACTGATCAAGCAAGGGTTTGAAGCGGCAACGATGGTGTATTATGATCAGGAACCAGCATCCGGCAGTTACAACGCAGTGTGTATTGATACAGACAGCAGGTATGCACGAAAAGATGTGTCCGAGATGCGGATTAAAAAGTCCATGAGCAACCTTCAGCGTTGGGGTGCGGATGTTATTTGTAAACGAATCGACAGTACGGTAAGAGGAAACATCGGAACAGAGATCGACATGGTCTTAAATGAACTTGGTGAACGATCGATTGCGGTTGTCGTTGCATCGTTTCCAGATTCAAGCCGTATCACATCCGGCGGTTACTTACTCGTCGATGGTGTGCCTGTTCAAGCGACAGATGTTGCCAAAGATCCGGTCATGCCTCTTACTGAATCGTACGTTCCTTCTATTATCAGTAAGCAGAGTGAACATCTCGTATCACACATCGGACTCGAAACCGTTTTACAAGGAAAGAAAACGATCCTTCAGGAGTTAAAGCGAAAAATAGACGAGGGAAGCCGTATTCTTGTGATGGATGCGGTAACAGATGAAGAGATTGAAGATATTGCACATGCGATGGCATTGATCGAGGACTACCAACTCGTACCGGTAGATCCAGGACCATTAACGGCTTATTATGCAAAGGCTTACACGTCTCTGCACACACAAAGTAAAAAGATTCTCGTTACCGTAGGAAGCGTAACCTCTTTAAGTGGTGAGCAGCTAACGTATTTGATCGATAAAACGGATGCGAAACCGGTCTATGTCGATGCAGAAAAATTAGCAAGTCTATCGGACAGCTGGGAAACTGAAGTTCAAAGAGCTGTAACGGCTGCCTTAGAAGCCATCCACCACCAAGACATCTTAATTATCACGACCAACTCGCCAGAGGCAAAACGATTAGAACTAAAACGATTGGCTGAAGAGCAAGGTGTGAGTCAGGATCAACTCGCGAAAAGAATTGCAGATGGATTAGGAAAGATCACGCGTATTGTCATTCAGTCAACGAATTATGAGATCGGCGGCTGTTTCTCTAGTGGAGGAGATGTGACGGCTTCACTCTGTTCCGTTGGAAGAGCAGACGGAATCAAGTTGAAAAACGAGGTGCTTCCTCTCGTTGCATACGGTGAATTCATCGGAGGTTATTTTGATGGTATACCGCTTGCTACAAAGGGTGGCATGGTTGGTGACAAAAAAGCAATTCACACGATCGTAAAGCATTTATTAGCAAACCAAACTTCTACAAAGCAAGTTCAATAAATCTATAAAACAACTTAAGGAGGAAGAAACATGACAACGACAACAAAAACGACAACAACAGAAAAAGCGATTATTGCGATTCCAATGGGTGATCCGGCAGGTATAGGACCAGAAATTACGATGAAGTCTCTTGCAAAAAAAGAGATCTATGATGTTTGTAAACCGCTCGTGATCGGAGATGCTGCAGTACTTGAAAAAGCGATTGGAATCGTAGGTGCAGACCTCACAATTAATGAAGTGAAATCGCCAGCAGAAGGAAAGTACGAACTAGGAACTGTTGATGTAATAAACTTAAACAACATTGATATGAATAAGCTTCAGTATGGCGAAGTTTCTGCTCAAGGCGGACACGGAGCGTTTGAATATATCAAAAAAGCAGTAGAGCTAGCAACAGCAGGTGAGGTTAAAGCGCTGGCAACAACGCCAATCAACAAAGAATCGTTAAAAGCCGCAAATGTTCCATATATCGGACATACCGAGATGCTTGAAGCACTAGCAGGTTCAGATGACCCATTAACCATGTTTGAAGTTAAAGGGATGAGAATCTTCTTCTTAACACGTCATCTTTCATTAAAAGATGCGATTGCAGCTATGAAGAAAGAACGTGTACATGATTACTTGTTGCGATGTGATCGAGCGCTCGCTCGTCTTGGTGTTGAAAATAGACGGTGGGCAGTTGCTGGACTGAACCCGCATAGCGGTGAAGGCGGATTGTTTGGCTGGGAAGAAGTCGAGCAGATCAAACCGGGTATTGAGCTAGCTGTCGCAGATGGAATCAACGCAGTAGGTCCAGTTCCGGCAGACTCTGTATTCTTCCAAGCACTTAACGGAAAATATGATGCAGTGTTGTCGCTTTATCATGATCAAGGACATATCGCAGCAAAAATGACGGATTTTCATAGAACCATTTCTATCACGAACGGCCTTCCGTTTTTAAGAACTTCGGTAGATCACGGAACAGCGTTCGATATCGCTGGTAAGAACATTGCAGAGAGCACGAGTATGGAAGAATGTATCAAACTGGCTGCTCAATATGCACCAAAATTTACAGCAAACAGCCTGTAAGATAGTCAGATGAAAGTGAAGGGCTTTTATGCCCTTCACTATTCTTTCAATAAAATAAAAGCGCTTACATTAAAGGGGGTTAATGAAATGGAAGTTTCAGGAGCACAAATGGTAGCTGGGTTAGTTCTTGGGGTTATTGCATTAATTTTTCTCGTTTTAAAAACAAAGATCCACGCGTTTCTAGCTCTTATCATTGCGGCTTCAATCGCAGGTCTTGTCGGTGGAATGGAACCAGGTAAAGTGGCTGATACCATCTCAGCTGGTTTCGGAAGTACGCTTGCTTCTATCGGGATCGTTATCGGGCTCGGTGTCATGATTGGACGGATTCTCGAAGTATCAGGAGCGGCCGAAACATTAGCGTATTCACTCATTAAAGCAGTAGGCAGGAAAAAGGAAGAGTGGGCGATGGCGATCGCAGGGTATGTGGTATCCATTCCAATCTTTGTTGACTCGGCGTTTGTTATTTTAAATCCGCTTGTAAAAGCTCTATCTAAGAAAACGGGCAAGTCGGTCGTATCGTTAGGTGTTGCTTTGGCAGTAGGTCTTGTAATTACACACTCTCTAGTACCACCAACTCCAGGTCCGTTAGGTGTAGCAGGAATTTTTGGAGTTGATATCGGACTTATGATCGGTCTTGGTCTTTTATTTGGGGTACCGATCATGATTGCAGGCGTTCTTTACGCCAAGTGGATTGGTAAAAGAATTTATCAAGTACCGGATGACTCCGAGCTTGGTTTCACACGTCCTACTAAACAAGCAGCTTATCAAGAGTTTATTGAGCTAGCTAGTGCGCGAGAGGATGCTCTGCCATCTTTAGGCCGCTCATTATTACCGATCGTTTTACCCATTCTACTAATCTTTTTAAACACGACGTTAACTGCACTCGAACTTACATCTGGTTTTTACGGAATCTTAATTTTTTTAGGAAAGCCTATTATTGCCGTAAGTATCGGACTTATTGTAGCGATCTATGCTCTAGCTGGAAATTTAAGCCGATCTGAATCACTTGACCGAATGGAGGAAGGAATTCAGACAGCGGGTATTATCCTGTTAGTTACAGGAGCAGGTGGAGCACTTGGTAATGTCCTTCGTGAAAGTGGAGCGGGGAACTTTATAGCTGAAAAAATTGCAGATCTTCCACTTCCAGCAATTTTGATTCCGTTTTTTGTCGCGACGATCGTTCGCCTCGTACAAGGGAGTGGTACGGTAGCAATGATAACTGCTGCATCCATTTCAGCACCGATCCTTTCTCAGCTGGATGTGAACATGGCACTCGCGGCTCAAGCTGCAGCGATGGGTTCAATGATCTTCTCGTACTTTAACGACAGCTTGTTCTGGGTTGTTAACCGGATGTTAGGCATTAAAGAGGTAAAAGAACAGATCATGGTCTGGTCTGTACCAACGACAATCTGTTGGTTCGTAGGTTTGGTGTCACTTTTAGTGGCAAATATGTTCTTTTAAACAGATGTTTAAAAGAGTCTCACCATATTGATTTCATGGTGAGGCTTTTTTTGTGTGGATGGGAGGTTTTACGGTACGTGTTTTTATAATTTGTTACGCGTTCACCGGTAAAGTGCTACTTTTCACCTGTAAACATGATTTATCCACCGCTAAACGCTCACTTTACACCTGTAAATGAACGGTGACCACCGTAAAACAGCTTACAACCACCGCTAACTTCTTCAATGCCATCTAAATTCAATAAAAAAGAACCTACATCACGTAGATTCTTCACTGTCACGCACTATTTATGTACAGAATCAATAACCGCTGCAACCGCATGTACGGGTAATGTGATCTGAAAGGAGGTGCCTTCGTTCAGTTTGCTGTCTACCAGAATCGATCCTCCATGATTTTGAATGATTTTAAAACAGACCATGAGCCCGAGGCCTGTTCCGTTGCATTTTGTCGTATAAAACGGCTCGCCGATTCTTTTTTGTTGTTCGTCCGTCATACCAACCCCGTTATCTTTTACAGAAAGAACAACGTGTCCATCAATAGGTGTGGCAGCGAGCGAGATCTCACCACCGTCAGGCAGAGCTTCCATCGCGTTCTTGATCATGTTGATGATCACTTGTGTCAGCTGATTCTTCTCACCATACAGAAGCGGCATGTCTTTTTCTTTCTCAAATAAGATAATCACGTTGCGCAAATTTGCTTCAGGCTGCATAAGATCAATGACGGTCTGGATGCTTTCAACGATATTGAACCAGCTAAAATAGACAGCGTGTGGCTTCGCTAAGACCATCAATTCACTCACGATAAAATTGATACGATTGATCTCCGTTAGAATGATATCTTTAAAAAAGGTGTTCTTCTCCTGATCAGACTCGTTAATGAGCTGAACGAGCCCTGCGATCGATGTAAGGGGATTGCGAATCTCATGAGCGATTCCCGCGGCCAAATCACCAATCAATGATACCTTTTCAGACTTCAACAGAATTTCTTCTGTTTTCTTTTTCTCCGTTACATCGTATTGGATCGAAATGTGCTGATAAGCCACGCCTTCTGGATCTAGAAAAGGAATGATCGTCGTATCCACCCAATAGAGGGAGCCATCCTTCGATTTGTTGCAGATCTCACCGTTCCAAACACGGCCGGCTTTGATCTCTTGTCTAATATGCTGAACGAAACTTTCTTTATGAACGCCAGAATAGAAGATCTTGCCGTGATCTTTTCCGATCAACTCTTCGCGTGTATACTGTGTTAACTCGCAAAAATGGTCGTTTACTTGAATGATACGATCGTCTTTGTCAGTGACAGAGAAAATCGTTCCTTCAAATAGAGCGGTTCGAATGTTATTTAACTCTAGAATGGAGATATCCAGATTTCGATTTGTATGCTGCAATGCTTTTTTTGTATTATTCATAAACGTCGTATAATGTGTAACGATTGATCGAGCGGCTATATCGATTAACAAGTTCAGACGATTTGACGCAAAGATAGCACAATCAGCTTTCAAGTCATGAGTTTCAAACTCTTTTTCTAAAAGCCTTGAAACAATGACGCGGGATTCGAAGATAAAATGAAGTGCGTAATCGAGCGGGATCTCCATATCTGATGAGCGCTGGCCGAATGCGTCAGCCCATTTCTTAATCTTTTCTTCAGCCGTTTGAACATTTTCGGATAAGCCTTCGCCTAAGTATTGAAAAAGAATGTCCATCCAGTGAGATACTTTGGTTTTGTAGATCGAAAAGTCAGTCTCCAAGTTCTCAATCGGCTTTAGTTTGTCTACAAGTTGTTTGCTGTTTTCTTTAATCTTCGTTCCTAGATTCCTACAACTTTCCATGGGGATAGCCTCCTGTAACAGTTTCCGAATGCATCTGTTGAAACCTTCGACATTTCGACAAACATCCCTTCTATTGGAAGAAAAGGAATGATAAAACTTTTTTTAGTAACGCTTTGGTTGTCCTTGTGGGTAGTTGATTTCCGTTTCAGGTGCTCGCTTTCCGGGGGGAGTGCGGTGAGCCACCTCGGCACTCTGTGCCCTTAGGTGTCTAACCTGTCTAGTTACAGTGGCTAGCCCCTCGAGGTCAAAAGTTAAATGGCTCAGAAGGCAAAGTGCGCCTTCATAGCCATTCACCTTTTGCTTGTCGGGGCTGAACGAGCCATCCACTCTTCGAAATGTCACTCTGATCCCCCAGGAGTCTCGCACCTTGCACTCCAATCAACTTGTCAAGGAAGAAAGGAAGCAAGAAAGCAACAATCTTTAGCTTTTAGAAAAGAACCTGGAGAATGAATGACTATTAATAAAAGTACACAAAAAAAACACTCGATCTTCTATGATCAAGTGTCGCTCATTATATGGCTTCTAAGATACTCTCCATGTAGGTTTCGGTAAATACCTGAAAGCATAGATCGAGCATCTGATTTATTTCTTGAATGATAAATATCACTTCTTTTACGTTTGTTTCTTCTTGTTCTGCTAAATGTTCTATCACGTGAAGAATCTCACTGCGAATAAATTGCGTTGATTGCATGGCAACATCCAAGGATTGACCGTATTCGAGGGCGTAGCGAGCGGTCTGAATCGACCATACTTTCAGTCCATCTTCTCTTGAGGAGGGTGACAGTACGAGTGAGCTGCCTAAGAGTTGGACTAATTTCATAATATAATCGTTGGACGACTGGCGATCAAAGAGCTGTTTATCTTTTATCGGGTATTTCTTAAACCGTAGTGTGAGTATCTGCTCAGCCAACGCTGGTGCGTCATCAATGAGTGATTTGGCTAACGTGTGTTGAATCTGATTCAAGATAGTAACCTCCTAATTTAAAAGATATATGTATTGAATTGTTAAAAAAAGAAAGCTTTACCTTTAGTATTACTTAATCAGATAGGCTTGTCACGAACAATCGAGCTTTTATCGACTAAATTTACAAAGAGGCAGCTATAATCAGCTGCCCTCTGTTTCTGGTTGTTTTTCTTTTATAAAAAATGAAATCACAAGGCCGATCAAGGATAATACGGATACGACGATAAAGGCCATATTTGCGCCATACATATCAGGATGTGAGATCTCTGGGCGCGCTCCTGCGGTTTCAGCTGTAGTTGTCATGACCGTGACTAAAATGGCTGTACCGACTGATGCCGCGATCATTTTCATCGTATTATCCATCGCTGCTCCGTGTGGAATCAAACGCTTCGGAAGTCGGTTAAGCCCGGCGGTTGCTACAGGCATCATAACCATTGCAAGGCCAAACATCCGCACGCCGTACATCACAGTTAAAAATGTAAACGATGTGGTCGGACTTAGAGTAGCAAACGCAAAGGATGATCCAGTGATGATCGTTAACCCAATGATCGCAAGCCAACGCGCACCGAACTTGTCAAAAAGTCTTCCTGTGATCGGTGATAAAAGCCCTGTGATGAGCGCACCTGGTAAGAGTGCAAGACCTGCTTCAAACGCCGTAAAGTCTCTCATGTTCTGCATGAAAAGCGGTATGATCGTCTCCGCGCCAATCAGTCCTAAGAATGTGATCATTCCGATGATGATCGTAAGCGGGAAGATGGAGTTTGCGAACACTCTAAACTCAAGCATTGGATGCGCTAAACGCAGTTGTCGTGTGATGAATAAAACAAGAGCTACGACACCGATCGCGAGCCAGAGCAGCGTGCTTGGCGCAGTCCATCCGAGATTTCCTGCACACGTGAATCCGTATAGTAATCCTCCGAAACCGAACGATGACAAAATGATCGATGTTACATCTACCTTCGTTTTTGATGTTTCCGTAACATTTTTTAAAGCAAAAAAGGCTACGATAATATCAATGATGGCAATCGGCAAGATGATGAAAAAGAGTACCCGCCAAGAGTAGTGTGATGTTACCCAGCCTGAAAGAGCAGGGCCGATCGCAGGTGCGAATGAGATCACGAGCCCGACTAATCCCATTGCTGATCCGCGTTTGTTTACGGGGAAGATCATCAAAAATACGGTCTGCATAAGAGGCAACATTACCCCAGCTCCACTTGATTGGATGACCCTTCCGAGTAAGAGTGTCTCAAAATTTGGCGCCAGTCCTGCAACGAGTGTTCCTGCAGCGAACACACTCATCGCAGAAATAAATAGCTGACGTGTTGTGAACCGTTCGAGCAAAAATGCACTAACTGGAATCATGATTCCGTTTACGAGCATGAATACGGTTGTCAGCCATTGAGCGCTGTTCGCTGTGATGTTCATCTCTTTCATGATCGGTGGAATCGCGGTGATCATGAGTGTTTGGTTCAAGATTGCAATAAACGTTCCAGCGAGCAACAAGGACACGATCGTCGATTGTTTAACATTTTGTGTAGTTTCCATAGCCGTTCAACCCCATCTAACATTTTATGATGTGTACAGCTTACAGGATTTTCAACGGAATTGACATTAAGATGCTTTTTAAAAATGAGCATCTCTTCACTCACAACATACACTAATCAAAAAGCGGGTGAGTGTATGGAAGAGGAACAGTTAACTACGCTAGATGATGTCCTGCTACTGGTTGATATCATTGCGATCTTATTAGTAGAAGACCGCCCCGTATTAGGTATCGTTCTGATCGGACTTTTGAAAGTCGTTACGAAAGACCGAATGATAAAAACTGCCTTTATTCTATTAATCATCGTTTTAAATGTGATCCGAAGATAAAAATACTCATTTATTCCTGGGTAGTAGGATGGCTGTTTTCAGTGAAATGATACACGATTAAACAATTCATACTATTCAAATGATTTCGTTGTTATTCTACAATAAAGAACAAAAGGAGGGTTTTCGTGAGGATATCATTAGGACGAAGTTTTGGAATGACGTGCGCTTTGTTGCTCGGATTCGTTATTTTTGAAAATGGTGAAACAGCAGAAGCGAAGAATCAGACAAGCTGCTTTGACACGAATGTAGCGTTAACAGCAGAAGAGCAAAGAATTGAGGATGGTCGACCGATTCCACAACAGCTATTGAAGGAAAGTGAATTCACCTCTTACGTAGATCGTTTTAAAAAAGATCTATGTTCAGCAAGAACTCCAGAGAAAGCTGAAAAAGTAATACAGAAGCATGGAACGGCACTATGGAAAACAGCTGTTGACCGTGCTCAAGGAAAGAGACCGGACTTAGGTGAGCTTGATTCCTACGATGATCGACCACTATACTGGGCTAGATTACATATGACGAGCGCTCTCAGACAGTGGGATCCTGGGTTTAACGTGACGAAAGAACAACGCGGGAAGCTGATGAAATCATTAGAGTATACATCAAGAGGTATCACGACAATCGACTATCCAAAAAGTAAGAAAGTGAAGCGGATCCTTGTGAGCGGATTCGATCCGTATCGCCTTGAACAAGAATTCAGACGAACGAATCCTTCAGGTGCAAGCGGTCTGCAGCTCGACGGACGATGGGTTTGGACAGGCGAAGGACTAGCCCTCATACAAGCTGCGAATTTCCCTGTTCGATGGGATGACTTTGAAGATGGAATCGTGGAGAATACGTTTGGTCCATTTTTGAAGCAAGGCTCGAAACAAGTAGACTTAATCATGACTATCAGTCAAGGTGGGCCGCGTAAGATGGCGATCGAAGGATATGCCGGACGCTATCATACTGGTGCTGACAACAAGCTCGAAGAAAGAGCGGAAGTCACACCACCTGTAGCTCATTGGCCGATGCCAAAGCCGCTTCCGGAATTTATTGAAACCACTCTTCCATATGAAGAGATGATTGCGGCTGAAACGGGACCGTGGCCGGTTTTCCGAAATGATAAAGTATGTAAATGGCTGCCGCCAAACTTTGAAGACCCAGCAGTTTGTAACGATAATGGACCAACACCGGGCTCTAAAGCGAAAGAGGGTGGAGGCGGAAGTTATCTTTCTAACGAAAGTATGTACCGCTCGAATCGCGTTCGTTTAGGCATAGGTGCGACCGATATTCCAGGTGGACATTTGCATATTGCGGCACAAGAATTTTATCCAGAGGACAAATCTGTATATATGACGGAGGAGTTTAAAGAGTTCCGCCGCAATACAGTGGATCAAACAGTTGATCTCGTTGAAGCGGCTGCTCGAGCGGTGAAATAGAATAGGTCGAGGAAAAATGTCTCTCATGTTGATGAGGGGCATTTTTTTGTGTGTGATTGATGGGACTTGAGGGCAAAAATGATGACTCATAGATGCATGCGGATGACCCATAGAGTGTGAACGACGACCCATACAATATTAGTTTGACTCATAGAAACCCCATTAAGACTCATAGGATGTTCATGACGACCCATAGAAAGACTATGATGACCCATAGAAGTCTCGTGACGACTCATAGATGATTTTTCGGTTCGTTTTAGAAATGTAATGAAACACTCTTAAACAAACCAACACTCGAAAAATTCAACATATGAAACTTCTTTTCAAAAAAGTGATCTGATTTGACTACTTTTAGCGTATATATTATATTACTGTCTTTATGGACTGGCTTTAACTAAAGAGGTGTTGCAACATGAATATCGTTAAAGTGTTAAATCAACTAGGTCACCGATTTCTCAAATTAAGGGTTTACGATTTATCGGCACAGATGGCCTATTATTTTTTAATGTCGGTCTTTCCATTTTTGCTTGTTATCTATTCATTGCTGACATATTTACCACTAAGAGAAGAAAATATTTTAGAGCTAGTCCAACCGTATGCGCCAGAGAGCACATACAATCTAATCGATAAGACATTATCCTATACCGTAATGAGACAAGAAGGAAACCTGTTGTCGTTCAGTTTGATTGTCACATTGTGGCTTTCATCGATGGGTTTTCAAAGCATGAAGCGTATCATGAACGATGCGTACCAAGTGAGAAATGAAGAGAACATGCTAAAACAGATTTTAGAAAGTCTGTTGTTAACGGTTGGATTCATGATCGCTGTTCTGTTTTCAGTATTTGTTCCGTTATTTGAAAAAATCCTGCGCGTATATTTGGAAGGCATCTTTTCGAATCTTGCTTTTCAAAAGCTATGGATCATTATCCAGTGGGGAATGGGAACCGTGTTTCTGCTATTGTTTTTCATCATGCTATATTCCTTCGCCCCGAGCATCAAGCTTGGATTTAAAAAAGTACTTCCGGGTGCATTTCTTGCGACAATCGGCTGGCAGCTCGTTTCAATGGGCTTCGCTACGTACGTGAGTGGAAGCAACTATTCCGCGCTGTACGGTCAAGTTGCAGGTCTCGTCGTTCTGATGCTGTGGTTCTACCTGTCAGCGATGATCATCATCCTAGGCGGGTTGCTGAATACCGTGGTGTACCCAAGTAGATAAATAATAAAGGCTGACCTCTTGGAGGATCAGTCTTTTTTCTTATCTTTAAACAACTCTATCCATATACTATAATAGTAACCATCTATCAGTTAAAAAAAGCAGGTGAATGACATGAATATAACGATCAAGGATATAGCGAAGCTCGCAGGCGTTGCCAAAAGTACCGTTTCTCGTTACCTGAACGGCGGCAATGTTAGTGAAACAACGAAAGCGAAAATTCGAAAAGTAATCGAAGAAACCAATTATGAGCCGAACTCTTTTGCTCAGAGCTTGAAAGCGAAGAAAACAAATTTTATAGGTGTAATCGCTCCTACGTTGGATTCGTATGTAACGTCTACTGTCCTGATGGCGATTGATGAAGAACTAAGAAAGCGTGAATATACGACGCTGATCATCAGCACGAGCAAGCATGTAGATCGAGAAATTGAAAGCTTGATCAATCTTTCGCGTCAAAAAGTGGACGGCATCATCCTTATTTCTACGGGTATCACAGATAAGCATTACCAAACCATTCAATCGATTTCTATTCCGGTACTCGTTGTAGCACAGGAAGTGGATGCGTTTAATTGCATTATAAACGACGATTATCAAGCTGGTTTTGAAATGGGACAATACATGGCAAAAAAAGGCCATCAATCGATTGCTTATTTAAGTGTAACGGAGAGTGATGTAGCAGTTGGGCAGAAACGTAAGCAAGGCGTTTTGGATGGACTTGCACAAGCAGGAATTACAGACGTGCAAACATATGTCTCACAGTTCGATTTACATAACGCTTCTGAAGTCACAAAAACAGTACTTGAAACTTCAACACCCACTGCTATCATATGTGCCACAGATACGATTGCATTTGGAGCGATGAAGACCATCTCGAAGCTCGGAAAAAAAGTTCCAGACGATTATTCTCTGGCTGGTTTTGGAGGATATAACATTTCGGAAGTCATTCATCCAACACTGACGACGATTCGTTTTAAAAATGAGCAAACGGGAATTCAATCTGCAAAAACGATCATTAACATGACAGAAGGTGAAGAAGTTCAGAAACTGCAGGTTTCCGGATTTCATTTCATTGAAGGGGAAAGTGTGAAGAAAATATAAGCTGATAACGTTTTCAGAAAAGGGTTGCAAAATGTTATCAGCTATTTTATTATAGGTTTGTGGAACCGGTTCCCATAAGGGTATTACCTTTAATGGGAACAGCGGAAATTTTTTTATTTTAAATTGGAACCGGTTCCGGAAATGTTTCTAGGGGAGGAACAAACGATGGCTGATTCAAATATAAAATCAAAATACCTGCCTACCGTTAAGGAAATGATCACATTGATAGGCGGAAAAGAAAATATTCAAGGTGCAGCTCATTGTGCGACAAGACTGCGACTTGTACTTAAAGATAACTCGCTGGCTGATACGAAGGCGATCGGTGACCTTGATCATGTGAAAGGATCGTTTGTAGCTGGCGATCAGCTGCAGATCATCATTGGAGCAGGAACGGTCAATGACGTGTATGCCGTATTTACGGAGGAAGCTGGCATTTCTGGAATGTCACTTGGCGATGTAAAAGAACAATCTGCTCAGAAACAAAATGCATTCCAAAGAGGAATTAAAGCACTGTCTGATGTGTTCGTTGAAATTATTCCTGGTTTGCTTGCGGCTGCACTCTTAATGGGTGTTACAGGACTGCTAAGCCAAAAAGGAATCTTTGGTCCGAAATCAGTTGTAGAGATGTATCCGGCCATTGAAGGGTTTAACCGTTTCATCTCAATCATGTCTACTGGTATTTTCACGATCTTACCGCTACTCGTTGTTTATTCAGCAACAAAACGGTTCGGTGGTAATCCTGTACTCGGTCTTGTGCTTGGAGCGATCATGCTTCACCCGGATCTTGCCAATGCCTATGCAGTTGGAAACGGGACGGTCAAACCAGAAGTAATCAGCTTATTTGGTTTAAAAGTGTCTCTTGTTGCTTTTCAAGGCGGTATTATCATCGCCTTGATGATGGGATTTGTTATTGCTAAGCTGGATAAATTCTTCAGCCGAAAAGTGCCTGATATGATCAAACTTTTCTTGGCACCGTTCTTAACTATTGTTGTATCTGGATTTCTACTGTTTTCAGCAGTTGGCCCTTTAGGCCGCTTGCTGTCAGATGGGATTACAAACGGGCTGATGTGGTCTGTTGATAATCTTGGTATTGTAGGATTCATGTTGTTTGCAGGTGTTCAGCAGATCATCGTAATTACAGGTCTTCATCACGTCATTGGAGCTGTTGAGGCTCAATTGATCGCGGATACAGGATCGAATTTTATTATGCCATTAATGTCTGTTGCGTTGATGGGGCAGGGTGGAGCTGTTCTTGGTTACACGTTAGCGATGTGGAAAAGTGAAAAGGCGAGACAGATTGGTGTTTCTGCATTTGGTTCAACGCTGTTTGGAATCTCAGAGCCAGCTCTGTTCGGAGTAAACGTTAAATACAAGTTTCCTCTGATCATGGGAAGTATCGGTGGCGCGATCGGCGGAGCTTATGTCTACTTATCAGGAATTAAAGCTCTTGGTTTTGGCGCAACGGCTATACCTGGATTTGCGATCATCGCTGCAAAAGACAGTGGACATCTTCACTATGTAGCGGCAAACCTTTTAGCACTCGCAGTCGGAGCGATTCTAACAATCATTTATTTAAAGGTAAGAAAACCAAACATGGATTAATCTCAAGGATGAGAGGGAGAAATTCCTCTCATCGCTATTTTTACGCAGGAGAGGACTCATTATGGCAAAATATATGGAACCAAAATATAGAACGATCTTGGAAGCGAAAGAAAATGAATTGGACAATTTGAAAGGGGTGTCGGTTAATTCCGCATGGAAGCCAGCTTATCATATACACCCTCAGTTCGGATTGATTAACGATCCGAACGGTCTCGCGTATTATAACGGCGAGTTTCATGTGTTTTACCAATGGTATCCGTTCGATGCCATGCACGGCATGAAGCACTGGGCGTATGTGAAATCGAGTGATCTCGTGAACTGGGAAAGGCAGCCGGTAGCACTTGTTCCGGTAGAGGATTATGAATCACATGGTGCGTATTCAGGAGCGTCCCTTGAAGTAGATGGAAAGCTGTATATGTACTACACAGGCAACATCAAATATAGTGCCGAAGAGAGATCGGCTAACCAGTGCTTGGCGATCATGGAGAAAGACGGCACGATTACGAAATATGCTAACAACCCCGTGATCGAAGGTGTTCCAGAAGGGTATACGGGACATGTTCGGGATCCGAAGGTTTTTGAAAAAGACGGATGCTATTACATGTTGTTAGGTGCTCAGCGCACGGACCAGACAGGTGCCCTCATTGTCTATGAATCTGAAAATGCAGTGGATTGGCGTTTTAAAGGTGAATTGAAGTTAGCGTTAGATCTGCCGAATTCTGTGTATATGCTAGAGTGTCCTGATTACTTCGAAGTCAGCGGGAAAGATGTACTTATTGTTTCTCCGCAAGGCTTAGATGCTGATGGGCACAACTATCATAATCTATATAATGTGATCTCTGTAATCGGAAAGTTAGATCTTGAAAGACTTACATTTGAGGTAGGAACGTATCACGAACTGGATAAAGGTTTTGACTTTTATGCACCACAATCGTTCGCAGGAAAAAGTAATGAACGTCTTTTATTCGCTTGGGCTGGAATGGGAGAGGTCGAGTACCCGTCAGACAAAGAAAAATGGGCGCATTGCCTTTCCGTTCCACGGGAGCTAGAGGTTGTGGATGGAAAGCTTCGTCAAAAACCAGCTGATGAGTTAAAACAGTTAAGGGTACGATCGGAATCCTCAGAGATGGAGATTGTGGAGGGAGCAGTTGAGATACAGAATGCGTCAGATCAATACGAGTTGGAGCTTGATTTTAACGATATTGAAGCGAACCAGTTTGGCGTAGAATTGTTTGCATCTGAAACGGAAGGTCTAGTCCTAGCGTTTGACCGAGAAAAACAAACCGTCTCTGTGAACCGTGAAAAATTTGATGCAGCATTTGGCGGCGATTTCGGATATGTGCGAAGTTCAGAGCTTGCGATTGGTGATTCAGTTAAGATCCGTGTGTTTGTTGATCACAGCATAGCAGAAATTTTTATCAATGATGGCGAAGTTGTGTTTACGACAAGAGTGTTTCCTGAAAAAGAATCAAAAGGAATCAAAGTGTTTAGTGATGATAAGTTGAGGGGTAATTATACGAAGCACGAGCTATCTCAAGGAATCACGGTTTAAGGGTGAGAGTATGTCAAAACTATTTTCAATCGGTGAAGTACTAATTGATTTTATTCCGGAACAAAAAGGTGTTGCCTTAAAAGATGTAATTTCGTTTGAACGTGCTCCTGGTGGGGCTCCGGCCAATGTTGCTGCTGCAGTTGCGAAATTTGGTTTAGAATCATCGATGATAACAAAACTTGGTCACGATGCGTTTGGTGATTTTCTTATCGAACAGCTGACGAAAGCAGGGGTAGAGACGGATAAGATCTCTCGAACAAAAGAAGCGAATACAGGGCTTGCTTTTGTTTCGTTAAAAGATAACGGTGAGCGCGATTTCTCCTTTTACCGAAAACCTTCTGCTGATCTGCTTCTGAGTAAAGAAGAGATCGATGAGAAGTGGTTTAGTGAAGGAGACATCCTTCATTTCTGTTCCGTGGACCTTGTCGAGAGTCCGATGAAAGAGGCACATCGGACAGCGGTTCAGTTTGTGAAGAAAAAAGGCGGGCTCGTGAGCTTTGACCCGAACGTGAGATTGCCTTTATGGGAAAGTCCGGCAGATTGTCGGAATGCGATTCATGAGTTTTTGCCACACTCACATATTGTGAAAGTATCCGATGAGGAGCTGGAATTCATCACAGGAATCCATGATGTTGATGAAGCCATTCAATCATTGTTTGTAGGTGATGTGCAAGCAGTTGTGTATACGAAGGGTGCAGCAGGAGCTGACCTCTACGTAAAAAACACGAAGTGGGAAGCATCTGGGTACAAGGTAGAAGTCCAAGATACAACGGGTGCAGGTGACGCGTTTATCGGTGGATTTTTGTTTAAACTGCTAGAGGCAGAAGCTATACTTGAGACTTTAGTAAACGTACTCCAAGAACACCATGTAGAAATCTTGCAGTTTGCGAATGCAAGCGGTGCATTAACGGCAAGTGGAAAAGGTGCGATTTCTGCATTGCCGAATAAGGAACATGTCTTGGAGTTAATGAATAGGGATTAACCAGATTGTATGGTAAGGCGGTTTTGAAAGAAGTAGTGATACTTTTGGGACCGCCTTTTTTAGTTTGAAGAGTGGTGAATTTCACGGTACGCGTTTTTATATTTGTTACACGTTCGCCGCTAATGTCCTTGTTACCACCGGTAAACGCAACTTATTCACCTGTAACGTTGCTGCGAGCACCGATGATCGCTCCCTTTTCACCGATAAAACGCTCATCACCACCTGTAAGCTCATAACATTAGCTACACAACCTCAATAAAACACTCAAAACATACAAAAAAAGAACCTACAAAAGTAGATTCTTTCCTCATTTCACGATTTTCCCTACAAAACACCATACTTTTCATCACGTACATCTGTAATGAACATGTGTCCTGGCGCGTGCGTGATCATGATTTCAGGTTTCACATGCATCGCGACGGCTTGAGGCGTTACCCCACATGCCCAAAACACAGGAACCTCACCATCATGAATCTGAACAGGGTCACCGAAGTCCGGCTGATATAGATCGGAAACACCGATCGCTTCTGGGTTACCGATATGAACCGGAGCTCCGTGAACAGAAGGGAAGCGGCTTGTTACTTGAACCGCTCGAACAACGTCTTTTTCAGGGACCGGACGCATGCTCACGACCATGGGACCTTCAAATCGTCCGGCTTTCACACAGTCGATGTTTGTTTTGAACATCGGAACGTTGCATCCTCGCTCGATGTGACGAACAGGAATTCCATTATTCATCAGCGCATGTTCAAACGTAAAGCTGCAACCGAGCAGAAAGCCGACCATGTCTTCATTCCATAGCGAAGTAATATCGGTACATTCTTCAACAAGCTCCCCGTGCCGATAAACGTTATACTTCGGTATATCGACGCGTAGATCAGCACCAGGTGCAACTAAGGCAGGAACAGCGGAACCTGGCTCTGTTACATCCAGCACGGGACAAGGCTTCGGATTTCGCTGACAGAACAGAAGGAATTCAAAAGCGAGATCTTTTGGCAACACCACAAGATTTCCTTGTGTAAAGCCGTTTGCGAGTCCGCTTGTCGGCTTCCTCCACTCACCACGGCGTATCAGTTCACGAGCTTCAACTGGAGTTAAATGGTCTAATGCGTTCATAACAAGCTCCCCTTATATGAGTATTTATGCGAAAAGTTTCGGAATTTCCGTGTAAAGGGTGTAGACACTCATCGCTGCCATAACAAGAACGATCACCACACCAAATATTGTCATCCACATCGGATGTTTGTAGTCTCCAACAATCTTTGGCTTATAAGCGGCGATTAAGATTACACCTAAAGAGATCGGTAAAATGAGACCGTTCAGTGCACCAACTAAAATCAGTATGGCAACAGGTTTTCCAACTAACGCAAAGACAACCGTGGAAACAGAGATGAATCCGATTGTGAGCCATTTGCTATATTTCTCAAACATAGGATTTAACGTACGAATAAACGAAACAGATGTGTAGGCTGCACCAACTACAGATGTGATGGCTGCAGACCATAAGACAATCCCAAACATTTTGTATCCAACATTACCAGCTGCCAATTTAAATACAGATGCTGGTGGATTGGCTGGGTCGATGGCTAACCCTTGCGCTACGATTCCAAGTGAAGCTAAGAATAAGAAAATACGCATAATCGATGCAATACCAATCGCTGAAACAGAACTGCGTGTTACTTCACCTAAGCTTTCTTTTCCTTTAATTCCTGCATCGAGTAAACGGTGTGCCCCAGCAAACGTGATATATCCACCGACAGTTCCACCAACAAGCGTGACGATGGCTAAAATATCAATCGTGTCAGGTACGAAGGTTTTTACAACCGCTTCTCCAACAGGAGGTTGAGCAGTGAACATCACATATACAGTCAATGCAATCATGACGAAACCAGCAACTTGTGTGAAACGGTCCATCGCTTTACCAGCTTCACGAACAACGAATACTAAGATGGCAACGATACCACTTAGTACAGCTCCCATTGTAGGGGAGACGCCGAACAGAACGTTTAGACCAAGACCAGCACCGGCTATATTTCCGATGTTAAACGCTAGGCCTCCAATAACAATTAATACAGCTAGGAATACACCTAAGCCTGGAAGGACGGCATTTGCGATATCTTGTGCTCTTTTTTCAGAGACAGCGATAATTCGCCATACGTTCATCTGTGCTCCAATATCAATAATGATGGATGTTAAAATAACAAAACCAAAACTCGCAGCGAGTATGGATGTAAAGTGTGTCGTTTGTATTAAGAATCCTGGCCCGATGGCAGATGTCGCCATTAGGAACGCGGCTCCTAAGAGAATACTAGCTTTTGACTCTTTCTTCATAACGTACCTCCTAAATTACTTCGATTCTTGTCGTATTTTAAGTGCGATTCCTTGTTTTAACTGGTGAAATTTCTTTTCACGATCTAAGTAGAGTTGTTGGGCCACTTCGTGTGAAACTTCTACGAACTGTACTTTGTCTCCAGGCTTAAGCTGCGCCATGATTGAAAGATCAACTGTGGCAATCTGCCCGATCTTTGGATATCCGCCGGTAGTTTGACGGTCCGCGAGCAGTACGATCGGATTGCCTTCAGATGGAACTTGAATTGTACCAAAGCTCACAGCTTCAGAGAGCATCTCTTGTTTCTCTTCGAGAGCAAGTTCAGGTCCTTTTAAACGGTAACCCATTCTATCGGATTGTGATGTCACTTCAAAATGATCGGTAAAAAGCTTCATCTGGCTTTCTGTTGTAAACCAGTCGTACTGTCTGCCCTTCATGACTCGAACTTGCGGTTTAGAAGCAGAAGAGGCTATAAAATCAGAAGAAATCGTCCATTGCATTTCCGCGAACTTATTCTCTCCAAGCTGTGTTGCTAAAACTTTAGCTATCTTTCCGGAAAGTTCACTGAATTCACCGATCGAAAGCTCATCTTCATTCTGCAGTGCTTTTCCGTTATGTCCGCCGATTCCAGCTCGTAAATAGGTAGATTTGCTGTTCATTACTTCTGGTACATCAAAACCGCCAGCCACTGCAAGGTAAGCACGACACCCGGTTTTACATCCGCCGAATTTTAGCTTGCTGCCAGCCGTCACAAGGACCGAGCGCCATAATTTTACAGGTTTCCCGTCAATGGAAGGGGACAAGTTGCCACCACAGATTGAAATCAGCGTATCTTCTCTAAACTCCATATCAGGCCCGAGCAATGTAAGTTCTAAAGTTGCTTCATTCTCATCATTTCCAACTAAAGAATTTGCTATCCGATGTGCGGTCGTGTCCATGACACCACTCGTGATCACGCCATATTTTTGAAACCCGTAACGGCCTAGATCTTGAACACTCGTTAGGAGGCCAGGCTTTGTGATTTTTATCATTGTGCGTCCTCCTCATATTTTTGAAACTCTTCTTCTGAGATCGGTACAAACTTAATCTGGTCACCGGCTTGAAGAAGGGAAGGCGTTTCACCTTCTGGAGTGAAAAGCTTTTCCGGTGTTTTGCCGATGAGCTGCCATCCACCAGGCGTTTCAATCGGATACACGCCTGTTTGTTTGCCAGCAATTCCAACAGAACCGGCTGGAATTTTCAATCTCGGATTACTTCGTCTCGGCGCAGCAATTTTTTCACTCATACCACCGATATATGGAAAGCCAGGGGCAAACCCGATCATATAAACGGTGTATTCACCATTACAGTGGATATCAATTACTTCGTCAACACTGAGTCCGTTGTGATTCGCAACTTCCTCTAAATCTGGACCAAACTCACCGCCGTAACAGACGGGAATCTCAACGACACGAGGTTCAGCATCACCGTCGACCTCTAATTTTTCTAAAAGCGGTTCCAAAAATGAACATACTTCATCATAAGGAAGAGTCTTCGTGTCAATCTTTAACGGATCATAAAAAACAGCGACAGTCGTAAAACCAGGAACGGTTTCAATCACCCAATCAAACATATTCTCTTCAAAGAAAGAGGAGACTTTTTTGACTTTTTGCTGGATCTCATGGCTCATATCTTGTCCGAGTTCAATAATCATGCTGTTATCGCCAAGTGGCTCAATGGTATATTTCATCATCAGATCTCCTGTCTTTTTATGTAAAATTAATCAGAATATTTGTATATTTATAAAGGTCTAGTATATCGGAATACGTAACAAAATAAAACCTACATTCATAGATTCCCGAATGTAATATTTTCTAGTCCGATTTTTTTCGGTTTTAGTGATTGAAGTAGGTCTATTTATTCAGAACTTCTAAGTGATACATCAACGACTATAAGGAGAATGCTAGTAAACAAATACAAGACAAACCTATGGAGCACCTTGTCTGTTTAATGTGAGTGTGGAATCTGAATCTTATAATACTGGATTAAGTACATTGCGATAGTCCCTTTTACGGTACGTGTTTTTATATTTGTTACACGTTCGCCGCTACCCAGGCTTGTTTCACCGGTAAATGTCCTGCTACCACCGATAATGGGAATAGTTTCACCTGTGAGACTTAGCTGTCCACCTGTAAACCCATGAGTTCCACCTGAAAAATCGAATTCTAGAATATTTACATCTATAATTTGCCGTCTCCAACTGTAGCTTTGTGTGAGGTGGTTATATTCTTGAGCAAGCTACAAAAAAAGCCTAACAATTAAGGAATACTTGCTTCCTTTTGTCAGGCTCCAATCATTTATTGTTCATCATTTTTTATTTTTAGGTAAACAGCTAGCAAACGATAATAAAAGAATCATCGCTTCCGAAACCGTAATGAACAGGGTGAAGTACTTTTGAGCATCGTCAGCCCAAGATCCTTGATTTAGTAAAAGCAACCCAATCATCCCTAGTAAAACTAAATTCGCTTTCAAGAAGAATGAAAATCCTCGCTTAGAAGAAAAGGTTTCTACCTTTTTTGAAGCGGTAGCATGCTTTTTGCGTGTATTTTTAGATTTAGACACCTTCACAACTTCTGAAGAGAAAAACTCTTCGAGGGTGTCTTCTATTTTTGTAAAGTAATCAGAGATTGATACAGGCACAAAGTAAACGGTATGATCGTGGATCTGTTCATAATCTACATGCCAAACCATATGATTACCTGGCAGAGAAAAAGCGACTTGGTCCTTTTGGTTCTCTCCCGTTTTGTGATTGCAGGTATTAAAGCTAATTTGGTTAAAAGCTTTATTATTTTTGTTGAACGAACTGATAAATTCTCTTAACGAGTCATTTTCGGTTTCGTTATTTAGTATGTTTTCTACTTCTTCATTCTTCAGTTTATGTAACGCATCGTACACTTTGTCTGAAACTTGAATGGGTTGAAGGTGCTCATGGTTAAAATGTGAGGATGATTCAAAATCATAGAAACTCATCATTTCTTTTGAAAGACTTTTTGTATGATCCAGGTATGTAAAGGTATGTGTTTCATTGAATATATGCTGCTTCAGATATTGATTACGGTTTATTTGATGGATATATAGCTCTTGATCATTTTGTGTGAAATGTACATTTTTTGTAGATGTTCCTAGAGCTTGGATGAGATCCTCAAGATTTTGAGAAAGCTTTGTTTTTCTCCGAGCATTCCATAATCCTTTTTCTCGTAATGACCGCTCAGCTTCTTCTGTAAAAAGAGTAATATCGTCTTTGTTCTTACTCACTAATTCGTCCTTTAGAATGATACGACGGGCAACATTTTCATATTGGCATGATACTAGAGCAACTGCTAGTTCTTTAGAGGTTAGTATCATTTTTTCTGAATCGTTCATGGGCAATTCTCCTTGTAATAACCTGCTTTAGGGAGCTTTATTTTTGATCTGCAGTTATTTTCAGTTGAAAAAATGACTGAATCGTTTCATTGATTTTAGCAGTATACACTTCTTGCTGTACAGGAACGATAAAAATCTTTCCATCGCTAACTTTTTCGTAATCAATGTGCCAGACCAATTGATCGGAAGGGAGCATAAAGATTACTTGATCCGTTGTTGTTTGGTCTTTTACATAGTTGGTAGTCAGAAAAGAAATATTGTCTAATCGTTGTTCATTATTTTGAAAGTCTTTTAAAAACTTCCTGAATGAATCGTTCAAATCAGAATCACTGATCATGGCATGTAGGACAGATTGATCTATTGTATGCAATTGATCAAAAACATTAGATGTTAGTTCAACAGTTTGATAGTCATCAAGATGATTAGTGTTTTCTTCTTGACTATTAATTAGCTCATTTATCATATCTGTGTAGTCACCCGTGTGCTTAAAGTAGGTGAAATGATGCATCTGATCGTTTACGTCCTGAATAAGAGCGTATTTATCGTTAAGAAGATGAATATTTAAAACACGGTCTCCATACACGATGCGTACTTTCTTAGTACAGTTTACGAGAAGGCGAATCGTGTTCTCTAAACCAAGAACAAGTTTTGTGTCCTTAGTGTCATCCCAGTAACCGCGCTGTTTAAGTAATTGTTCGGATTGTTCAATGAAACGTTCGAATTGAGCATCATCTTGTATGAGGTTCTGGTCATTGATAATTTGACTCGCTGGCCGGTCATATCCACATAAAGCAAGCGAGGCTACCAATTCGTTAATTGAGAGTGATATGGGGTTTGAATTATTCAATAGAGTTACCTCCTAATTTTATAGCTAACCATTAAATATAATTAATATTAACAACCAGTTGAAAAGCAGAAGTACAAAGAAAAGAAGTGACAATAATTTGTTTATTAATAATGGCAGTCGAGTTAAAGCTAATTGAGCTCCGTAATTCAGACCAAAAAAAGCAAAAGTAGCGTATTTATTTATTAATGAAAGAATTCCATTTTTATTTGTGTAATAATTATGTTTGTAAAGCTCGATGATACCCCGTTGAACAAAAATAGAAAAGAAAGCAAAGATAGCGTTACTTAATAATAAAATCATGATGATTGTCGTTGGAAAGGTGATGTCGATTCCTACAAAAACAAGTGAAAAAAGTGAAATGAAAAGAGTAGTTAAAAGGATGCTGATTGAATTGTTAGTCATAAAGATTCCTTTCCTTGATGTGAAATTTAAAATATATTACTAGAATAGCATGCTTTAATAACAGGCTCTAACAAAAATAAGATTATCTAAACCATCCTGAGACGAAATCACCGGCATCAGATAGAGCGTCTGAGAAAGTCTCTGTTGCATTTGAAATCATTTCTTTTCCATCTTCTTCAATCCATTTTCCAGCATCTTCGCCCCAGCCTTTAATCTTATCTTCTAGTGCCCACGAACCAACGATACCGATTCCAGCTCCAACGGCCCCACCAATTACGGTTCCTATTCCCGGGCAGAACATGGTGCCAATGGCAGCTCCACCAGCAGTTAACCCAGCAATTCCAACATCCATACCGATTCCAGCAGCAAAACGACCTGATTTTTCATAGTTTGATTTGTATTGGTTTTCGTCACTGAAAAATTCTGCGGAATTCGTTCCTACAGAAAATGCGATACCTATTACTGGTATCTTTTTACCTAGCGAAGTAAGCCCATCTACGCTCTTGAACTGATCTGCTGTTTTTGCGACATCTACTTTTTGAGCATAGTTCTTTAAGTCAGCATCTGAAAAAACAAATATTCCTTTATGATCACTAACCATCGTACCAAAGCTAATTTTTGTTGTTCCTTTATCTAAGCCTACTAATTCTCTTAATAAACCACTAGGCTTGTTATTGTAGGATCCAAGATATCTTAAAATAGGATTACCAGATGTTTTATCTCCTTTTTGTAGAAGTTTATATATATTTTCAGCAAGCTTAGATTCATATTTTTTGGATTTTCCTTTTACCCATGAAGGAGAAGCTTTAACGATAAAATTACCTTTACCATCTCTAGTAAGCTCTAACATATTCGTTGTAAGAATGGTGAAAGCAATAGCACCTTTTGTCACATCTAAAGCCCCAGTTGCTTTTCCTAGTTGATCGAGCCATGAGGCAATATCCCCCATAAACGTAGAATCTCCTTGCTCAACGGATAATTCAATCGCATCATCTATCATGTTCTGTATAGTGTCAGATGACATGAAGAACTCGTCAATTTCAGAGATCGTTTTTTGACTAAGAATAATACCTTCGCTAGACCACCTATTCACTTTTTTAACAAATTGAGAGATGTCTCCTAAACCATCAAACAGTTCACTTAATGAGGTTGTCGTGGTTTCATCGATTTGATTCAGTTCATCGGACGTCTTCTGATTATTGCTCACAGATTGATCGACGATAGTAGTAAAAGAACTAGCATGAAGCGGGATAGTGCTCACAAGGTGGTTTACTTGAGATGTAATTTTGTTAATAGTGTCTGCGGAATCTTCCGTAAATTGCTTCAGCTTATCAAGTCCTTGTTTTACATCATGCAGAATGAACTCTTCTGTTATTAATGCATCTTCTGATTCGAATTTTGAGATCCGCGACTTAATTTTTTTTAATCGATTTATGTATTCGTCTAAGAATTGATTAAGCAGGAGTGTGATGGGGATATGCAGAACTGTGAAATGTTCTTTAATCGCTAAGCCACCTTCTCCTTTTAAACCTTCATCGAGTTCAATGATATAATTCAAAGCATTCCTGATGGCAATAATTTGTTCTTTTTCACTTTCTTTTTTTTTGATGGTCTGATCAATTTCTTGGTAAACTTCAGAAACTTTGAGTACCTTCATCTTTTAAGTCTCCTTCATTATTTAGTAATTCTGGAAAGGTTCTGATCCGTTTGAAAAATGGCTTCAATACTTTCCCATGCATCACTTTCAACAGATGTTAAAGTGGATTTATAGTTATCTAATATTTCATAATAAAGCTTTTCGATTTCTAACATCTTAGTTGTGACATTCATTTGAGTTTTAGAAAATGTGCAATTTGGATTAGTCGTGTCTAAAGCTTGTATCTTGTTCTTCAAGTCCGCAAAAGCAGGTTCTACCTCACTTCTAACTACTTTAATTTCTGATGACATAATACCACCTCTTTATTTTAAGTTGGAAAGTTGTGTTCTTTTTGATGAAATGGAGTTCGCTAATGATGCATTGGAACTCTCCAATTCATTAATTTTGTTCATTATATCCTCTAACTGGTTCTCGATTATCCCACTCATAGA
The DNA here is from genome assembly GCF_005503015.1 of Bacillus sp. E(2018). Classification (NCBI taxonomy): domain Bacteria; kingdom Bacillati; phylum Bacillota; class Bacilli; order Caryophanales; family Bacillaceae; genus Bacillus; species Bacillus sp. E(2018). The sequence goes on along the minus strand of NZ_SCOL01000002.1, from coordinate 35,486 downwards.
AATATAGGATTGCTCCATTGCTGAGCGTTCCTCACTAAAGCGAACGGCACTTTTACCGTTCCAGACCGAGGAGTCTAGTGAAGGCTTATTAATGAGACTCTTGTTTTCATCAAATATTTGGTGTTCGTTTGTAAGCTCTGAATGAGATTTACGTAATAAATTTATTTTTTCTTGGTTGTCATTCATCTGTCCAGTAAGGTTAGATATTGAACTATTTAACGACATAATTAGTTGAGAATTATCTTTCATTGCATTCACCTCAGAAATAAATGGTTACTGAACTATTTTACACGTAATAGACAATAGGAAAAATTGCCCTTTAGTACTAAATTCCAATAATAAGCAAAAATGATGTTTTAAAGACCTTTTACCCTATATTTATGGAAATATAACCCTTTTTTTGATAACTGTTAACCTTGATTAGGACCTAATGATCAGATCTTAAGGTAGTAGGGTACAGATAAATGAGTAATACGAGTAAAAACATGGAAAGGTTTCCTATTTGACAGACATGTTTGTTAAGCTGACTCCTAAATATGAGTCAGCTTTTGCTTGGAAAGTAGTTCGTTTATTATTGTAGCGGTGAAACAAGTGTTATTTTAGGTGGTCAGTGAATCCGTTCAGGTGAAAATACGTTTATCATAGGTGAAAGTAAGTCTGTTTCAGGTGATTACAATCTAATCAATCTAATTGCCGGCGAACGCGTAATACATATAAAAACACGTACCGTAAAACAGGTACTTCATACAAAAAGACCATCCAGATGATAGAGCTTCTTCCTTTTCGTTTGAGAAGTTGGCAAGTGAAGGGTGGAGAGCAGATGCTTCACACAATCTTGAGAAGGAACTTGCAAAAAAACACAGCACTCACGGGTTGTAATAATGGGGCTGATCAACCGAGCATACTCTTTTAATGACGCAATATGAGCGTATTTACTAGTGTGACCGCATTGCAAACAGAACCACTTTCTCTTGAGTCGAACCATACTGATGCTATCGCAACCATCGCAACGGACGCCTTTAATCAAGTCTTGTTTCTTTATATTAAATTGCTGATAAAGATCTGATGAACTCGGTGAATGCTGTTTTACTAATTGGCGTGTAATTTTTTTAATTCTTTTTTTGAGAGAACTTCGTGCGAGTGGTTTTTTTGATAGAGATGGAAGGTAGGTAACAAATTGGAGCTATGCGTGACAGGGAGCGATTTCTCACCAGGGGTAGATTTAATCGAGGTGTTTGGATTGCTAATGATTACGATGGATTCGACGGGAATGTCGGGATACTGATGCCGTTTTAACCACTCGCGCAGCAAAAAGGTCTGACGATATAGCTGAGAGAGAGGATCAGGAAAGGTTTCTTCTATGTTGTTAAGGATCCGGTGCAGCTGATGGAATTCACGGTCAAAGATGAGTGTACCAGCCATATTTTTTACTTCGATTATGAGAAAAAAGGTTGAAGTTAAGATGAGGATATCGAGCTGAAAGTGGTAGTTTCCATGAGGTATGCGGAGATCATGTAAGATTAAACAGTCTTCATCCGGCAAAAGATGGAGGTGGTATTGCAGCGATTGTTCACCTTTAAAGCCTGCAAGACTTCTGGCTAATTCAAGCTCCATTTCCTTTCGTACACTAGATTCTAGCGAATAACGTTTAAGTATGAGTCTAAGCTGTTCAATTTTGGGTGACTCTGTGACATCTTTTACTATCATTGCATCACTCCTTCAATTATCATCCTTATTTACTTCTATTTCTCTATTGAAAAGTCCTTTATATGATTGCTGAAATTCTGTTAGAGGTGGTAGGGGAGCTGTTTTAGGTGGTTACCTGTCATTTTGCGGTGAATAATACAGATTCATAGGTGGAAACCACTACTTTACAGGTGATTACAACCCATTTACCAGCGAACGCGTAACAAATAAAATAACACGTACCGTAAAAACAAAGCCCTTCAAAGTAAATAGTTTGAATTTAACAGTTTAGACACTTAAACAGGTCATAATTTTTAGAAAATTATATTGTAACCGTTTACAAGTTGGATTATAATATTGAAAAGTGAAACGTTTCTATTGGAAAAATGAGGATTTTTGGTATCGAGCAACAATCAAAACGTTTATATCTACCGAAAACCCTATTTTTTTACACAATATCGAAACGTTTCGAACTGCTATACCCAAACGCAGCAACCACATGATTTAAACTATTTTTTACTCCAGTACCCCGGTTTACCGGATGAAGAGGTGATTTATGAAGAACATAGCAATAAAAGATGAAAAGGTGATCGTGGATGGTCAGGAGGTCTTCTTGTTCGGAGGAGAGCTTCACTACTTTCGAATCCCGAAGCAAGACTGGCGCGAGCGCATACAGCAAGTAAAAGAAGCAGGAGCGAACATGATCAGCACGTACGTACCATGGATTTTTCACGAGTATGAGGAAGGTGTTACGGATCTTACCGGAACGTCTCGTCCAGAACGTGATCTACATACGTTTCTGCAGCTCGTAAAAGAAGAGGGGATGTACTGTTTAGTCCGTCCGGGACCATACGTGATGGCAGAAATCGTGGATCATGGTGTTCCAACGTGGTTTATTGAAAACTATCCGGAAGCGGTAGCGAAAACGAACGGTGGCGAGATTCATCCGACCAGAGTCGTGAGTTACAGTCACCCAACCTTTTTAGAAAAAACAGAGCTTTGGTATGAAAAGGTATGTGCCGTTATTAAGCCGTTCCTCGTAACAAACGGCGGTCCGGTTATCCTTTTCCAGCTTGATAACGAAGTGGGAATGTTCCACTGGGTGACGAATCAGCCGGATTACAATGCTTATACACTGCAAGAATTCCAACATCATCTTACAACCAATTACAATGAGCAATCGTTTCAAGAAACATTCCGCATTCCGTTTAGCGAGATTCAGTCGTTCGCGGAGAACATGACAAAAAAGCCTGAAGCGATCTACGCTCATGCCCTACGAAATGAGTTTGGACTCTTTTTAAGACAGCATTACAAGCGTTTCATCGAGCATCTTAAACAGTCGGCAGAGGAAAAAGGCATCGACGTTCCGTTCGTCGTGAACATTCATGGCTTTCATGGAATCGATATCTTAAAGCGCGGAACGATGTATCCAATCGGCATTTCGCAGCTGCTCGAGACCGCCAAGATAGAGAACACACTCATGGCTGGTGATTATTATATCGGCAACATCGAGTATGACAGCTATGTAGATATCGTTTTAGCAAATGCCTTTACAAAAGCGATCCAATGGAAAGAGCAGCCGCTTTTCTCAGCTGAATTTCAAGGTGGAAGCATCCACGACAAGCCGAAGCTTCAACCGACAACGTTTGATCTAACAACGCGTTTATGCATCGCGGACGGGATGAACGGTGTGAACTATTACATGTTTGGTGCGGGCGAGAACTATGAAAACATCGGCTTGTTCGGCAGACGTCACGATTGGCAGGCGCCACTCACAAAGTCGGGCAAGAAAAATCCGCACTATCCTGTGATTCAACATATTGGAAAGTTGCTTCAAACTTTTGAGAGTTCACTTTTACAAACTAAGCCTATCGTTGATACGCATCTCGGTTTTTATCCGGATTATTACATGACGGAGTTTCATGACGAGCATACGAAAAACATGGTCAATCAGATCCAACGTGAACGAGAGACCTTTATGGCGAACGGCATCGCGAAGGCGCTTCGCGTGAACAACATCATCTATGATGCGATTAATGTGCAGGATGATGCCGAAATCGATCCGAATGAAATCCCTTCTCTATGGATGTTTACCACAGAGTGGATGGATGAAAACATTCAGCAAAAACTTGTTTCATATTTAGAGAACGGCGGAAGGCTCATCCTGTTCCCGAGAATTCCGACGAAAACGCTGAAAAACGTACCGTGCACGATTTTAAAAGATTATATCAATGTAACGGTAAAAGAAACAAAGCACCGCGTGTTTGGTCAGATTGATCAGGCGGATAACGTGTTGATCGACCGGGCTGAGATCTATGAAACAACAGATGGAGCGTTCGCACATCTTGAGGACAACCCAGATCAAGTGATCGCGTTCGAAAAACAGCTTGGAAAAGGTCAACTCTATATGTTTGGTATTGGAATGGATCACGGTTTTCATTATCAAAACGACATCATTGTTGAGCTTGCCAAACGAGTAGGGATACAGAGTCGTTTTACATTAGAAGAAGAGCTTGATATTACCGTTCGATCTTCACCAGAAAAAGGAGACTTCTTCTTCCTTCAAAACTTTGATGAATTTAAGAAGACGACGACAATCACGTACGACGGATCAACCCTTTTCGGTGGAAAAGAAATCTCGATTCCAATGCGAAGCGGCCTCATGCTACCAGTCAACGTACCGTTACATGAAGACTTGTTCATCGAATACGGTACTGGTGAAATCTATGAGACGCTACAGCAACAAGACGAGATCTCACTCACTATAAAAATGATTCAAAAAGAAGAAGAATTCGTCTTCCGTTCCACCTCCTGGAAACCTGTAAACAACAAAGAGGTTTCAATAGAGGAAGTCCAAGAGCACACATACAAAGTGCTAATTTCAACAACAGAAGACACAACATCCATCCGGTTTCAACCAGCGTTCGCAAACGCTATTCGACCATAAGTAAGGTTATTTCTAACTGTTGCGACTGATGCATTTTGTTCTTATTATCATCATCGAATAGTTGATTGCAGTGGAAGGTGCGAGACTCCTGGGGGATCAGCGGGACAGGTGAGACACCTAAGGGCACAAGGTGCCAAGGTGGCTCACCGCACGCCCCCCGGAAAGCGAGCACCTGAAACGGAAATCAACAGCTTTCAAAAGCAACAGAGCGAAATAGCAAATAAAATTAATTGGGGAGTTGATAGGTAATGAAGAAAGTATTATCACTATTCATGATCATCGCACTGCTATTTTCAGTAGCAGCTTGTAGCTCAGATGACAAAGCAAGCTCTGACGACAAGAAAGAAAACGTAACCATCTCATATGCTAGCTGGTCACTTGGTACGGAAAAAGAACAAAACCTTGAGCGCCTTATGATCAAAGCGTTCGAGAAAAAGTATCCGAACATCAAAGTGAAAATCGACGAGTCGATTAACCCGACAGACTGGAACGGAACGCTAGCTGCTGCAGCAAGTGCGGGCAAGATGCCAGACGTTTTTGCTCTTCCACAGATTCCATCATCACTATCAAACGACTGGTTGATGGACATCACGAAAATGACGGAAAAAGATAAAGATTTTGCTAACATTCCAGAAGCAGTTCGTGAATCAGCGACTTACAACGATAAAGTGTATGCGGTTCCATTTGCACAGCATTTCTTAGGCTACTTAGTAAACAAAGATTTGTTCAACGAAGCGAACCTCGATTACCCTGAGTTTGGTTTTTCAATTGAAGAGTACACAAAATCTATTAAAGAAGTAACGAACATCAACAAAGGTGTAGCTGGAACAAACCACGCGTTCTCTGTAACGGACTGGTATCCGGCTGCGGCAAACCCAGACATGGGCTGGTATACGGTTAAAGACGGACAATATTCTCTTGATTCAAAAGAATTTATCGCAGGAGCGAATCTTGCAAAAGAGATTACAACGAACAACTACGCATACGAGTCACTTCCAGATGACTTGAAAGCTAACTTTAAAGGTGAGAACCCAGAAGAAGTATGGATGAACGGACAAGTTGCTGTGAAATGGGACGGTACTTGGGGAGTTCCTGCACTCGTTGAAAAAGGAACGTTTGACTTTGATTTCATCGGTCTTCCTGGTGGAAGAACGGGTGTAACGAACGACTTTGTTGGAATCTCTAAAACAAGTAAACATGCAGAAGAAGCATTCCTTTTCTCTAAGTGGATGTCTTTCGGTAAAGAAGGCTTCATGAAGCGTATGGAAATCGCTGAAAAAGAAGGAAAAGCACTGAACACACTACCAGTTAACGCAGATCCTGAAATTTTAGACGAGTACTTTGCGATCAATGAAGTACCAGGAATCAAAACAGCTTACGACAACTTAGACAACGCAATCGTTGAGCCGGTTAAAACCGTACCTGGCTATGTAGATGCACGTTGGGAAGCACCAACTGGCGTGAAGGTTGGAGAAGAAGCGAACGCGAAAGTGGCTGTCATTTTAGATAACGTAATCAAAGGAAACCTGAAGATTGAAGACTACGCAAAACAGCTTGATCAATTAGCAGACCAAAAGAGTAAAGAAGCAAGTGAGGCTTTAAAAGATAAATAGAAAGCCTGAAGTTTAAGGGGAGGTTGATAGTATGAAGTTTAAAAGATTTCTTTGGTTAGGTTTAGCGCTGTGTCTCATTATTCCACAACCCTATGCATCTGCTGAAGGCAACAGTCAGGATAACAAGCCTGCCGAAAAAGTCGTGGAGGAAAACTATCATACCGTCCTTAAAAGTTGGGAGAAGAAAGGGACAGGGGACGCTTCAGATTTTGAAGCGTCTGTCTCTCCTTCTGATTTTAAGATCAAAGACAAAAAGAACCTTTTGTCAGAATCAGAGAGTAAGGGCTATAACGATCGTGTTTTCTATTGGCATAACCGAGAGTCCGTTTCTTATGAAGTGAATGTGGAGGAAGCGGGACTATATGAGCTAGCGTTTGATTATTATCCACTGAGCAACGAGGTTGTTCCAATAGAGGGCGCCATTCAGGTAAACGGTAACTATCCTTTTTACGAAAGCCGCAGAATCGTGTTTCCGGCCGACTGGAAAAACGAGAAAAACACCTTTGAGAAAGATCGGTTCGACAACGATATGATTCCGAAGCAAAAGCGGATCGAGCGTTGGAACACGTTAACAGCAGAAGATGCGAGTCAGCTGCAGTCTGAGCCACTTCGTTACGAATTGAAAAAAGGAAGTAATACGATCCAGCTTACGAACCTATCAGGTGAGATGCTGCTAGGAAAAGCATACGTTAAATCAACTAGCAATCTACCAAGCTATAAAGAATACGTAAAGAAACATGATGATGCAAAAGTGGCGGACACACTGATCACACGTGAAGCTGAGAAGGACTATGAAAAGAACAGCTCATACATACGTCCTTTTGCAGCAGATGATTCATCAGCGATACCAAGCTCTCCAAAGAATCTTCTTCTGAACACACTAGGTTCTGAATCGTGGAAAGACTCAGGTCAAACGGTGAATTGGAACGTTAATGTGAAGAAAGATGGCTTTTACAAGCTAACATTTAAAGTACTGCAGAACAAAGAGACGGGTGGTCCGGTTTTCCGAAAACTGTTGATCGACGGAAAAGTTCCGTTTCAAGAAACTTCACCCGTTACGTTTCCATTCAATAAAAATTGGGACAACGTCACACTAGAAGACGAAGATGGAAAAGATTATCTGTTTTATCTATCAAAGGGGAAACATCAGATCGGTCTAGAAGCGGATGCGGCTCCTGTTGAGCCGGTTCTTCATACGACGAACAAAGTGATGCGCGAGATGGAAGAGCTCACGCTTGAGATCAGAAAGCTTACGGGAAATCAGACAGATACGTCTCGCGGCTGGAAGATCAGTGAGTACATTCCAGGCATCGATAAAAAATTGGCTGGCTGGGCGGATGAGCTAGAGAAAGAACTGAACTACCTTAGAAAACTCGATAACTCAAAAGAAGATTCAAAAGATATGGTCTCGCTTGAGATGGCGGTTCAAAAGCTAAGAGCACTTAGCAAAAAGCCAAATGAGATTCCAAGCCGACTTACTGAGCTGTCAGAAGGATCATCTTCAGCGGCACAGCTGCTCGGAAACATGCTTGTAACGTTGCCAGAACAGCCGTTAACGGTGGATCGCTTCTACGTGCATGGTGATGAAAAAGATGTCCCAGATGCAGAAGCTGGTTTTTGGGAAAAGCTGATTGATTCGATTCAACGCTTCTTCTTATCGTTCTTCTCAGAGAACTACTCGGCGAGTGAAGCAGAAGAAGATACGTTAGAGGTTTGGGTGAATCGGCCACGTCAATACGTAGAACTCCTACAAAACCTATCTGATCAAAACTTTACGCCAGAAACAGGAATCAAAGTAAAATTCTCGATCATGCCAGAAGAGCAGAAGCTGATTCTCGCGAGTGCTTCAAACAAGCAGCCAGACATAGCCTTAGGCATCTCTTCATGGTTGCCGTACGAGTTATCGATTCGTGGTGCAGCCGTTGATCTGCATCAATTCGATGACTTTGAAAAGTTCAGCAAGCAGTTCTCGCCAGGAGCTTTTCTGCCGCTTATGATCGGTGATTCGGTTTATGCGATGCCAGAGACGCAAGATTTCTTTGTTCAGTTTTACCGAAAAGATATCCTGCAAGCACTCGGTCTTCCAGTTCCAGATACGTGGGATGACGTGAAGAGCATCTTACCAGAACTTCAGCGTTTTGGAATGAACTACTATACACACATCGCTGGTGCAACAGGGTTTAAGCCGTTCCAAGCAACCGCTCCGTTCGTGTATCAGTTTGATGGAAATCTATACGGAAAAGATGGCATGAAGACGGCGATCGGAACAGAAGAATCGCTAAAAGGTATACAGTTCATGGCAGAGCTGAACACGATCTACAGCATGCCGTTACAAGTACCAAACTTTTATAACCATTTCCGATATTCAACACTACCGATCGGGACGGCTAACTTTACGACATATACACAGCTAACAGCAGCCGCTCCAGAGATCGCAGGATGGTGGGATATTGCACCACATCCGGGTGTGAAAAAAGAAGACGGAACAGTGGAGCGTTGGGCTACTGGTTCAGGTCAGTCCGCGATGATCTTCAAAGGAACGAAGAGCAAGGAAGATTCGTGGGAACTTTTAAAATGGTGGCTGTCAGAAGATACGCAGACCGAGTTCGCGACCAATCTTCAGATGCTGTACGGACCAGAATACATGTGGAACACGTCCAACCTAGAGGCATTCAAGAACCTTCCGTGGCCAGAACAGCATAAGAAAACGATTTTGAAGCAATGGGAGTATCTATACGAAGTACCGAAGAATCCAGGTTCGTACATGATCGAGCGTGAGCTTTCGAACATCTGGAACCGCATCGTGTTCGACGGTGTGAACCCGAGATCCGCAGTTGACGATTCCGTCGTTGCGATTGACCGGGAGATCAAGCGAAAGATGGAAGAGTTTGGGTATGTGAAGGACGGCAAGATGGTCAAGCCGTATCCGATTCCTACGATAGAACAAGTGAAAAGTTGGGCAGGCGATGAGAATGAAAAAGAAACCAAATAAACGAGATTATTCACCGTGGATGTTCCTTGCTCCGTATATCATCTTTTTTACAACGTTTATCATCATACCTGTTGCAGCGGCAATTCTGTTGTCATTCACGTATTTTAACGCGATCGAAACACCATCGTTCATCGGGTTGAGCAACTATGTCGGTCTGATCACACAGGATGAAGTGTTCATGCAGAAGATTCTGCCGAACACGTTAACGTTCGCACTGATCGTGGGCCCTGGCGGGTATATCTTATCGTTCATACTCGCTTGGGCGCTCGCTCAAGTACCAAAGCGCATGCGAACAGTGCTTGCACTGATCATCTACTCGCCGTCCATGACAGCAGGTGTTGCAATGGCCGTTGTTTGGACGATCATCTTCTCTGGAGATGAAACAGGTTACCTAAACAGCTTGCTTCTAACGATGGGTGTGCTGTTAGAGCCGATTCAATGGCTGCAGTCACCTGAGTATTTGATGAAGATCATGATCTTTGTAACGCTTTGGGGCTCTATGGGTGTAGGATTTCTCGCGATGTTATCAGGTGTTCTAAACATTAACACCGAGATCTATGAAGCAGGATACATCGACGGCATCAACAACCGTTTTCAAGAAATCATCTATATCACGATTCCGTCCATGAAGCCGCAGATGCTATTCGGCGCGGTCATGGCAGTCGTTGGAACGTTTCAGGCTGGTGCGATTGGGGTGGCGCTTTCTGGTGCTAACCCAACACCGCAATATGCGGGTCAGCTTATGGTCAACCACTTAGAAGATTATGGTTTTATCCGTTATGAGATGGGTTATGCGGCAGCAATTTCAGTCGTGCTGCTCATCGTTGTATATCTGTTCTCGAAAGTAGCCTGGAGGCTGTTTGGAGAGAAAGACTAGCGAAAAAGGAGTGATCCACATGTCAGCCTTTCAAGGGACAAGAATGAACCCGTCAAAGTTTCATAAAAGTCAGCTGAAGTTTCTTGCATTTCTCATTCCACTGGCTATCTTTATGGCTTTGCCGATCGTCTATATATTCTTTCATGCGTTCAAACCGATCGACGAACTGTTCGCGTATCCACCGCGCTTTTTTGTAGATAACCCGACATTTCAAAACTTTGTAGACCTTTTTACAAAGACGAACGATACTGGCGTTCCGATGTCGCGCTTTCTGTTCAACTCTGTTGTCGTTACGCTGATCGTGGTTGTTCTGACCGTTATCATCAGTACGATGGCAGGCTACGCGTTATCGAAGAAAAATTTTAGAATGAAAAAAGCGATCTTTGAGATCAACACGTTAGCGCTCATGTTCGTTCCAGCAGCGGTCATGATTCCGCGTTATCTGTTGATCGATGAACTCGGCTTGATCAATACGTTCATGGTTCATATCCTTCCGTTACTTGCGATGCCGATCGGTCTGTTTCTCGTCAAACAGTTCATTGATCAGATACCGGATGAACTGCTTGAGGCAGCGAGGCTTGACGGAGCATCTGATTTTCAAATCTTCGTACGGATCATCATACCGCTCGTCAAACCTGCGATCGCGACCATCGCGATTCTATCGTTCCAGCTCGTTTGGAACAGCATTGAGAGTTCGTCACTTTATGTGAACGACGAAGGACTGAAGACGTTCTCGTTCTATATGTCGACGTTAACTTCAACCGTTGAAGGAAACAACGTAGCAGGACAAGGACTTGCTGCAGCGGCATCCTTGATCATGTTCGTACCAAATCTAATCATCTTTATAATTCTGCAGAGCCAGGTGATGAACACGATGGCCCACTCAGGAATCAAGTAAGAAAGTAGGAGGGGGGAGAAATGAAGCGCATTGCCCAATTTGTAGCATTATTGGTATTCCTGCTCGTTCCGATCTCATCTATCGCTTCTGCATCTGTCCCTTATCAGACAGAAACGTTATCAGCAGACGGTCAGACGATCGAAACACAGACTGCCTACACACCGGTCGGCACCTTACTGCCGGACGTTGAGATCACGAACCCGGAAGATATTTTCTCTGATACAAAAGGAAACCTTTATATCGCGGATTCTGGTGCTAAGAAGATTCTCGTCGCCGATAAGAACGGTAAATTTTTACGCGAGATCGGAAAAGGTGTTCTTAAATCACCAACTGGCGTCTATGTGGACGAAAACGAAAAAATCTTTGTAGCGGATTATGAAGAAGAGAAGGTATTTCGCTTTTCACAAGACGGGAAGGTCGAGGAGCAATACGGAAAACCGGATTCGCCGCTTTTCGGTAAAAGCTCTTCTTTTAAGCCACAAAAAGTAGCGGTCGACCGTCGCGGCAGCATCTATGTAATCAGTGAAGGATCCACAAACGGAATCATTCAACTTAGTAAAGATGGCGGGTTTCTCGGCTATTACGGTGTAAACAGCACCGAAGGATCGTTTGAAACGTTTTTGCAGAAGCTTCTCACATCAGAGAGTAAAAAAGCAAATATGTTCATGAAAACACCTCCCGCACCAGATAACATCGCGCTTGATGATCAAGGTCTCGTCTATTCCGTGACAGAAGGAACGACGAACGAAGTGATCAAAAAGCTGAACGTTGCCGGCAAGAACATGCTGTTTCCGGATATCTCTGATGAGAAATCATTACAAGATATCGCGGTCGATTATGACGGTAACATGTTCGTCGTATCAAGCACCGGCGAGATCTATGAATATGACAGCTTCGGAAATCTTTTATTCATCTTTGGTGGAAAAGACGACGGAACGAACCGTCTTGGGTTGTTCAAACAGCCGACAGGCATAACGATCGATTCTGATGGCAGATTGTACGTGACCGATAAAGAACGCGGCATGATCCAAGTCTTTGAATCTACTGCATTTTCAAAACAAGTACATGAAGGAATCGCGCTTTTTAAAGAAGGCCGTTATGTAGAGAGTCAGAAGTATTGGGAAGAAGTGCTGAAGATGAACTCTTCGTTCGGTCTCGCGCATTCTGCCATGGGTTCTGCTTATTACAAACAGCAAGACTATGATAAAGCGTTAGAAGAGTACGAGTTTGCTAACGATGTGTACGGTTATTCCGACTCGTTCTGGGAAGTTCGTCACGCGTGGATGCAAGAGAACCTGGAAACGGTGTTGTTCGCAATAATCTTCTTCACCATTTTGTACTATATCGTTAAAGTAATCGACAAAAAGAAAGGCATTCTGAATCAGCCACGCAGAAGAATCGGTGCAATTAAGAAACAAAGATTGATAGGAGAACTGCTCTTCCTGTTCAAGTTCTTCCGTCATCCGATCGATAGTTTTTATTATCTGAAAAAGAAACAGTACGCGTCGATTCTATCAGCGACGATTCTGTATGTAATCTTAATCGTCGAGTATATTTATAGCCGCTTCTATACCGGATTTATCTATAAAACGGTGAGCAGCGATGCGAACTTAGTCGGCGAGCTTCTCTTACTACTCGTACCACTCGCACTGTTTATTGTCGTGAACTATCTTGTTAGTACGATCAACGACGGTGAAGGAAGGTTCAAGGACATCTATATCGGAACGATCTACTCGCTCGCTCCCTTCCTTGTGTTCAGCCCGATCCTGACCCTTTTGTCGAACGTGCTAACTTATAATGAAGCGTTTGTTTATGTTTTCTCAATCCGTATCATTTACGCATGGTGCCTCATCATCCTTTTCATCATGTTAAAAGAGATCCACAACTACACGTTCTCAGACACGATCCGAAACATCTTCGTCACGCTGTTCGGTATGGTGATCATGCTTCTTGTTGTGTTCATCGTGTTCGTGTTGATCGACCAAGTGTACGATTTTGTTTATTCCATCATAAAGGAGGCTGTTCTTCGTGTATAAAAAGATAAGTGTTGTGCTTCTTACCTTGCTTCTCCCGATCTCTGTATTCGCGGCGCAAGATGATAAGAAAAGTACGGAACAGCCTCCCGTACCAACTGAGAAAAGCCAAAATGTGATGAAATATACGTCTTCTTCGTTTACGAAGCCTGAAAAAGCAGATGATGCTCCGATCAAGCAGAAAAACTCGTTTCAAGGCTTTGAAAAAGCAGCCGAGAACGATAATCTTGCTCTTTATGTGAACGACGAAACGCTCGCGATCAAAATCGAGAACAAAAAAACAAAATATGTCTGGAACTCCGGGCTCGATAATCCAGATCAGTACCGACTGAACAAAACGTGGGAACAGATGGCTCAATCAGCGATCACCGTTGATTATATGGACCGTCGCGGAAAAGTGAAAACCGAGAGCATCACGACGAACGATTCTAAGCCTCGTGTGAAGATGAACGATAAAGGGTTCACAGCCTCTCTTTACATGAACCAATCGAAGTTAGAATTTGAAGTGAACGTCGAGCTTGAAGGCAGCGATCTTGTCGTTTCGATTCCAAAGAATGAGATCAGAGAAAATAAGTATACAAAGCTCATCTCCATGCGCGTTTATCCGTTCTTAGGTGCGGTGAACAAGAGTGACATCAACGGCTACATGTTCATTCCGGACGGATCAGGTGCATTGATTCGTTACGAGAAGAACGGAAGTAAAGCCGATGCGCCGTTTACAGGATCTGTTTACGGTGAAGATGAAGCTTTTTTGAAAACGAAAGTGAAGAAGGAAGAAGAAGAAAAAGTAACACCGGTTGAAGAGATCAAGATGCCGGTATTCGGAACGGTTCACGGTGTGAAACAGAACGGATTTCTTGCCGTGATTGAAGAAGGCTACAGTCATGGAGACATTTTAGCGTATCCGTCAGGCGTTTCGACCGACTTTAACTGGATCTCTTCTGAATTTCATTTTAGAAAAGAATATTACCAGCCGACGAGTAAGAACATGAAGGGTCTGAACGTGTATCAAAAAACGAAGAACCCATTCGGCGTTAAGCTGAGATACATGTTCTTACAAGAAGATGACGCTGATTATGTAGGGATGGCAAAAGCGTATCAAAATCATCTTTCTGAAACAAAGCAACTTGATAAAAAAGACGACCAAACCGGTGTAAGACTTGAATTTTTAGGTGGCGAAGTGAAAGAAGGTTTGTTGTGGGATTCGGTTCTCCCGATGACGAAGGTTACAGACATTCCGAACATGACATCTGAACTCAAAAAAGACATCGATGATCTGTTCGTCGTCTATAAAGGCTGGTCGGAAGGCGGGCTAACCGGCACATTGCCTCAGAAGTTTCCGTTTGAAAGTGAGCTCGGAAGCAGTGACGACGTGAAGGACACGATCGACAGTCTTAAAAAAGACAACATTCCGCTTTATTTTTATAGCGATTACACAAAAGCTTATGATGGTGCATCTGGCTATTCGGGCAGCAAAGACGTAGCGAAGAAAATCAGTGCAGAGACGATCTCACACAGTGAAGATAAGAAAACACTGTATTATCTATCGCCAGAAAAATCTCTCGCGATCGCGAAAGAAGATGCAAAGGAATTTAAAGAATACGGCATCTCGAACGTGGCGATTGATACGAGCGGATACACGCTGTTCTCTGACTTTAGCGGGAAAAAATCGAGCGAGCGAAACCAGACGATCAAAACGTATCAAAAGCTGTTCGGCACACTCAACAAAGAATTAGGGAACGTTGCTCTTTATGAGCCGAACACGTATCTATGGAATCAAACTGATCGGTATCTCGACATTCCGATGAACGCGTCCAACTATGTGTTTGAAACAGACACGGTGCCATTTCTGCAGATCGTATTAAAAGGCTACATGCCATACTACGCACCGTTCTCGAACTTTCAGTCAGATTCGGAAGGTCAGATGCTGCGCATGATTGAGTACGGAGCCTATCCATCGTATCTTTTAACGAAAGAAGCGTCAAACCTTCTTGCTAAAACAGCATCGAGTGATGTTTATACATCGGAATACTACATCTGGAAAGACAAGATTTTGTATCAGTACGAAAACATTAAGAATAGTCTCGGTGAGGTAGAAGGCGAAGAGATCGTCAGCCGTAATGTGCCTCAAACGGGCATCGTAGAAGTAGAGTATTCGAACGGAAAAGTGATTATCGTTAACTATACGAACACGACTTATAAAAGTAATGGTACTGAAGTGAGTCCTAAGGATTTTGCGGTAACAGAAGGAGGAGAAAGCGATGAAACGACTAGGCAATAACAGAAATCTAACAGGATTGCTGTTTGTTTCACCATGGATCATCGGCTTTCTCGTCTTTACGGCGTTTCCGCTTCTATACTCACTCTTTTTAAGCTTTCAGGAAGTAAAGATTACGACCGATGGCATCAAGACGAACTTTGTAAGCTTTGGAAACTATGAATACGCGTTTTCGGTCGATGGAACGTTCGTTGACCGCGTCCTAACCTATCTAGAAGAGATGGTCATCTCCGTTCCGATCATCATCGTCTTTTCATTGATCATCGCTCTATTGTTGAACCAGAAGATTAAGTTCCGCGGATTGTTCCGTACGATCTTCTTCCTGCCCGTAATTATTGCAAGCGGACCGGTAATCAAAGAGCTGATCGATCAAGGAATCACGACAATTCCTTCTATTGAACAATACGCCATCTACCAAGCGTTAAATGATAACCCGGATGGATTCTTTAACGGGATCTTATTGTATTTAATAAAAAACCTGATCGTAATCCTGTGGTATTCAGGCGTACAGATCTTAATTTTCTTAGCTGCACTTCAAAAGATGGACAAGCAGATCTTTGAGGCAGCGAAGATCGACGGTGCGAGCAACTGGGAATTCTTTTGGAAGATCACCCTGCCAAGTCTAAAGCCGATGATCATCGTTAACTTGATCTACACAATCGTAACGTATTCAGTCTTCTCGCTGAATCCAATCATTGAACATATTCAGAAAAACATGTTTAAAGTAGACACAGGTTATGGCTATGCTTCAGCACTATCGTGGATCTACTTCCTGATCATCGCTGCAGCGCTTGCGATTGCGGTCGGTGTGATGACGGTAAAAAGAAAGAAAAAATACACCTAAGAGGATGTGATCAATGTGCAAACCAAAACACAGCAAGTGAACAAGTATTACTTAAAAACAAAACGCATGTTTTTGGGCATGCAGGGGACAGATGGTCTTCTTTATAAGCTCTTGATCTACGGACTCTTGGTAGGAATCGGATTCGTGTATCTCTATCCGCTTCTTTACATGGGTGTGTACAGCTTTAAAAGTTTGGACGATCTGTTGAACCCGCTCGTAAACTGGATTCCAACACAGTTTTATACCGGAAACTATGAGCAGGCGAACAAAGTGCTAAACTTCTTCTCAACATTGATGGAAACGTTGTATGTAACCGTTCTTCCTGCCTTGGCACAAACTGCTATAGCAGCAGTTGTCGGATACGGACTTGCTCGTTTTGAGTTTCGCGGTAAAAAAATCATGTTCGTTCTTGTGCTCGCAACGTTCATCATCCCGCCGCAAGTGACGCTCATTCCGAGATATATCTTCTTTAATGAGCTGAACATCCTTGGCAGTCTGAGTGCGTTCTTGCTACCTGCAACGTTCGGACAAGGATTGAACAGCGCGATCTTCATCCTGATCTTTTATCAGTTTTTTAGAGCCGTGCCAAAAGCTTTGGAAGAAGCAGCTCAGTTGGATGGCGCAGGGCATTTTCGAATCTTTTTCACAATCGCCTTACCGATGGCATTGCCTGCCATCATCATCTCGTTTTTGTTCTCGTTCGTTTGGTATTGGAACGAAACGTATTTGGCGGCGATCTATTTTGGAGATGCGTTAACAACACTACCGCTGCAGCTGCAAAAGTTCGTTGCGACCTATCAGCAGATGTTCCCAGCTGAGATGGGAGTGTCAGGCGGTAACCAGTTGAACGAAGGAATCAAGATGGCAGGAACCGTCCTGTCGATTCTACCTCTATTAATTGTGTACTTTATCACGCAGCGCTGGTTTGTTGAAGGTGTGGATCGTTCGGGGATTACTGGGGAGTAAAAAACGACTGCATTTTTGGATGTTTTTTGGTGTATGAGGTAGGAGATTGTGCGAGGGAGTCTGTTTTATAGCGTCCGAGCGGATGAAGTATGTGTAGTGAGGGAGTTTCAGGTGGTTGTGAGTAGGTAAATCATGTGCGTAAGAGCTAGTTGTAGGCGGTTCAGGTGGTCAGAGTGACTTTTCAGGTGAAACGTGATGTTTTCAGGTGGTCACAGACTTCTTTCAGGTGAAACCAACCCATTTAGCGGTGAAACTTAACCGTTTACCGGCGAACGTGTAACAAATATAAAAACACGTACCGTAAAACCGAACTCTCTCCCCTATATAACCAAAACTAACGAGGCAGCTCACACCAACTAGCTGTCTCGCTTTTCTAACTAAGGTAAAACGAGAGGAGATCTAAAGATGGATACACAAAAACTATTAGACCTTGAAGCAAAAGGGTGCTTTGATTTCTTTTGGAACGAAGCGAACACGGATAAAAACAGTCCGGGATACGGGTTGATTCTAGATCAGTCAGCGAATAAAAAAGTAGCAAGTATCGCATCAAACGGGTTCGGATTAACGGCGATCATCATCGGAATCGAGCGCGGATGGATTACGAAAGAAGAAGGGTACGAACGTACAAAAGGGACGCTCGAAACGTTCTTAAACAACGTGGAACACGCGAGCGGCTTCTTTTACCACTTCTTAAACATGCAGACGGCGAAGAAAAACGAAGAGTGGTACGACTGTGCGTCCATCATCGATACGGGCATCTTCTTATGTGGTGCCGTAACTTCTGCTGAATACTTTGGGGGAGAAATCGCGGAGCTTTTCGAGAAAATTTACGCGCGCATCGACTGGAACGTGTATTATGATGAGCCGGTGAACCAGTTCTACATGGGCTACAACCCGGAAACGGGCGGCTTCCACCATTGGGATATGTACGCGGAGCAGATGATGACGTATGTGCTTGGCGTTGCGTCTCCTACACATCCGGTTCCGGCAAAAATTTATGACGGTTTCGAGCGCAGGAAAGGAACGTACAAAGATTACGAGTACATCCATGCGCCAGGAAACGCGATGTTTGTTCACCAATATTCACATGCGTTCATCGATTTTAGAAACATCGTCGACGGAGACGGAATCAACTGGTACGAGAACTCGGTAAAAGCATCCCTTGCGAACCGTGCGTTTTGTAAAGAAAAATCAAGTGAGTTCAAAACGTATCACGAGAACGCGTGGGGCTTAACGGCTTGCGCGAGTCCGACCGGCTACCGTGTTCCAGGTGCTCCTCCTTATTATGAAGGGTGTGAGCCTGAACTTGAAGGTACGGTTGCACCGACGGGAGCAGCGGGATCGATCGTGTTCACACCAGAAGAGTCGATCGCGGCAATGAAGTATTTTTACGAAGAGCACCCACAGCTTTGGGGTGAGTATGGTTTCCAAGATTCTTATAACCTGGACGTAACGCCAGCTTGGTATTCAGACCATGTAATCGGTATTGATAAGGGAATCACGCTACTTATGATCGAAAACTATCAATCTGGTCTTCCGTGGGATCTGTTTATGAAAAATAAGTATGTGAAACAAGGTGCTGACTTGTTAGGTTGGAAAAAGACAGAAGGAAGTCCTGTTAAATGATTGAGATCAAGAACAAACAGATCATCATCGACGGAATGCCCGTTCTGATCACGTGCGGAGAGATTCATTATTACCGCCTTGATAAAAGCGACTGGCAAGACCGTTTAGATAAACTAAAAGAAACAGGTTGTAACGCCGTGGCCACTTATGTGCCATGGCTTTGGCATGAGCCGGTAGAAGGGCAGTTTGATTTTACGGGTAAAACGCGTCCTGAAACAGACCTTGCCGGTTTCATCGACCTTTGTACAGAAAACGGCTTTTATTTCTTCGTTCGTCCCGGGCCGTTCATCATGGCCGAGATGAAAAACGAAGGACTGCCATATTGGGTGTATGAAAAGCATCCTGAGATCATTCCGGTTGGTTGGGACGAGAGCGAACCCACAACACCGACAGTCGATTATCTCGCACCAGGATTCTTACAAGAGGTTCGTAAGTATTATGAAAAAGTAATGGAGATTGTTACGCCGCGCATCTATTTGAACGGCGGAAAAATCATTGCGTTTCAGCTAGATAACGAGATAGGCATGCTTTCTTGGGTGAGCAACACGCCGGATTTAACAGACAACGTGCTGAACGATTTTTCAAATTGGTTGAGCGAACGATACGGTGATAACGTGTCTAACCGCTATCCGTTTACGTTAGAAGAAAGTGCTGAGCGAAACACTGCATTCCGTTCTCCAAAAGAAGAGTATGCGGCTCAACTGTTAAAAGATCTTGGTTATTACATGCGCTACCGCTTCGCTAAATACATCGCGATTTTAAGAGAGTACGCGGAAGAGTTTGGTGTCAAAGACATTCCGTTCGTGGTCAACATCCACGGAACAGGTGGAGGACGTGGATTCACGTACCCGATTGGGATCAGTCAGCTGTATGAAACGTATAACCAAGGATCTGGGTACATCTCGGGCTCTGATATTTATTTTGGCGACCTTGACATGAAAACGTTCCAAGACCTCTACATCATCAACGGTCTGATGGAAGCTGTTCATAACGAGGATCAACCTTTAACGTCTGTGGAGTTCAACTGTGGTGACGGAAACTTTGGTGAGACACTAGGCGAGCGCTACGATCCATCAGCGGCGGATTTTAAATTTAGAATGTGTCTTGCTCAAGGAAACCGATTGATCAACTATTATCTGTTTGCTGGCGGTAAAAATGCGAGACTTCATACTCTTGTTGACGATGGGAACGATCGGATCGCCTCAACAGGTGAGCGCCATGGTTTTGCGGCGCCAATCGGTCCAGAAGGCGACTACAACTATACGTTTCCGCGCATGTCTCGCGTGAACCAAAGTGTGATGGCGGTGAGTGATAAGCTCGCGCGTATGAACGAAGAACGAGATGAAGTATCGTTCGCGTTCATCCCGGATTATTACATGACGGAATATCGTTATCCAAAGAGCGAAGTGATGCGCGAGATTCTCTCAAACATTGAGGCGAACCGCGGTGCGGGCGCTTGGGAGATCATGGGCCGTGCGATGCTGCTGAACGGCTATCGATTTACAGCGGTAGATGTTCAGAACAAACTCCTCGATGTGACGAAAACGCCTGTACTAGCGCTGCCTTCCGCTCGTTACATGGACAGTGCGATTCAAGAGAAACTCGTAAACTATTTGAACACGGGCGGGAGCATTCTGCTATACGGTGAGGTTCCTCTTTTTGATATGGAAGGGAAGGACTGTACGATTTTAGCAGAAGCTCTTGGCGTGGCGTATAAAGGGATTAGTCGTGATGGTCACGGAAACTACCTTTCTATCTATGGAGACAGCTGGGCTTCAGCTCAGCCAGAGATTCGTTCAGGCTTCGTGCAGCGTTTTGAAGTTGGACCAGAAGTAACGCCAATTTTTAGAGTGTACGGATCTGATGATGTGTGTGGCTTTGAGTCTGAGGTAGGAAGTGGACGAGCTATCGTGATCGCAAGCTTCTATCGCTGTGATCTGCCTTTCTTTAAAACAGCGCTCGAACGATTAGGAAGTTATGCGAAACTCACGCATGATTGTCCACATCATGGCATCTTTATGACATCGACGGTTGATGCAGAAGGTGAGCGTTTCCTTCATCTGTTGAACCTAGACGGATTTGATAAAGAATTTACGCTGTATGAAGATGGGGTAGCGTTGTTGGGTGGCAGGAAGCTGTTATTGCAGAGCAAGGACGGTGTGATGCTGCCTATGAATCTAGCTGTAGGCAGTGTGAAGATTGCTTACGCGACAGCAGAAATTACCGGTGTGAGTGCAGACTATATCGATTTTCGCCTAACTCAGGTGGAAGATGTGATCGCATTTGAACGTGGAACGAAGATTTTACCGAGTGCTGATTATGTGATTGAAGAAAATGAGGAATTGACGCTCGTTCGCAGTAAGAAACATGCAAAATTGGATGACCAGCTGCGTGTTTTGATTGGATAGTAAGCGTTTATAGAAGTTATGAGACCTTGGGAGCTATGTTTGGAAGCTCTCAAGGGCTTTTTTTGTTAAGCGGAGCTGTTTAGTGGGTGTTTCAGCTTGATTGGAGTGTTTACCGGTGATGAAAGTGCATTTAGCGGTGATGAGGTCCTAGTTTCAGGTGGTCACGAAGGATTTACCGGTGGAAAAACGTACTTTACAGGTGGTCACAAACCAATTACCGGTGAACGCGTAATAAATATAAAAACACGTACCGTAAAACACAAAAAAAGGACTGCTCAATCCAAGAGCAGTCCTTCCTATACCTATATTACTTAACCAACCTAAACGGAACACTCACCACATCATGGCTATTTTTCCCGATAAACATCGTAAACTTACCTGCATCACTCTTGAACTCAAGGTTCTCGTGGTGATAGCGAAGCATTTCTTCTGTGATCTCGAAAGTTACTTCCTCGGACGCTCCAGGCTCAAGAACAATTTTTTTATAACCTTTTAACTCTTTCACCGGACGAACAACATCACCCGCAATATCACGGATATATAGCTGAACAAGCTCTTCACCAGCAACATCGCCCGTATTCGTAACAGTGACAGAAGCTGTAATCACATCATCCTCCGTTAACACTTCACTAGACAACTTCACATCGTCATACGTGAACTCTGTATAGCTCAATCCAAAACCGAACGGGAATAGAGGCTCGTTCGGAATGTCCAGATAATGAGACAGATAACGCTCTTTATTTTCTGGAGTCGGCTGTGGACGACCTGTGTTAAAGTGGTTGTAATACACAGGAACCTGACCAACGGAATATGGGAACGACATCGATAGACGACCAGATGGATTCACATCTCCGAATAAAAGATCAGCAATCGCAGCACCTGCTTCAGTTCCTGGGTACCAAGCTTCTAATACTGCATCAACTTGATCTGCCACACCATGCAAGTCGAGCGGGCGACCGTTAAAGAGTACCGTCACGATCGGCTTACCTAACTTTTTCATTTCTTGAATTAGTTGAAGCTGAGGCTCTGGCAAACGAATGTCAGCACGACATCCCGCTTCACCACTCATGAATGATGCTTCTCCAAGTGCGAGTACGATCACGTCCGCATCACTCGCAACACGAACCGCTTTTTCCAGCTGCTCAGTTGTTACAGACTCAACATCACAACCATCCGCAACCGTTAACAAAGAAGGATCAGCCAACTTGTTTAACAATCCTGTGTCCACTTTTACCACGTCATCATAAGCACCTTGCCAAGACCAAGGTCCCATCAGATCGCCATTTGTAGCGAACGGGCCGATGAGTGCAATTTTTTGTGTTGGTTGAAGGGGAAGAACGCCACCTTCATTTTTTAAAAGGACACACGATTTCGCAGCAAGTTCACGTGCTACATCACGGTGCTCATCGCACAGAATGACTTCTTCCGCACGCTTCTCATCAGCGCCACGATACGGATTCTCAAAAAGTCCGAGCTTCTGTTTCAACGTTAAAATACGTTCTACCGACTCATCAACGAGAGATTCCGATAACTTGCCGCTTTCCACAAGCTCTTTCACATGGTCAACGTAGCACGTTGTCATCATTTCGATGTCAACACCAGCTGTCAGTGCTTTGTATGCTGCTTCTGCTTCGTCTTCAGCGACACCGTGCGGAAGCTGCTCTTTTACAGCACCCCAATCCGAGATGATCACACCATCGAAGCCCCACTCGTCACGAAGTAGGTCGCGCATCAGCTTCTTATTCGCCGTTGCTGGAATCCCGTCCACTGTGTTGAACGCCGTCATCACCATCTCACAGCCTTCATCAAGCGCCGCTTTATAAGCAGGCAGGTAAGACTCGCGAAGCTGGCGTTCAGACATGTTCACCGTATTGTAATCGCGTCCACCCTCAGGAGCACCGTATGCCGCAAAGTGCTTCACGCAAGCTGCTACACGATCTTTGTCGTTCGTTAGATCTGTTCCTTGGAAACCACGAACGAACGCACGAGCAAACTCACTATTTAGGAAACCATCTTCACCCGTTGATTCCATTACACGGCCCCAGCGCGGGTCACGTACAAGGTCGACCATTGGCGCGAACGTTACGTGAACACCTGAAACAGATGCTTCTTTGGCTGCGATCTCTGCACTTTTTTCAGCAAGATCCATATCCCAAGAACAACCGATCGCAAGAGGTACCGGAAAGATCGTCTTAAAACCATGCACGATATCAGCCATCATCAATAAAGGAATGCCATGACGGTTTTCTTTTAGGTGTGCTTCTTGAATGTTGCGCGTTTCACGAGCTCCTGATCCACCAAGAACAGATCCTGTATTACGAATCACGTCATCCGTAATCCCCATCTCCTGCATAGGACCCGTGATAAAACCTTGATCAGATGAACCTTTAAAGAAAGGCGTAGCCAACTGAACCAACTGCGCGATCTTTTCTTCTAATGTCATGTCTTGAATTAAATGTTGCACGTTTTGCTTAAGCATAAAGAAAACCTCCTGAATATCGTTTAATATATATGGTCTGATACAATCGAAACGTTTCGATAAACCTAATAATAAAAATTATAAGCGCTTTCATTTTGAGAGTCAATGAAAAATCGAAACGATTCACTAGATTTGAATCGTAATTTATTCATTGAACTTTTATAGTCAACTTCTTAAGAAATAAAGGTATGATTTATAGCGTAGTGTTACTTCCAAAAGATTTCTTCCTTAACAAAAATAGATAATTTTTTACAAGTGATAGATTTCCAGCATTCACTTCGTATTACATAGTAGGTACCAATAACCAGCAGGAGGGGTGTACGATTGAAAGTCACAGAAAACAATGTTGTACAACAACTAATAAACAAGAATGAAAATGCCATTTCTTTTATGATCCAACAGTACGGTGGTTTACTCACAGCGATCATCAAACGTCATGTGAACAATCAGCAACAAGATTATGAGGAATGCTTAGACGATGTGTTGCTAACGGTATGGGACAATATTCATTCCTTCGACCCTACGAAAAATACATTTAAACAATGGATTGCCGCTGTTGCGAAATATAAAGCCATTGATTATCAGAGGAAACAGATTTCTCTTCAAAAACAGCAATTCTCAGTAGCGGAATTTCATGATTCCATCCTACCGACGCAAAAGCCACATGAAGAGAACCTTGTTCATGAGTTGCTTCAACAATTACCTCCAAATGAACGGCGAATTTTTCAAAAGTACTATTTAGAAGGAAACACGTCGAGTGAAATCGCTCATGAATATAACGAGCGAGAGTCTTGGGTGTATAACAAGCTATCCAGAGGACGTAAGAAACTAAAAGGCTTTTTGTTTCAAAATAACGAAGCATGAGGAGTGGGGATATGACAATCTATCAAAAATTAAATGACCTCGATATGGACTTGGAACAATACGAAGAGCAAGACCTTTCTCATTTTGAAAAAAAGCAATGGGAAAAGCGTGTACGAAAGAAAGTCAAAAAGCAAAGGCCGTCAAGTGGTAGAAAATTTGTGGGTGTAGCAGCGGCCATGCTCCTAGCAACAGGGATATCACTGAGTACGGGAATCGTCTCTATAGCAAATATGCCGTTTGTAGGCGAGACGATCGAAAAGTATTTGAATCAAAACGAGAGTCTTGACTTTTCTTCCTATAAAACAGCGATCGGACAAACCGCTGAAAACGAGAAGGGGAAGTTGACGTTGAACGAAGTGATGATTGATGGAGGACGTTTACTTATAAGTTCGACTTATGAACCAGCAGATGGGATCGACTTTCATCATAAGATGCACCCTATGCCTAAAGTGAAGATGAATGGAAAAGATTTAACGTCAAGTACTGGCGGTCAGTCGATTGAACTAAACAATTCCATGTTTACAGTTTACAACGAAGTTCAATTAAAAGAGATACCGATGGGAGAGAAGATTCAGTTTCATATTGAATACGATCGCTTAGATCTAGAATTGAAGATGAATCAGCCGTGGGTATTTGATATTGAAGTCGTAACTGAAAAGTTAGCAGCGGATAGCAAAACGATCACGCTTGATCAAAAGATAAAACTCGAGAACGGACGCTCAATAAAACTAGAAAAAATGATCGTTACACCTATTTCCACCGTGCTGTATTATGACTGGCCAGGCGAAGAGAATCACATCGCGTTTAAACTTGTAAGTGAATCTGGAACGGAAATCTTGCCAGGCACGGTTTCTGTTACACCCGAAGAATCGTATAACCGATTTAGCGCGATCGATTTGGAGTCTGAGAAATATTATGTAGTTCCTTTTGAACACTCAGAAAATCCTGGTGCAGATAAGCCGGGCAAATTACCAAAACAATCGATTCCGATTAATTAAACGAAAAAACACTTGGTGACGATGCCAAGTGTTTTTTGCTATCATCACTCTTATTTCACTAAATCACTCAATTTACCGTTTCGTTTCTCTCTTTCACTTTCATCCGCAAGATCATACTTTTTCAAAAGATGAAACACTTCATTTAAATATGTCTGTTCACTATCATCAGATAAAGAATCGCCAACCTCCATCACGAGTTCACGCGGCATAAAAGCGGATTGTTCGGCTAGCTTCTGCTTTACATCTTCTAACGTGTGGTCAATCGTGCATTTGCCCATCTATAATCAGTCTCCTTCTGTCTTCTATTAAAAAAATCGTATCACAACTCTCCGCAGAAGTGGAAGAATAGTGTCTTTCCTGTGATTCATGTTACGCTATGAAGGATATAAAAATAGTGGAGGTGTTAAACATGCGTTTAAAAGGTAAAAAAGTGCTCAGTCTCGTGCATCATGATTTTGAGGATTTAGAACTGTGGTATCCGATCTTGCGATTGCGTGAAGAAGGGGCGGTCGTGGAACTTGTAGGAGAGAAAGCAGGAGAGACGTACATCGGAAAGTACGGTGTTCCGGCTGACGCAGATTATGCGTTTGGTGATGTGAACGCAGAAAATTACGATGCGATCTTAGTTCCGGGTGGTTGGGCACCGGACAAGCTGCGTCGTTTTCCTGAAGTGATACAGATGGTTCAGCATATGGAGAAGAACAAAAAGCCAATCGGCCAGATCTGTCACGCCGGCTGGGTTCTTGTTTCTGCAAAAGTGTTGCAAGGGAAAAAAGTGACAAGTACACCAGGAATCAAGGATGACATGGAGAACGCAGGAGCAACGTGGATCGATGAACCTGTCGTTGTTGATGGTCACCTCGTATCAAGCCGCCGTCCACCAGATCTGCCGGATTATATGCGTGAGTTTGTTGCGGTTTTATCTCAAAAATAAAATCAAAGGCCAAGAAGAAGGAAGATACTCCTTTCATTCTTGGCCGTTTTTTATAGACTCGATAGTATCTCTTTTGCTTCTTCAAACAATTCTTCTTTAATAAAGTGTTTATAAACGTGCTTTTGTAGATCAAGCTTGCGATCGAGATCATCTGTGGAGTTTAACGCTTCTTTAAAAAAGCCAACACTTTGGATCAAGTCGTCATGATTTTTGTAATTCTTAAAGTTTTGCAAATGGAAAATTCCTTTTAACAACAAGCGATCATATTCGTTATTGATTGCTGTTTCGATATTCTGCCACACCTCGTATGCTTTTACATAGTCATTTTCTAATAGGAAATTTTTTATGATCTGAACATCACATTTAGTTCCTAGTTCGCTATTTAATAGGGAAAGATAAATTTGTTTAGCATTCATAAAATAATCAGTCGCTTTTGCAATACTTTCCTTTTCTTTATAAAGAAGTCCAAGATTATAATACACAGCAGCCAGCTGTTCATTTTCAGAATTAATTTTAAATATTTCTTCTGCTTGTAAATAGGAGTGAATCGCAAGGTCATAACTTCTAAGGTTTTTATATGTGATACCTAAAGTCATTTGAATTTCTCCTAATTTAAAGAGAGAGGAATGACTTTCTGCAGCTTCTAATGCTTTTTTTAAATAAAAGGCAGCCGACTGATACTCTTTTAAGTGGGTATGATAAACACCCATGTTTAAATTGGTTTCTACCTTTAGGTTGTAATCTGAAGGGAATTGATGAGTATAAGTTAATGCAGAAGTGAAGGAGTTAAAGGATTTTTCTATTTTTTTTAAACGAAACGAAATAATCCCCAAGAAATTGTACAGTTTTCCCAACTGGTTCGTATATTGATCCTCTAATAGATCAATCGCTTTTTGAATAATTATTTCAGCCTCTTGATAGTCACCTTCAAACCATTTTAATCGAGCTTTTACCCAGAGATATTTTCCTTTCTCGTAGGTATTCATTCTTTCAATCCATTCTCCAGAAAGACTTTCAAATGCTTTCTTACCCTTATCTATTAGACTTTCATTTATATAAGATTCGATGTTATCTAATAAGCTACTAATATTCAATTGCTCAAGAGCACTGTTTCGTTCAGTTTGGCCGATAAGATAAGAAATAGAACAATCTAATCGATGAGCTAATTTTTCTAATGTCTCAATTGAAGGACTTACCATACCTTTTTCAAGCTGACTGATAAAACTTCGATTAACGATTCCTTTAGAAAGCTCTTCTTGTGTCATTTTTTGAAGAGTTCTCATTTCTTTAATCTTAAGTCCAATTTGTGTGCTGATATTCATGTTTTGCCTCCATTGATAAACAATCTACGTAACTTAGTATAATTTAAAAGTTATAATATTCCAAAAAAAGTTTGAGAATTGTAAAATAATGCAATAAAATAGAAAGTGATTGTAAGTAACTATAATTGTTAGTTTAAATAACAATCCTGTATTTGAAAGGTAGATAATAACCAGAACGTTAAGTAGGCCAGGTAAAGGTGGGGGAGGAACATGAAAGTCGTCAAGCTTAGTGTGAATTTTCTGTTGCTGTGTATCAGTATTCTTATGGTAGGTTCTTTACCGTTTCTAATCTATGACATTGATAGGCAGCTTAAAGTACTTAAGATGATTGAGAATAACGAAATAGAAAACACCCTTTTTCTCTATGATTCTGTTCAATTTAATGTAGGGAGTTACTTTAATCATGTTAAAGAGATGCTGGGAAACATTTTCTCTATCCAAGACTTTCAATATTATAAGTTCAGAGAATATTATCCGGTTTTCCCAGAACTGAATCAGCTTTATTTGATGTCAGCTAAATACTTAATAGCAGCACTATGTATTGGATTGATTCTGGCTGTAATTACTAGTTTCCTTATCATGCTGTTACCGGCTACTCAAAGAGATAAAGTTAAGAAAGTGTTATTTGTGGTTGAATCACTGCCAGATATCTTCATTATCTTTCTCTTACAATTCTTGATTATCTGGATTTATAAAAAAACAGATATTTTGTTGTTTCAGATCGTGAACGTTTTTGGTAAACCAGCCTTTTTTCTACCGGTACTCTGTTTGAGTATTCTTCCTTCTATATATATTACAAAGTATTTATTGATCTCATTAGAAGAAGAGGAAAAGCAACCCTATGTGGAGATGGCTAAAGGAAAAGGCTTATCTATGTATTACATCATATTTGTGCATATACTACGGAATGCCATATTCACTCTTCTCTTTCACTTTAAAACGATCTTCTGGTTTTCACTATCAAACCTTTTTGTGCTAGAAATTATATTTAATATTCATGGAATTATGACACATATCAAAACTTACGGAAGTATGAATCCTGACCTTGTGACGGTAAGCATATTATTAATCTTTATCCCGTATTATTGTTTGTTTCATTTGGCTTCTGCCGTTATTTCCAAAAAGATAAAAGGAGATATGAGTCTATGAACAGACTATTGAAGGAGAAGTCATTTGTTTTTGGCTTTTTATTTTTATCAACGCTATTCGTCATGAGTTTTGTTTACACCTATGGAATAAAAGACCCAAATGATAAACCTCAAGCTGTTCTTTATAATGAGAATCAAGAGTTAGTGGCTCGAGCACCGTTTCCTCCTTCAGAAGATTTCTTATTAGGCTCTGATAAAGAAGGGAAAGGTGTTCTAACAAACTTAATTGAAGGCGCTAAATATACAGTCGGTTTAGCTATTCTATTAAGTTTAATTCGAATCATCCTCTCATTTATCCTAGGGTATATCTTCTATACGTTACCAAAGCTATTAAAAGACAAAATAGAGGTTCTATGTGATGCGTATCATTATGCACCTACTGCCATATTTGCCTACTTATTACTCTCACCTGCAATCATTGCATTCTCATGGTCTTATGATGAAAAAGTAAAATTATTACTCACAATAGGAGTCATTGTAGCATTGGCAATACCAATTCTATCTGTTTTAATCATGAGAGAAATCGAGCATGTATTTAGTAAGGAGTTTATTTCAAGCTGCAGACTGATTGGTGGAAGTTCAATGCACATTTTTCTAAAACACGTAACACCCTTTTTGATACCTAAAATTATCATATTGTTTGTTCAGCAAGTGGGCCAAGTTTTAACTCTGTTTGCTCATTTAGCACTTCTAGATATTTTTATTGGTGGTGGAAAACAAGTTATTATGGGAATGGATTTAGAGGGTAACTTACTTATGGAGTCTTTCTCTCTCTCATCTGAATGGGGTGGATTGATCGGAAAGAGCTGGAACAGCTTCATGTCATATCCATGGATGCTGTTTGGCCCTATATTAGCCTTTACTTTAACGATTTTAGCTGTGAATTTTATGGCTTCAGGTTTAATAAGATGGAACCAGAGAGAATATAATGTCCCTTCTAATAAAAAGAGCAAAAGCTCACCTTCTGAAATGAAGGCATCAAATGAGAACGTATTTAGTTTTGATAAAGTGAAGTTTACAGAAAAAAGCGGATAACCAATTGAAGCGCCCAGAGGTATTTCGTAATACTGAAGGCGCTTTTTTGTATATCGGTACACCTTCACCAATATTGTTCTCTATAAATACACTATAAGAAATGCCATAAATCTGGAGGGGTGGGATAAATGCCATCCAAAGACGATTTTATCAAACAAGAAGGCACGGTGTTTCCCGGCAAAACATACGTGGAACACTTACTGCGCCCGGTATTCAACGACCAAAGAGACTATCTTTTTAAACATATGTTTAACATTCACCGTGCACATGTTGTGATGCTTGCGGAACAAAGGATATTAGTAAAAAGGGAAGCGGCAGAAATTCTACGGGGAGTCGAAACTATAGGGAAAATCGACCCGCAAACACTAACCTACGACCCACAATTCGAAGACTTATTCTTCATGATTGAACACAAAATAAGTGAAGAAATCGGACCCGATCTTGCGGGTAGTATGCATATGGCGCGAAGCCGAAACGATATGGGAATCGCCATGTACCGTCTCGTGCTCCGAGAACACATCCTCACACTCACAGAAAGCGCACTTTTACTCGCAACAGCCCTTCTAGAAAAGATCGACGAACACGCGGAAACTGTCATGACCGCCTATACCCATACCCAGCCTGCACAACCAACAACTCTCGGACACTATTTAACCGCTGTGCTAGACATCCTTTTACGAGATATCGAACGTCTTCAATCTGCGTACGAAACAGTGAACTGTTCACCAATGGGAGCGGCAGCACTCTCCACAACGAGTTTTCCAATCGACCGCCAGCGAGTTTGTGAACTGCTCGGTTTCTCCAAAATAGTTGAGAACTCA
This sequence comes from Bacillus sp. E(2018), assembly GCF_005503015.1. Lineage (NCBI taxonomy): Bacteria > Bacillati > Bacillota > Bacilli > Caryophanales > Bacillaceae > Bacillus > Bacillus sp. E(2018). The sequence continues at coordinate 4,717 of NZ_SCOL01000002.1, read as the reverse complement.
TACGACGCTGTAGCTGGTGCGGATTATTTGATAGAAACAGCGACCGCCGTGTTAACGTTGATGACGAACAGCGGTCGATGGATTCAAGATTTTCTTCAACTCGTTACCCGTGAACATGGCATCATAAAAGTGGCAGATCCATACGTGCAGATTAGCTCAATCATGCCACAAAAACGAAATCCCGTTTCCATTGAGCATTCGCGGGCACTGGCGAGTTCGTCAGCAGGAGAAGCACTCGCGGCAATCCACATGATCCACAACACACCGTTTGGCGATATCGTGGATACAGAAGACGATCTTCAACCACATTTATATAGAAGTTACGAAAAAGCGAACCGAGTGATGCACCTCATGCATGCGGTCATTCGAACGATGGAAGTGAACAAAGATCTAGCACTTGCCCGTGCGAAAACATCTTGTATCACGATCACAGAGCTTGCGGACTTTTTAGCAAAAGAAAAGGGAGTGCCGTTTCGAGGAGCTCACAAGATAGCGAGCACGATAGCGAAGAAGTGCTCATCAGAAAAGCTGGAACTTAATGAACTATCTCTTCAAACGGTTCAACAAATTTTAAAGACTCATCGTCAAAACTTGACTCTCACCCAAAAAGAATGGGAAGACATCATTTGTCCCATCCAATTTGTGAAAAGGCGTAGCATTCAAGGTGGGCCGAATCCGGATGAGGTGAGGAGGATGGCTGGAGAACGCCACACTGTGATAAATGGTCTAGTAAAGAGTCTGGAAGAAAGAAAGATGAACCAAACAATAGCAAAGAATAAGCTGCAATGTGCAATTCGTAGTCTAATAGAAGGAAATTAAAAAAAGCCAGCAGGCTTTTTTTCGTTTTATGTCGAAAGAACAGTTAAATAAATATCCATAATTGCCGATATATGTAATAAATGGTATTTTTGAAGGAGGAGAACATGGAGAACACGGTTGTAAAACGGTTAGTGATGACTTCTGCGTTTGCTGGTGCATTTTTTGCTGTTCCTCTCGTTGGTGAAGCCGCTCTAGGTGATAACACACTGAAACCGGGGACAACACATGCTGATGTTCAGCAGCTGCAATCCATTTTAAAGCAAAAAGGATACTTTAAAGATTCACAAACAACAACGTACTTTGGACCGGTTACAAAAAAGGCAGTTATGGATTTTCAGAAAGCGAACGGACTCGTGGTAGATGGGATCGTGGGGAAGAATACGTATAGCAAGCTGTTGCAGAAGTCGTTTCAAGATACGGCCCCTAAACCTGCACAAGTAAAGCCGATAACAGCAAAGCCGGTTCCGTCAAAGCCAGCTGTATCAAACCCAGCGGCTAACACTTCTTCAAAAGAGATGAAGCTGAACTCTACAGGACAAGCTGTCATGAAGCTTCAGCAAGACTTGAAGTTCCTTGGTTTTTTTACATATTATAAAACGACCGATTATTATGGAACGATCACAACAGAAGCGGTGCGTAAATTTCAGATCAGTCAGAAGTTAAAAGCTACTGGTGTAGCTGATGCGAAAACACAAGAACTAATCGCAAAAGCTGTGGCGGCTAAAAAAGCACCGACGGCTCCATCTAAGCCAAAACCAACGCCGGCTCCATCCAAACCGGCGACACCACCAGTAACATCAAAGCCAACACCAGCTCCACAACCCCAGCCAATTACTTCTAAGGACTTGAAGTTTGGCACAACAGGACCGGAAGTCAAACAGTTACAAACGCGACTCAAGAATTTAGGCTTCTTTACATACCCGATGATTACGGACTATTTTGGGACGGTAACAGAAGATAGTGTTGAAGCGTTTCAAAAAGCACACGGTTTACCTGTGACAGGAATCGTAACCAAAACCGTTTTGGACAAGATGACCGAAGTGGAGAACAAAAAGCCAGAGCCTGTCAAAACGCCAAACGAGATTACGATCAACGTGATCGCAAATGCGGCAGAACTTATGGGAACGCCTTACGTTTGGGCAGGGACGACCCCGAGCGGGTTTGACTGCAGTGGATTTATTCAGTATGTGTTTGCAAAAGAAGACGTTGCACTTCCAAGGACGGTTGCTCAGATGTGGAACGCTACAACAGCTGTTTCTAAGCCAGCTGTTGGTGATCTCGTGTTTTTTGAAACATATACCACTGGTCCATCACACCTTGGCATCTATTTAGGAAATAATCAGTTCGTTCACAGCGGATCGAGCACGGGCGTGACGATCAGTAATCTTACTTATAAGTATTGGCAAGAACGATATCTCGGTGCTAAGCGTATTAACTACTAATAATCTATCATCTTGTGCGTATGGTTATCTATGCGTGCAAGGTGATTTTTTTATCATGGCGTTATCACACATTTATTACCATACATTCTGCTATAATGATTAAACAACTGTTTAATGGTAGGGAAAGGAGTTCTGTTTTGAAGAATTTTTATAGAATCCTCGTATTAGCAGCACTTTGTTTTGTCTTTTTGACGGCGTGTTCTGAACCGCCAAAGCCGGAATCAACGGTGAAAAAGTATATGGCCGCGTGGCAAAAACAAGATTTTGAGAGTATGTATGACATGCTAGATTCGAAGTCTAAGAAACAGATCACGAAAAAAGAATTCGTAGATCGTTATAAGACTATTTATGGTGGTATTGAGGCTGCCGATTTGAAGGTTAAAGCTTCAGGGAAAGTGAAACAAGATGAAAAAGAGGAAAAGAAAGCTCAATCCTCGTATTCCGTAAAAATGAACACACTTGCAGGTCCAGTGGACTACACGCATAAAATAAAACTGAACCTAGAAGAAAAAGAAGATACAGAGAGTTGGAGAGTTCAGTGGAATCCGTCACATATCTTTCCTCAGATGAAGGAAGGAGATAGAATCTCAGCTTCGTCCATCGCACCAAAACGTGGAGCGATTCTAGACCGTGAAGGAAACCCGCTAGCGTTTAACGGAACAGCTTACGAGGTATCAATTGTTCCGCAAGAACTGCCGGAAGACCAAAGCAAAACGATTGTCCCACTCGCAAAAATCTTAGGCATGACACCAGAGGAAGTTCAGAAAAAACTAGATCAGCCTTGGGTCAAACCTGATTATAGCGTGCCGATTAAGAAGATGCAGACCGATAACCCAGATATTCAAAAAGCAGTCGCCCTAGAAGGCGTTCAGTCACCGAAAGCTGAAACGAGACTGTATCCGCTAGGAGAAGCGGCAGCCCATCTCACAGGTTACATCGCACAAGTAAACGCTGATGATCTTAAAAAGCTAGAAGGTAAAGGATATACCGCACAAGATTTTGTTGGTAAGTCCGGGCTTGAGAGAATGTACGAAGAACAGCTTCGTGGTCAAGCGGGCGGTGTTATCAAAGTACTTACGAGTGAAAAAGAAGAAAAAGCGGTTGTTGCTGAGAATGAGGTCGTTAACGGTAAAGACGTGAAAACGACGATTGATAGTGGCGTGCAGAAGTCTATCTATGCTCAACTCAAAGGGGATGTGGGAACATCATCTGCCATCCATCCAACAACGGGAGAAGTGCTCGCACTCGTGAACAGTCCAGCTTATAACCCGAATGAGTACACACTCGGAATGACCGAAGCAATAAGTAAAAAATGGAGGGATAACCCGAAAAATCCTTCGCTAAACCGTTTCGTATATACGTATGCACCAGGTTCAGTATTAAAACCAATTACGGCTGCAATCGGGATGGAGAACGGAACACTTAATCCGAGCGATGTGATGAATGTGAGCGGTAAGTCGTGGCAAAAAGATAAATCGTGGGGTAAATATACGGTTACCCGTGTTAGTGCTGTTCCAAGTGTGAACCTTGAAAAGGCACTAATCTATTCAGATAATATTTATTTTGCACAAGCTGCGCTTAAGATGGGGCAAGAGCCGTTCGTAAACGGTTTGAAAAAGTTTGGGTTTGGCGAAGATCTGCCACTCGCGAATCCGTCCACGATCGGTGAAGAGGGGATGACCGAAGTTCAGCTCGCAGATAGCGGGTATGGTCAAGGAAAGATTGAGATGAGTCCGCTTCACCTCGGAATTTCGTATACACCATTTTTGAATAACGGAAATCTGTTAAAACCGCAGATTCTTCAAGATGAAGCAGGAGATCAACCGACTGTTTTGAAAGAAAATGTGATATCGGAAGAAACAGCAGCGATCCTTCGAGATGATATGTCAAAAGTGGTCTCTAATCCAGATGGCACAGCAAATGACGCCTATATGGCGAAGCTGCCGCTTGCCGGGAAAACGGGAACCGCTGAACTCAAAGCCAGTAAAGAAGACAAAAATGGTATGGAATTAGGCTGGTTTGTGGCATACAATACCGAGAATCCGTCTCTTTTAGTCACGATGATGATTGAAGATGTGAAGGGAAGAGGCGGGAGTCACTATTTAGTACCAAAGGTGAAGAAGATTTTCCAAGATTATCAACAGAAATCATAGATTGAAAGAAGCCCCTTGCTGAGCAAGGGGCTTCTTTTTTATGCTGATCCAATTCTTATAGAAGTCTATGAGTCGTTAAGCGAGTCCTATGAGTCAAAATCACCATCCTATGAGTCGTAATCAGGGGTCTATGGGTCAAAATGGACGGCCTATGAGTCTAACCAAATTCTATGAGTCAAAACTGACCTTCTATGGGTCAAACTCCAACCTCTATGGGTCAAACCAGATTCCATCGCCATCGCCATCGTCATCCCCATCGCCATCGCCATCGTCATCCCCATCCCCATCCCCCTAACACCCCAC